>MNIJ01000083.1 GCA_001919715.1 Acidobacteria bacterium 13_1_20CM_58_21
TGATGAGTCTCCCGCGATGGTGGCGGAGGCGCATCGGTCGAAACCGTATAAGTGGTCGTAAGGCGCAGAATAAAAACACAAACCATCAAGGAGGCCACGACAGCGATGCCCAAGGCAAAAAGATATCCATAGATCACGCCCGGTTTGATGTCGCGTTCTTCAAACGAGACGTCCTTGTGGCGCGGTTCCTGGCCGGTGTTGTGAGACTCAGTGCTCATGGTGCTCAATGGCCTCCGCAAGTTCTGGGTCGCCGAGCGGCAGCAGCGGGCACTGCTTTAAGTTGAATGCAAAGAAACCGAGCCACAAACCGCCGAGCGCGAGGGGCAAAACAACGTCCAGCCAAGTGGGCATAGCGCGAGAAGTAAATTCCGGACGCGTCATCCAGAATAGATCCACAAGACGCATAAAGATCAGCCAGATGGCGATCCTCGGAAGCACCTTCGCATTGCGCTTCACGTCCTGCGAGAGGAGCAGAAAAAAAGGCACGAAGAAATGGAACACCAGCACGATCACCGCGACGACGCCCCAGCCGCTGTACAGCCGCGTGCGATAAAAGCTGATTTCTTCCGGTTGGTTTCCCGACCAGATGATCAGGAGCTGCGAGAAATCGAAATACGCCCAGAGCATCAGAAAAGCGAGCAGCAATTTTCCCAAATCGTGCAGGTGGCGCTTCTGCAGGACGCTGGCGAAAGGTTCGGTGCGTGCCAGCAAGACGACCACGGCGATCATAAGCGACATTGAGGAAATCAACTGTCCCGCCACAAACAGGAAACCGTAGATGGTGGAGGCCCAGTGCGGCGACAGAGACATCGCCCAATCGATGGACGCGAAGGTCATCACAAAAACGTAGAGAATGATGCCCGGGCCGGCCAACATCTTCAGCCGGAAGCGCAAGGCGCGGTCTTGGGGGTTAAGGTCCTGCTGCTTCGACGAAACATTGAAGATGAACATCAGCCCAAGCCAGATAACGAAATAAATGACCGCGCGTGTGTAAAAACCGCTGGCGGTGAGGTAGGTCTTCTGAAAATCGGAGAGTGCCCCTTCTCCAGTGGCCGGGGCGTTGAGCCAGCCCTTGCCCTCCCCGTGACCCATATAGAGATACTTCATTCCAAAAATCGCAATGGGAAGAAAAGTGATGACCATCAATGGGAGTGCGCGCGTGGCCGATTCCAGCGGACGGCGGATGATGATGCCCCAGTGTCCGCTGGTGAGATGTTGCAACATCAGGAGGCCCAGCGAGCCCACGGTCAGACCGAGAATCAGGAGAAAACTCATCAAGTAAGACGGAAAGAAAAGTTCGGGGGCGTGCACGGCGCCAAAAATGGAGACGAGCAGAGCGACGCCACCGACGAAATAGGCCCGCTGCTGAAGGCGGCTAACGCTTTCCGGCGCCTGATATTCCTGCGCAGCCATTAGAAGCTGCCTCCTCGCGAATCGTTCGTCCCGCTCGGTTTGGCGGCCGGAGTTGCACCTTGGTTGAGCTTCTCGCGAAGCTCCGCGGGCAGATCGGCAGCCTTGGCGTTGCGGCTGAGCTGCAGCGCGCGAATGTAGGCAATGATGGCCCAGCGGTCGCGTGGGGGAATCTCGGCGGAATAGCCCAGCATCTGGCCAAACCCGTTGGTGATGTTGTCGTAGAAATAGCCGTTGGCCGCCTGCCGGAGGCGGTCTTGATGATAGCTGGGCGGCCGCTTCATGCCGCGCACGGCCACCATGCCATTGCCGTCGCCCTGCAAACCGTGGCAGGGAGAGCAGAAAATTTTGTAGCGCTCTTCGCCGCGCTCAAGAAGCTGGAGGTCCACGGGCAACGGGAAATTGTTCGAATCCTTCGGCAGGAAGAGTTCGTCGTCAGCAAGCGCTCCGCGCGCCACGGCGTTTTCCACCAGCGGGCGTTCCGAGCGGCCATCGACAAAGAATTCGGAGGGCGACAGCGGCCGGTTTTTCGGCTGGTTGGCCATGTCCTGCCGGAGATATTCACAACCGCTGCCGAAACTCAGGCACAGAGCGACCGAGGCAGCCACGAGGAAGCGCGAGGTGTCAGTCATTGGACACCTCGGTGATATGGTGGGCGTGAACTTCCTGGAGAAGGCGCGCGCATTTCTCCAGATGGAAGTTAGGATCTTTGGCCTCGATACAAACAAAAAAACGGTCCGAGGAAGCGTGCGTGAAACGCGCAACGTTGAAAACCGGATGATGGGGATGGGGCAGTCTGTTCAGCGCGAGCATACCGAACACCGCGGCGAGCGATGCCCCCAGAATCGTCAGCTCAAAGGTGACGGGAATAAAGGCGGGCCAGCTATTGAGCGGGCGGCCGCCAATGTTTAGCGGGTAGGTGATCGCCGCAGCCCAGTATTGAAACCCAAATCCTCCGATGCCCCCCGCCAGGCCGCCGAGCAGCGTAATGGCAGGCACCAGATTGCGTTTCAGGCCGAGGGCGTCCGAAAGACCTTCGATAGGGAAGGGGGCATAGGCATCCAGGCGGCGGTAACCCGCCTGGCGGACTTTTTTGACCGCCTCGAGGAGTTCTTCAGGAGTGCCGAACTCGCCCATTACACCGTATAGGTCGGAGGGGCGCATTATTTCTCTTCCTCAGACGTCTCCGCCACCAGTTCGCGCATTTCCGCGATGGAAATCGCCGGGAGAACGCGGACGAACAGGAAGAGCAGAGTGGCGAACATTCCCATGGTGCCGATGAGGGTGGCCCAATCCCAGAACGTCGGGCTGTAACGGCCCCAGGCGGAAGGCACAAAGTCGCGCGTCAGGCTGATGACCACAATGACGAAGCGCTCCAGCCACATGCCGATATTCACGACGATGGACATGAGGAACAGGACCACCACATTGTGGCGCACCTTGTAGGACCAGAGCAGTTGCGGCACCAGGATGTTCGACAGAATCAGCGCAAAGTAAAACGGAGCATACGGACCGTGGAGGCGCTGCTGGACGAGGAAGACGTCAAACTTGTTGCCGCTGTAAAGCGACAGGAAGAACTCGAAAAAATAGCCATAAGCAACGATGAGCCCGGTGGCCAGCATGACCTTGGCCATGTTGTCCAAGTGGCGCATGGTGATGAAATCTTCGAGGGCGTAGGCTTTGCGCAGCGGAATCGCGATGGTCAAAACCATCGCGAAGCCCGAATAGATGGCGCCGGCCACGAAGTACGGCGGAAAGATTGTGGTGTGCCAGCCGGGAACGATGGCGATCGCGAAATCAAAGCTCACCACCGTGTGCACGGAAAGAACCAGCGGCGTCGCGAGTCCGGCGAGCAGCAAGTAAGCCGACTGGTAGCGATGCCAGTGGCGCGCCGAACCGCGCCAGCCCAGCGAAAGCAGGCCGTAAATGATCTGCAAGGGTTTCCGGATGGAGCGATCGCGCAGCGTTGCCAGGTCCGGGATAAGACCCACGAACCAGAACATCAGCGAAACCGTGCCGTAGGTGGAAACCGCAAACACGTCCCAGATCAACGGGCTTCGGAATTGCGGCCAGAGCCCCATGGTGCTGGGGTACGGCATCATGTAAAACGCCAACCAGGGGCGGCCGGTGTGGATCAGGGGAAAAATACCGGCGCAGGCCACGGCAAAGAGGGTCATCGCTTCGGCAAAACGGTTGATGGAGGTGCGCCACTTCTGATTCAACAAAAATAAGATCGCGGAGATGAGTGTGCCCGCGTGGCCAATACCGATCCACCACACGAAATTGACGATCGCGAAGCCCCAGCCGATGGGGATGTTGATGCCCCAGATACCCGTGCCTTTGATGATCAGCCAGCCGATGGCAACGGTCATCATCCCCATGACACTGAAGGCGATCAAAAATCCAACATACCAGCCGAGGGAGGTTGGGCGGGTCAGGACGATCGCGCTGATTTTGTCGGTGACCGACCCGTAAGTATACCCGGGACCTATCACCGGGCTCAGCCGGCGGATTTCGGGAGAATCGAATGGCGGCTGGCCGGCGCTCATGCCGACTCCAATTCCGGATTCGGATTGCGTACCGCCGCGAGATAGGTGGTGCGCGGTCGGGTGTTCAGTTCGCCGAGGAGTGTGTAATTCCGCTGCTGTGCTTTCAGTTTGGCGACGCGGCTGTCCTTGTCATTGGCATTGCCGAAGACTATGGCTTCGGTCGGGCAGGCTTGTTCGCACGCCGTCACGATCGTGCCGTCGTGAATCGGCGCGTTCAGCTTTTCCGATTCGATGCGCGCGTTGTTGATGCGCTGCACACAATAGGTGCACTTTTCCATGACGCCGCGGCTGCGCACGGTGACTTCCGGATTGCGTAGAAGTTTGAGTTGCGGCGTCTCCCAATCCTGGAAGCGCAGGAAGTTGAAGCGGCGAACTTTGTAGGGGCAGTTGTTCGAACAGTAGCGCGTGCCAACGCAGCGATTGTAAACCATATCGTTCAGGCCTTCGGCGCTGTGGACCGTGGCACCGACGGGACAGACCTGCTCGCAAGGCGCGTTCTCGCACTGCTGGCAGGGCACGGGCTGGAAGAAAGTCGGCGGATTAAAGAGCGACACGTCGTAGCTGGACGGATCGTTGGTGGGGGACTTCACCGACTTCTGGTAATAACGGTCGATGCGGATCCAATGCATTTCGCGTCCGCGCATGACTTGCTCTTTGCCGACGACCGGAATGTTGTTCTCCGACTGGCAAGCGACGACGCAGGCGTTGCAGCCGTTGCATTTGTTTAAATCGATGGCCATCGCCCACTTGTCGCGATGGTAGGGAAATTCCGCTTCACCGTTGTAGAGCGAGAGTTCCTGGGGGGGCAATTCGGCGTGCTCGTTGGCAAAATTTGGATTCTTGCGATACTCCTCGAGAGTACCGGTGGCCAGAATCTGCCGGCCTTCCATGTTGAAGTGATACTGCGTGCAGGCGAGAGGATACTCTTCGCCGGTTTTTCTAATGGCGCTGCTGGGGGCAAAGGCGGCCCACAGCGCGCCGGAAGTGCGCACCGCATAGGCGTTGAAACCCTTGTTCGTTCCGGTGTAGCCGGCACGCTTGCGGCCGTAACCCAGCGGAAGAACGACAGTATCATCGGCTTGGCCAGGCACGATCCAGGCAGCCGCAGTGACTTTGCTGTCCGAAAGCCGAATGTCGATGACGTTCGAATAAACCTTGCCGTGTTCGCCGCCGCGCCAGGCGACGTTGTGGGTCACTTTCAGATCTTCAGCGGTCTTCGGGCTGACCAGTGCGGCGTTGTCCCAGGTGAGCTTGGTGACGGGTTTGGGCAACTCCTGCAGCCAGCCGTTATTGGCGAAGCGCCCGTCGTAGACGCAAGGATCCGGGCGGAAGATGAATTCCATCTCGTTAGCGGGTGCGGGCTTAGGCGTCGGGAGGCTCGCCGGACCGAACTTCAGCGTGGCCGCGAGGGGCGCAAAGGCAGAGCCCGCAACGACTCCATCATGGAGCGACTTGCGCCAGAATCTTTCGAAAGAGCCCGGTTCCGGCGAGGACCTGGGAAAGAGACGTTGCCCCATGGCTTCCGAGTTGGCGCGGACGGCGTCATAGTCGCTGACGCCGGACTGGTCGCTGAAAGCGGCCAGTACCGCCCGCAAGGAATGCGTGTGGTACAGCGGCGCGATCAACGGCTGAATCACGCCGACGGTGCCGTCGAACGCGCGCGCATCGCCCCAGGTTTCGAGGTAGTGCGATTCGGCAACGTGCCAGTCGCAGAGTTCCGAAGTCTCGTCAAAATGCGAGCTGACGTGGATGGTAGTTCTGACTTTCTTCTGCTTGGTGGTCTTGTCGAATGCAATCTTTGAGCCGAAATCGAAATCATGCGGCGCGGTGTAAACAGGATTACCACCGAGAATCAGCAGCGTTTCGACCTTCCCCGCCTCGATATCAGCGCACAATTCCGCCAACGATTCCAGGTGATTCACCGGATGCGCTTCCACTGGCTCGGTGTAGTAGAGCGTTGTCCCGACGTTGCCGAGCGCCGCGTTGATGGCATGCGCCAGAGCATGAACTTCAGCGGGCTGCTGTTCGCCTGCGGCGACCAGCGACACGCCCTTGTGCTCCTGCAAATCTTTAGCGACGGTGTCGAGCCACTTCTCCGCGCCGCCCGGAAGGGTCACCGAACCGCCAAGACCGAGCTTCGCCGCAAGCGCGCGCGCGAAGAGCTCGACTTCGGAAGCCCGTAAGGGCAAGCGATGATCCGCGGTCGCACCAGTGACGCTCGGCGTCGGCTCGACCGCATAGAGCCGGTTCATCGTGTCGTCGGGGCCATTCAGTTTGCGGCGCCGCGAGAATTTCTTCGCGTAGGGAATGTGTCCCGGACCGCTGCCCAGAAAGTCGGAGTCGAGTGAAAGGATGACGTCAGCCTTCTCCGGGCGATAGACCGTGTTGAGGTAGCTGCCGAAAGCGAGCTTCGCTCCCTCGCGTGTGCCGTCACCGACGGCGGGCTCCCACTGGTGCCATTTGGCCTTCGGAAAAGTCGTGAGTAGTGACTGAATTTGCCCGGCCAGCGTCGGCGAAGTAACAATGCCGCTCAGGATGCGGAATCGCGCGCCGCCATCGCCCTTCATCTCCGCTGCGAGCGCCTGCGCGCTTTCGACAAACAACGACCAGGTCTGGATTTCTCCGAATTTCGTGACCGTCTGCGCGCGATCCGGGTCGTAAAGATTCAGAACCGAGGCTTGCGCGAAGACGTTGGTCGCGCCCAGGCTGGACGGATGGTCGGGGTTGCCTTCGATTTTCGTGGGCCGCCCTTCGTGGCTTTCCACCAGCAGGCCAATGGCATCCGCGCCAAACGGCATGGCGGTGGCATAGAACTGCGGCCTTCCAAGAGTCAGCCCATCGGGCTGCTTGACGTACGGCACGAGGTACTGTTCGGGCGTACGGCCGCAGCCTGAAAGACCCGCAAAAGCCAGCGAAGCGGCCATCAACTTCAGGAAATCGCGCCGGTCGACGGAGTTGTCCCAGTCCGAAGGCGCCTGGCGCGGGAATTCGCGATGCAGCAATTCTTCGAATTGCGGATCACCAGCGAGCTCTTCGAGCGTGCGCCAGTACTGCTTGCCAGTTTTCGATTCCAGCTTGGCGCGTACCGCGGCCAAATCCATCGGTCCATCCTGCAGCTTCCCGTCTCCGGCCGGATCGTCATGATCGTGCCGGCCCTCCATGTGTTCGTGTTGTTCGCGCTCGCGCATACCGTCCATTAGCGATGACAGGTCGAGCAGCTCGTTAGCTCGGCCGTTGTCCGAAGCTGGTACTCTTCCCTCAGCTTGGCGCCGACTTCCTCCTGATTATCCGGGGCCCTCCAGTCCATATTGAAAATCTGATCTTTGGGGCGCAGAACCTGCTCGGGGTTGCGATGGCAGTCCAGGCACCATTGCATCAGCAAGGTATGGGCCTGGAAGACCAGCGGCATTTGGTTGATCTGCCCGTGGCACGACGAGCAGCCTACCCCCTTGTTGACGTGAATGCTGTGATTAAAATAAACGAAATCGGCCAGGCGGTGAACTTTGACCCACTGGATGGATTTATCGCTGCGATAGCTCTCGCGGATGGGCTCGAGGTAGGCCGCATTGTTGAATAGCACCGCATGGCAGTTCATGCAAGTTTTGGTCGGTGGAATACCGGCAACGGCGGAAGTTTCGACGCCCGTATGACAGTAGCGGCAATCGATGCCGTCATCGCCCACGTGATGCTTGTGGCTGAATTGCAGGGGCTGCCCGCGGGAAATGTTCTGTCGCGTCATATAGGGCGAGCGCGCCACCGCGAGCACGGCTATGAGCGCCACTCCGACCAAAAAGAGGGCCGAAAACACACTGAACCGCGCGATGAAATTGGTACTGCGATGAAAAATCTGTGCCATGTCTGTTCAGCACTCTGCGGGGGAGCAGCTCCGGGTAGGAAGCTGCGGTCAGGGCGTCCCACGAGTTAGCCGGAAAGTGCAAACCCGGATCATGCTTGACGCGATAGTGTCCAACAAAACATTCGGGAATGCAACCTTCCGACAATTTGTCACTCGCGGTTTCCAGAATTTCAGAGGCTTGCTTTTCGCCGCATGTTCTTCGGAAAAAAGTCCGCCCCCTGCCATTGCGACGCCCTCGGTCTCACCGATTCCCATGCCAAACGGAATCATTTTCCGCGAAATTTCCGAACCGTACCAGTGGTCGTCATGGTCGTCATGGTCGTCATGGGATTTTTTTCGGCCACCGGTGATCTCCCTCCCCAACCCGAGAGAGTGCATTCGCCTGCCAAAGATGCGTTCCAACCGAGACCGCGAGACGGCGGTCCCTTCTTGGGAGAGTGGCGGTACTTGCGACACTTTTCTCGACAACTGTCGAGGTCTACGACACTCAAATCGGGATTTTCCTTCTCTTGCTTGCTCCCCATAAGTTTTATTTAGACGCGTCCGCCGGAGCGCTCACCCGTGGTATCTTGGAAGTAGGCTCTGGACGTTCGTTTTGCGGCGGGGCCTAGTTAATACCTGAGCGTCCCGGGGACAAATCCGGGGCGAAGACAGCCCGCTGGGGCGTGGTCCAACTGGTAGGACACCTCACTGTTAATGAGGACGGTGAAGGTTCGAAT
>MNIJ01000018.1 GCA_001919715.1 Acidobacteria bacterium 13_1_20CM_58_21
CACACTCTTCTTTGCCGAATACGACGACAACGTGGGCCGCTTGCGCTACGCGAATTGCGGGCATCTCTCCGCCCTGCTCCTCCGGGGCGATAACACTCTGGAACGGCTGGATTCTACGGCCACGGTCTTGGGAATCTTCAAAGAGTGGGATTGCTCGATTGGGGAGTGCCAGCTTCACCCCGGGGACACGCTCGCACTGTACACCGATGGCATAACCGAATCGTACAATTGTGCTGAAGAGGAATTCGGGGAAAGCCGCCTGATCGAAGCATTGAGGCGACACCGAGAACTGCCTTCACCGGCCCTGCTTGGCTCGATCGTTGCTGACGTGCAGCGGTTCAGCCCTCACGAACAGCACGACGACATCACTCTAATTATCGCAAAATGCCGGTGCAACCAAGACTTAACCCCTCGTGCGGATTCCAGCGAGTCTGGCAGCACCAATCCTGCCTGGCCTTACAAGCAGCACACCAACGATAGGAATCAGGAAGAAACGCTGGGCCACGACTGCCCGTCGGGATAAGACCGGCGCCTTGGGAGCGCCGGAGCCAAGCCGGTGGTGGTGGAATTCTTCATTACCGCTTGAAAAGCCTCCTGGAAGGCCTCCATCTCCGGCGCCGTGCCGACGGTGATGCGCACGTGCGTCGGCCAAACGGGCCACGCTCGCCCGATATACACATTTCGCGCCGCCATCCGGTCGATCACTTCTTTCGCCGGCCGCCGGGCATCCAGCATGAAACAGTTGGATTCCGAAGGGACGTAGGAATAGCCCTGGCGCGCCAGCCAAGCAAATGTGTTTTGCCGGATGGAAGCATTCAACTGTTTGCGCTCGGAGACGAGATGCTCATGCTTCAGACTTGCGGTGGCGGCCGCCACTGCGGTGATCGGCATGGCGCTCCAGCCTCCGAAGGTCTCCAGTTTGGCGAGCAAGTCGGGGCGCCCGATGGCCATTCCACAGCGAATCCCGGCCATGCCGTAAATCTTCGAAAACGTTCGCAACACGATCACGTCCTGATCGGCCTTCACCAGGTCGAGTGCAGAAAGGCCGTCCGAAAAATGGATGTAGGCCTCGTCCACTAGCACCACCGAACCTTTTGGTTTCGCGGCCAATAGTTGTTCGATGCCGGAATGCGGCGTCATCGTTCCTGTGGGATTGTTCGGCGTGCACACATAGAAAAGCCCGGCGTCCGGCGCCGCCGCTAGCATCGCCTTGATATCGTGCGAATACGTTTTCGTCAGCGGGGTCTTGGCGATGCGGGCTCCGGAGATTTTCGCCGCACGCATTCCGGCTTCGTAGCCGGGATCCGCGGTGACGTAGCTCCTGGCCGGCGAAGTGAACGCCAGCACCGAGAAATGCAGCGGTTCGCTCGAGCCCGGAAAGACGCGCAGGTATTCCGGTTTCAGGCCTTCCATCTCCGTGAATGTTTTGACGAGTTCTTCCTTTAGCCAGTAGGAATATCGGCCGCCCTGCGGTGCCATATCCACGATTGCCTTCCTCGCGGCGTCGCACGGCCCCAGAGGATTTTCATTCGCGTCTATCACCACCGCTCCAGGATGAAAAACACTGCGATCTTCCGCCGCGAGGGATGCCTCGGTAGCGATACGCAGAGCTGCCGCTGCGGTAGCCGCAGCCGACAACTGGAGAAACGCCCTGCGCGTACCTCTTGAAAGCATGTCGTTGCTCTTCATCCGGCCCTCCTGAAACTGCGAATCTTTTCTATGGAAACGACCACCCGGCCTGCGCCTCACTATAGCACCGAATCGGGGGATGATCTAAGCGCCAGTCGCATCAGTCACCGACCGGACCCTCTTCTGGATCTTGGCCGGCCCTGGGGTTGTAATTTGACGGCGAAGATCGGATAGATTCTCTCGGGCGCTTTGCTCCAAACTTTCCATTTGGAGCGCGCATCGTGAATCTTCCGGAGGCCGCATGGCTCAAGCAGCAGGGAATACTCCCGCTACCCTCTCGATCGCCCAGCGCGTCGAGGCGCTGGACTGGAACAACGCCGGGCAGGCTCTTTCCGAGCGCGGCTGTGCGGTTACCGCTCCCATTCTCTCGCCTGCGGAATGCAACTCTCTCGCCGCGCTGTTCAACGATCGAAGCCGTTTTCGCAGCCACATCGTCATGGAGCGCTATCGCTTTGGCATCGGCGACTACAAGTACTTCGCCAACCCGCTCCCGGAAATAATCATCCATCTCCGGACCAGCATCTATCCCCACCTCGCCGAAGTCGCCAATCACTGGGCGGAGGTTAGTGGTGAAAGTACGCCTCCTTATCCTCGCGAACACACAGCGTTCTTGAAAATTTGCCACCAAGCCGGGCAGACAAAGCCAACCCCGCTTATGCTCCGCTACGAAGCCGGTGGCTTCAACTGTCTTCATCAGGATCTCTATGGCGACGTCAGTTTCCCCTTGCAACTGGTTTTCCTGCTCGGCCAGCAAGGACGCGATTGGGAGGGCGGAGAATTCGTCCTCGTCGAGCAGCAACCTCGCGCGCAGTCCAAGCCACAAGTGGTCCTTGCCGATCAAGGACAGGCCATTATCTTCGCCACGCGTTACCGGCCCGTGAAGGGTTCGCGTGGCTACTATCGCGCCAATCTACGGCACGGCGTCAGCCGGGTACATCGCGGTGTGCGCTCGACCCTGGGCATCATCTTCCACGACGCCAAGTAGCAGCGAGACCGTTCGCCTGTCCGAATTCGCACTCCCGGTCCAAATTCCGGGCACCGGCATCTTCGATCTTGCCCGGCGTGCCCGCTTAAGTCGTTCTCGTTCAGCAACGCACCTGATCGGCGGATGGTCAGCGACTTGCCCATTTAGCTCATTTGCGGTGGGAGGTCTGACGATGGACACACTCAGGCAAAACTCCGCGTCTCGGTCTTGCCGAATCAAACACTGCGGCTCTTGTGTCTTGGTTCGCAACGGGTTCTTTGAGCAAGCGCTGACCAGTGGACCACACGCGGTGAGCTACTCGTGGCCACCGCCGAGTTCGCGCACGATCGAGCCCACGAAGGATCTTGCGTCTCCGAAAAGCATGAGCGTCCTGCTGAGGTAGTAGAGGGGATTGTCGATTCCCGCAAAACCTGCCGCCATACTGCGCTTGATCACCATAACCGTGCGAGCCTTATCCACATCGAGAACGGGCATGCCGTAAATGGGGCTCGCAGTGTCGGTACGTGCTGCAGGATTGGTGACATCATTCGCACCAATGACCAGAGCGACATCGGTTTGCGGAAAATCTCCGTTGATTTCTTCCATGTCCAGAAGCTTGTCGTAAGGAATGTCCGCTTCTGCCAGCAACACATTCATGTGCCCCGGCATGCGGCCGGCGACGGGATGAATTCCGAATTTCACATCCACGCCGCGCTTGGTCAGCGCGTCGTACAATTCGCGCACTTTGTGTTGTGCTTGCGCCACGGCCATTCCGTACCCCGGTACGATGACCACCTTGTTTGCCGCCGCAAGAATCGCCGCTGCCTCTTCGGGTGTCGCGCTGCGCACCGGCCGCGCCTCTTGCTGGCCCGCGGCCGCTGTATGCTCCTGACCAAAAGCGCCAAAGAGGACATTTGAAAATGAGCGGTTCATTGCTTTCGACATGTTCACGGAAAGGATCAAGCCCGAGGCTCCGTCCAGCGCGCCGGCAATAATCAACAGCTTGCTGTCCAGTACGAAACCCATCGCCGCTGCCGAAAGCCCCGCATAGGAATTCAACAGCGATATCACCGTGGGCATATCGGCGCCGCCTATCGGAATGATCATCATCACGCCGAACAATAAAGGGATGCCGACGATCAGCGGGAAATACTGCGTCTTTTCCGGGTGCGCCACCAGCATACCCGCGACAGCTATGGCCACACCCAGGAGTCCCAGGTTGACGATGTTCTGTCCCTTGTATGTGATGGGCCGCTGCGGCAAGATTTCCTGCAGTTTTCCCGCGGCCATCAAGCTGCCGGTGAACGTCAGCGACCCGAGGATGACCTCCAGCGAGAGGACGCCCATCATGAAGCGCGGCACATCCGGCGTACGCAAATAAAACTCCGCCGTACCGACCAGCGTCACGCACAGCGCGCCAAACGCGTGGCTCAGTGCCGTCCGCTGCGGCACGGCAGTCATCGCCACTTCGCCGAGCGGCACGCCGATAATCGTTCCGAGGACCAGCGCGATCAGAATCCACTTGTATTCAACGATACCGTGATGCAATAAAGTTCCGACAATGGCCAGCAACATACCCAGTTCACCTGCGAACACCCCACGCCTCGCTGTCGTCGGTGAACTCAGCCATTTGAGAGACAGAATGAAGAGCGCGGTGGCAAACAGGTAGGCGATCTCGATGATCTGTTCCGTGCCGGGCAGGTTGGTCATGGTTTCTTCGGCCCGCTGGCTTTGAACATTCTCAGCATCCGGTCGGTTATCAGGAATCCACCGACAATGTTGCTGGTGGCCGCAACGATCGCGATCGTTCCCAAAACCTTCGCAAGCATGGCCCCGTGCGCATGGTACTCACCCGCAAGAATGATGGCGCCCACAACGGCGATGGCATCGAGCGCGTTCGTCAACGACATCAACGGCGTATGCAGCAGAGGCGAAACACGCCGTATGACTTCAAATCCGATAAATGCGGCCAGCATGAAAACGTAAAGGCTGGTGAGCAGATCCAGCTTCATGACTTGGTCACCCCCTTCGATGCACCCGGCAAGGCGGGGAGCGAAAAAAACTCCCTGATCCGCGGATTGACGACTTCCCCGTCCTGGGTCAGCATGGTTTCGCGAACGATTTCATCATCCGTATTTAGCTGTAGCTTCCCGTCTTTCACGAGGTGTAGCAGAAAGGCGCTCACATTTCGCGCGTACATCTGGCTGGCGTGATATGGCACCGTGCTGGCCAGATTGAACCATCCGATAATGGTCACTCCGTATTCGACGACGATCTCTCCCGGGCGAGTGAGCTCACAATTGCCTCCGCGCTCGCCGGCCAAATCGACGATCACCGACCCTGGCGCCATGCTCGCTACCATTTCTTTGGTCACCAGAATCGGAGGCTTCTTCCCTGGAATAACCGCCGCGCTGATCACCACGTCGCTCTCTACTACAACTTTTCCCAGCAATTCCCGCTGGCGCTTGTAAAAAGCTTCGTCCTGCGCCCGCGCATAGCCGCGCGCATCCTCGGCATCCTTGGCCTCGAGCGGCAGTTCAACAAATCTTCCGCCCAGGCTCTGTACTTGCTCCTTTGCGGCAGGACGCAGGTCGTAAGCCGAAGCCACGGCGCCTAGTCGTCGCGCCGTGGCGATCGCCTGCAAACCCGCAACACCGGCTCCAATCACAAAAACGCGGCCCGGAGTAATTGTTCCCGCGGCCGTTGTGAGCATTGGAAAAATGCGGGGCGAAGTATCCGCCGCAAGCACGACCGCTTTGTAGCCGCAAATTGTGGCCATTGATGAAAGCACGTCCATGCTCTGGGCGCGCGTCGTCCGCGGCATCAACTCCACCGAAAACGAAGTCACTCCCTTTGCGGCGATTTCCCGAATGGTCTCGATGGAGCCCAGCGGCCTCAGGAATCCAATAAGCGCCTGCCCGCTGCGGAAAAGGGCAACGTCGGCCTTGCCGGTTCGGTCGTTCGATCCGTAACATAGAACTTGCAAAACGATGTCCGCGGCGCGAAACACTTCGGCGCGGTCGGAGACAATCTTTGCGCCTTTTGCGGCGTAGTCCGCGTCCGGATAGCCGGCGCGGGCTCCGGCTTCGGCCTCCACCACCACTTGGAAACCCGTCTTGGTTAGATTGGGAACGGCCGCAGGCACCAGCGCCACGCGCCGCTCTCCCGGAAAGCTCTCGCGGGGCACACCTACAATCATGAAGGTTCCTCCGATGCTAAAAACCAGAACTGCTGTCGGGAATTGCACTCGGCCGAGGCAATAAACTGAATCAATTTCAAGAAAAGGCCAACCCCCCCACTGGGCCAAACGCTCCAAATGATACACTCATGGGAGCGGGTTCTGTTAGATCACATCATGGTTCGACTCATGCCCTTCAGGAATCGTTTGGCCTGCCTGGCTTTCAGCGCCCTGCTGTTCGCGCTGCTCCTGCCAACGGCGGCCTCGCAGGATACTTCCTGGCAAAAAGACAACGCGGCCTGGCGCGAGGCGCATAAAGTAGAGCTCCTCAAGCCGGACGGCTGGCTTTCTCTCGCCGGCCTGGAGTGGCTCCAGCCGGGAGACAACTCCGTCGGCTCCGCTCCTGACAACAAAATCCATCTCGCTTCCGGACCCGCTCGCCTCGCCGTCCTGCGACTCGACGGCGAAACCGTCACGCTGAATGCTCCCGAGAGCGGATTCCCTCCGGGCCTCCTCGTCGCCGGGACTCCTGCGAAACCGCAAACTCTGCGAACCGAGGCGAACAACGATAAAGTTTCTCCCCATCTCACCATCGGTACTCTGAACTTGTACGTGATCCGTCGCGAAGCCCGTTTCGCTCTGCGCACCAAGGATTCTCACTCTCCCGCCCTCATCGGTTTCCACGGGCTAAAGTGGTATGCGCCCAAGGCTCGGTATCGTGTGACCGCCACATGGATTCCTTATTCCCCGCAAAAGACGATCACTCTCGCCACCCTCGTCGGCACCAGCTACGATCAGCCCGTTCCCGGCGCCGCGGAATTCACTCTTGGAGGAAAAACTTTTCGGTTGGAGCCTGTCCTTGAAGATCCTGCCGTTGCAAAACTTTTCTTCATACTTCGCGACACGACCAGCACCACGACCACTTACGGGGCCTGCCGATTTCTCTATACCGGCTTCCCCACCAACGGCCTCGATAAGCCGGGCGAGCTGGTGCTCGATTTCAATCGCCTGGAAAATCCTCCGTGCGCCTACACTCCTTACTCGACCTGCCCACTCCCGCCGCCGGGCAACCGCCTTCCCTTCCCTCTGCCGGTCGGCGAGCAGCGCTATCACAATTGATCCTCGGCTGTCTTCTCGCTGTGCTCGGTGAACTCCGTGTCGAAGCCTTCTCGCTTTCATTTTGAAATTGCATGCCGACTATCGGAGAATAGAGGTGTCATTCGAAAATGGATTCTCCAAGCTCAAATTTATATCCCGCGAACAACGATTCCCCCGCCCGCAAGAAGCTGCTTTTCCTTCGCCTCGCTCTTCTGCGCCTCCACAAGACTCTTCTCAACATGGAGCGCCGCGAGTACGAGCGCGAGCACGGCCATGTCAACACCGGCGAGCTCTTCCGCCTCGTAATCGACCATTCGCAGTTCGCCTGGCTGCACAACCTCTCCGAATTCGTCGTCCGCATCGACGAAACTCTGGCTGCCAAGGAGCCCATCACCCCGGAACACACCAGCGGGACCATCTCCCTCGCCCGGAAAATGTTCGTTCCCACGGAGTCCGGGGACGCCTTCCAGAAGAAATACTTCGACGCCATCCAGCGCGACCCTGCTGTGGTCATCGATCACGCTGAACTCGCCCGCCTCTTCAACAACGAGCCTCCCGACTCCTCCACCCCGTAGTTTTGGTGCATTCCCTGATAGACTTTCCTGGTCAACAGGAGGTCCTCTTGAGCGCGTCCGAGAAAACCTATACGAACGGCGAAATCACCGTCATTTGGAAACCCGGCGTCTGCATTCACTCCGGGAAGTGCGTGCAGGGCCTCGGCCCGGTCTTCAACATCAACGCTCGCCCGTGGATCAATATGCAAGGCTGTGAAAGCAATAGCATTGTCAAACAGGTCGAGCAGTGCCCCTCCGGCGCTCTCAGTTATGAAAAAACCAGCCAGGCCTCAGGGTGATCCGTGGACGTGAATCTCAGCGATGTAACCGTCACCCACAACGAAAATGCTCAGCGCTTCGAAGTCGGCATTGACGGCCTTTGCGCCTTTATGACTTATAGCCGCTTTCCCGGCCGTATCGTTTATACCCACACCGAAGTGCCGAAGCCACTCGAAGGCCAGGGCCTGGCTGCCAAACTCGCGCGCGCGGCGCTCGATTTCGCCCGCGTCAATGATCTACGGGTTGTCCCGCTCTGTCCCTACGTCTCCGGATTCATTCGCAAGCACGCTGAATACCAGGATCTGGTTTCTTCTGACGACCTCCAAAAACTGCTCTCCCACTGAGTCGAGATCCCATGTCCCCGTCGCGCGCGGCTCTGAAATGCTCATCGGCGAAATTCACGATTCGCCGTCTCCGCCGCCGAGACCTTCCCACGGACACTGTCAGTCTCGCTCGCTACCTTATCGGAAGAGTCGTCGTCCATAATCTCCCTGCGGGCCGCCTCAGCGGCCGCATCGTGGAAACGGAAGCCTATCCGCCGGGCGATCCTGCCGGACATCACTTCCGCGGGCCTACTCCGCGTATTCGCTCGATGTATCTCGCCCCTGGCCACGCCTACATTTTTTTCAA
>MNIJ01000187.1 GCA_001919715.1 Acidobacteria bacterium 13_1_20CM_58_21
TTCCTGCTTGGTGAGTGCGATCTTGTACGGACTTTTCCGCGGCACATTGATGCCCTCCCAGCAACAGCATAACCCGGAGAGGGCGACAAGCGCCACATAATACGTTATCGTATTTATGGAGAGAAGTACTTAGGATGCCGTCCTCCCAGCGTTCCACGTGAGTGATCTGGATTCGAGCCGTCGTATCCTCGCCACGTATCTTGATAGCCCCAATTAGGTTGTTGTCAGGCGACCGCAGGTTACTACTGACAAACGCGCATCTCGTCAGTGCTTGACTTCCTGACGAGATGCCGACTTTTCCCGGGACGTATCAGCACGATGCCAAGTGGATTACGTAGGCTTGCCGGTACGCGCGAAGCTATCCTGGGGTTATAATCGCGGCAACTTATGCCTCTCTTTCCAGGCACACATCTTGGCCCCTATGAAATTACCGGGCCGCTAGGTTCCGGCGGCATGGGGGAAGTGTATCGAGCGAGAGACACGCGCCTGGAGCGCACCGTAGCGATCAAGATTTTGCCACGAGAGCTTTCGAATGATCCCATCCGCAAGCAGCGCTTCGAGCGCGAAGCCAAGACCATTTCCAGTTTGAATCATCCCCACATTTGCGTACTCCACGACGTGGGGAGTCAGGATGGCATCGATTATCTGGTCATGGAGTGCGTGGAAGGCGAGACCCTCTCCAAGCGTCTTGAGAAGGGTTCACTCCCGCTCGATCAAGTCTTGAAAGTTGGGCGGGAAATTGCCGATGCGCTGGACAAAGCGCACCGCAGAGGCGTCGTCCACCGGGACTTGAAGCCGGGAAACATCATGCTGACGTCGGCGGGAGCGAAACTGCTCGACTTCGGCCTCGCCAAGCCAGCGGTGGCGTTGGCAAGCGCCGCCACTTTGACGGCCGTGCAAGCGGCTCCGGTAACTGAAGAAGGGACGATTGTTGGGACGTTTGAATACATGTCGCCTGAGCAGGTGGAAGGGAAAGAAGTGGATGGCCGCAGCGACATTTTTTCGCTGGGTGCGGTGCTGTACGAAATGGTGATAGGGAAGCGAGCGTTTGAGGGCAAGAGTCAGTTGAGTGTGGCGTCGGCGATCTTGGAAAAGGAGCAGGAGCCAATCAGCGCGACGAAACCGATGACGCCACCGGCGCTGGACCACGCGATTAAGAAATGCCTGGCAAAACTCCCCGATGAAAGGTGGCAAAGCACGAGTGATCTGGCGAGCGAACTGAAGTGGATCACTGAGGACGGTTCACAGGCGGGCCCGGCAGTGCGAGCGATCGCGCCGGGAAAGATTCAAAGAGCATTACCATGGCTTATGGCCGGCGTACTGGCGGGGGCCGCCATCGTCGGGGCCGTTCGGTGGCCGAGCTCCAAACCGCCGGAACAAACCTTGTATTTTTCTGCTTCATTCCCGCTTCCCGCGCATGACATCGCCATCGCACCAAACGGGCATACTCTCGCCGTAGTCTCGTATCACGAATTGGCGCGAAAGAATGTGGTCTGGATTTGCGAGTTAGGATCGCAAAGCGCAAGATACCCCGCCGATACCGAGGGCGCCACTTATTCATTCTGGTCGCCGGATAGCCGGTCTATCGGGTTCTTTGCAGACGGAAAATTGAAAAGGATCGACGTTTCAGGTGGCCCGATGCAAACCGTCTGCGATGCCCCCTCCGGCCGCGGCGGAACCTGGAACAGGGACGGCGTGATCGTATTCACTCCGGATGCGCGGCAGGGAAGCGGCCTTTATCGCGTCTCAGCTTCCGGCGGAACGCCGACGCAGATCAACATCCCCGACCCGAGTCGTGCAGAAAGCAGCTACCGCTGGCCCATGTTTTTGCCCGATGGAGCCCATTACCTGTTTATGGTGGCGAATTTTACGGGCCGGAAGGAAGTAAACGCTATCTTCGTGGGATCGCTGGATTCCAAAGAAAAACGTTTCATCCTGCAGGCGACTGCCAACGCCGCTTACGCCGCGCCGGGCTACTTGCTGTTTTGCCGGGATAAAGATCTTCTGGCCCAGGGTTTCGATCTCCAGAGTTTTGCGCTAACAGGTGAGGCGGCTACCATCCTGTCGGAGATCCAGTATCACCCCCAGATAAGAAGGGCCGTATACGCGGTTTCCGATAAAGGATTTCTGCTGGCTCAGACAGGCAGCGGTGTCGCCCTTTCGCAGCCGATCTGGTTCGACCGTCAGGGCAAGGAAATAGGTGCGGTGGGTAAGCCCGATGTCTATGGCAACGTATCCATCGCTCCAAATGGAAAGTCGGTGGCCCTAAGTCAGACCGACATGACCAGCCCCAACCAGAACAGCGATATCTGGACCTATGAACTGCAGCGCGAAGGCGCAAAACGGCTTACCTTCGACGCCTCCAATCACGCCGTTCCTGTCTGGAGTCCGGATTCCGCGCGCTTGGTGTTTGCCTCGAATCGGTTACTCAACTTCGATCTCGGATGGCGCGCAGCCGGTCTTCGAGCTGGCTACATGAAAAACGCGGACGGGGCGCAGCAAGAAACCACCATCATGCAACAGCAGGTCGACAAATGGCCAAATGATTGGTCCAGTGGCGGGAGATACATCGTTTACATAAGAGGCACGGACTTGTGGTCTCTAACTATCCCGGAACTAAAGACCAGCCTGTTCCTGAAAGCACCCTCCGTCTTCAGGAACGCCCAATTCTCGCCGGATGGTAAATGGGTGGCCTACGCCTCCAATGAGACTGGCAAGTGGCAGATCTATGTGACCTCGTTCCCGGAGGCACACGGCACGTGGCAAATCTCCACCGTAAGAGGCGAACAACCGCGCTGGCGCGGCGACGGCAAAGAGCTCTTCTACCTTTCTTCGGATTACAAGATGATGGCCGCCCCGGTGAGCACTGGCCCAAATTTCGCTTCCGGCCAGCCCGTCGCCCTTTTCCAGACCACTCCGCGGCAGCCCGTCTCATTCAATGACCTCTTCGTGTACGACGTGAGCCGCGATGGTCAGCGATTTCTGATCAACACCGTAGTAAAAGAGGCCGCGACCTCTCCCATGTCCGTCGTCCTCAACTGGCCCGCCAGGGTGAACAAATGACCCTGTCAATGGGAAGCAAGCTCGGGCCGTATGAGATCGGCGCGCCGCTCGGCGCGGGTGGCATGGGAGAGGTGTATCGGGCGAGGGATACGCGGCTGGACCGCACCGTGGCGCTCAAGATTCTTCCTGCACAGTTTTCTGCTGATCCAATTCGAAAGCAGCGATTCGAACGCGAGGCCAAGAACATTTCTAGCCTGAATCATCCGCACATTTGCGTGTTGCACGACGTGGGCAGCCAGGATGGCGTGGACTACCTGGTGATGGAGTGCGTGGAGGGAGAGACGCTGGCGAAGCGCTTGGAAAAAGGTGCGCTGCCGCTGGAGCAAGTATTGAAATTCGGCGCGCAGGTTGCGGATGCGCTGGACAAAGCCCATCGAAGTGGCGTAGTCCATCGCGATTTGAAGCCCAGCAACATCATGCTGACGAAGTCCGGAGTGAAGTTGCTGGATTTTGGTTTAGCAAAGCCTGTATCGGAAGCATTCGCAAGCGCCCAGACCCTCTCGGTCTCTCCGACGAAAAGCCGTCCGCTCACGGCGGAGGGCGCCATCCTCGGAACCGTGCAATACATCTCCCCGGAGCAACTGGAGGGGAAAGAAACGGACGCGCGAAGCGATCTCTTCTCCTTTGGCGCTGTGTTGTACGAGATGGCGACCGGGAACCACGCGTTCGATGGCAAGAGCCAAGCGAGTGTGATTGCGGCGATTCTGGAACACGAGCCGCAGCCGATCTCGGCGTTTCAGCCGATGGCCCCACCTGCGCTGGGTCGTTTGATTCGCACATGCCTCGCGAAGGACCCCGAGGAGCGAATTCAGACGGCGCACGACGTAAAGCTGCAGCTCCAGTGGATTGCAGAGGGTGATTCGCAGACCGGCCCGCCGGTTGGCATCCCCGCAGGTCACAATACCTGGGACCGTGTCAGCAAGCCGGTTGCAACTTTGCTTTTGTTGCTTCTGATCGGCGGAGGCGCCGCCTGGTGGGTTCGCACACGCCAAATCCCGCCTGCGATGCACTTTTACAGCCCCGTGCCGTTCCCCGCCAACGACGTGGCACTCTCACCCGATGGGCGCACCCTGGCGATGGTCGCCTATTCAGACCAAGCAAATAAGTACGTCATCTGGACACACAAGGTGGGAGGCCGAGGGCAGACTCCAGTGCCCGGAACAGAAGGAGCCTCTCATCCCTTCTGGTCGCCCGATGGCCGGTCCCTCGGGTTCTTCGCCAATGGAAAGCTCAAGAAGGCAGATCTTTCGGGAGGACTAGTGCAGGTGTTGGGAGATGCACCCAACGGTCGCGGGGGCACCTGGAACGCGGAAGGAACAGTCCTTTTTTCGCCCAATGTGTTCACGGGAATATACCGGTTGTCGTCCTCTGGCGGGACACCCATCGAAATAACCAAGCTCGATGCATCTCGCTTTGAATCAAGCCACCGCTGGCCCGTGTTTCTCCCGGACGGGCGGCACTTCCTTTTCCTGGCCGACAACTTCTCCGAACACCTCGAAAAAAATGGGATTTTTCTGGGGTCGTTGGACTCGGCTGAGACGCGGCTTATCGTGAACGCGACTTCCAATGCTGCCTACGTGGATCCCGGTTACCTGCTTTACTGGCGGGACAAATCGCTAGTGGCCCAGCGGTTTGACTCCCGCGGCTATACGCTGAGCGGCGAACCGCGCACCGTCAGCGACGAGGTGCAATTTCTGCCGCAAATAGACCTCGCTCTCTTCGGCGTGGCTAGCAGCGGAACTTTGGTCGCGCAAACGGGAAAAGGTGCGGCCAGGTCACAGTTGACGTGGTTTGATCGAAACGGTAGGCCAACGGCCACGGTCGGGCCACCGGGAGTGTTGGCCAACCCGAGCCTCTCACCAGACAGTCGGCGGATGGCCTTTGACCAGGCAGAAGCAGATGGACGCAGGCTAGGCATCTGGATTCATGAACTGACAAACGACGCAGTGACGCGTTTCACGATTGATCCTTCGCTGAACCAAGGAGCCGTTTGGAGTCCCGATGGCAAACGCGTGGTTTTCACGTCGAATCGAAATACTTTTCAACGGTTGTACCAAAAGAAGTCAGATGGATCCGGTTCCGAGGAAGAGATTTTCGATTTGAATGCTGCGCACCCTGGGCAGCAGAATTGCTGGGACTGGTCGCGCGACGGCAAGTACCTGCTCGCCGCGAAGGCTGCAGAGCTGTGGTACGTGTCCTTGCCGGATCGCCAAGCCAAACCGTTCCTGCAAGCGAAGTCGGTCGTGCGGAACGCCCATTTTTCGCCAGATGGGAGATGGGTGGCTTATTCCTCGAATGAGACGGGGAATTGGGAGATCTATGTATCGCCATTTCCAAGTGCCAACAGCAAATGGCAAGTGTCCAGGGGAGGCGGAGAAGAGCCGCGCTGGCGGCGGGACGGCAAGGAGTTATTCTACCTGTCCGGGGAAAGGAAAATCATGGCCGTACCAGTGAAGACGGGAAGCAACTTCGAAGCAGGGTCGCCTGTAGCGCTGTTTCAGACGCACTTGCGACAACCAATATCCTCGATGGACCTGTTTTCCTACGACGTGACCGCCGATGGCCAAAAGTTTCTGGTCAATACAAGATTCGACGAACCCAACGCGGCGCCCTTGTCGATCATTCTGAACTGGGCCTCCGAAATGGAGAGATAGTCGGGAGATGACGCTAGCGGCTGGCAGCAAGCTAGGACCGTATGAGATCGCCGCGCCGCTGGGCGCCGGCGGGATGGGAGAGGTGTACCGCGCACGGGATACGCGGCTGGAGCGCACGGTGGCGATCAAGATTCTTCCCGCGCAATTTTCTTCCGATCCGGTGCGGAAGCAACGTTTCGAGCGGGAAGCGAAGACCATTTCCAATTTGAATCATCCACACATTTGCGTGTTGTATGACGTGGGCAGCCAGGATGGTGTGGACTACCTGGTGATGGAATGCGTGGAGGGGGAAACGCTGGCGAAGCGGCTGGAAAAAGGCGCGCTGCCGCTGGAGCAGGTATTGAAATTCGGTGCGCAGATCGCGGACGCGCTGGACAAGGCGCATCGGAGCAGCGTGGTACACCGGGACTTGAAGCCCGGAAACATCATGCTGACGGCAACGGGCGCGAAGCTACTGGACTTCGGGCTCGCCAAGCCTGCGGTGCCCTTAGCCACCGCAGCAACACTGACGGCTGCGGCGAAGCAGCCACCAGTGACCGGGCAAGGCAACATCGTCGGCACGTTCCAATACATGTCGCCGGAGCAGGTAGAAGGAAAAGAACTGGATGGCCGCAGCGACATTTTTTCGTTGGGTGCCGTGCTGTACGAAATGTTGACGGGGCAGCAAGCGTTTCCAGGCAAGAGCCAACTGAGCGTGGCTTCGGCGATTCTGGAAAAGGATCCCGCGCCGATCTGCGCGGTGAAACCGATGACGCCGCCGGCGCTCGACCATGCCATTGGGAGATGTCTGGCGAAGGACTCCGAAGAGCGTTGGCAGACCGCTCGCGATCTCTCCCTCGAATTGAAGTGGGTCGCTGAAAATGGCAGGCACATGGGCCGTACAGTGTCATTGGTAGCGGCAAGAAATGCGCGAGAAGTGTTAGCCTGGCTTATCTCCTGCGCACTCGTCGTCCTCCTAATAGCCGGAACCCTCTGGTGGCGCAGCTCCAAATCGCAAGACCAAACAATGTATTTTCATGCTCCGCTGCCGTTCCCGGCTCGTGACTTTGCTATAGCTCCGAACGGACACACTCTCGCCGTGGTCGCGTATCGGGAATCTGTACGGAAGAATGTGATTTGGATTTACCAGCTGGGATCGCACGGGGCAGCAAGCCTCGCAGAGACCGAAGGAGCCAGTTATCCATTCTGGTCGCCTGACGGGCGGTTTCTCGCGTTCTTTGCTGATGGAAAGCTAAAGAAGCTGGAGTTGTCGGGCGGCGCAGTTCAAACGATCTGTGATGCGCCCTCGGGCCGAGGCGGTAGTTGGAACAAGGACGGCGTGATCGTTTTCGCGCCTGTGGCGGCGGGAGGTCTGTATCGGGTCTCGACTTCAGGTGGAACACCTGCGCGCCTCAGCAACACGGATCCAAGTCGTGGGGAAGAAAGCCTTCGCTGGCCCGTGTTTCTACCTGATGGAACGCATTACCTGTATCTAGCAGCCAATTTCTCGGGGCGGAAAGGCGTAGATGGCATCTTCGTGGGTTCGCTGGATTCGAACGAGAAGCGATTCGTCGTTGAAGCGACTGCCAACGCGGCCTATGCTGAGCCAGGCTACCTTCTGTTTTACCGTGACAAGACTCTGCTCGCCCAACGATTCGATCTGAAGCGAATCGCATTGACTGGAGAACCCACGGCCATCCTCACGGATATTCAGGCTGTTCCGCAAGTCAGCAGGGCGGTTTTTGCTGTCTCTCATAATGGTCTGCTGGTCGCTCAGACTGGCAGCCAGGTCGCACTTTCGCAACCGGTTTGGTTCGACCGTAAGGGGAATGAACTGGGGGTGGTCGGCAAGCCGGATGTGTATGGCAACGTGTCCCTATCCCCGGATGGAAGATCGGCGGCGGTAAGTAAGACCGACGTCGGTAGCCAAAACACTGACATCTGGACGTATGACTTGCAGCGCGATAGCGTCAAGCGACTTACTTTCGACCCCGCCATTGACATCGGGCCAGTCTGGAGCCCAGGCGCCGCACAGTTAGTGTTTTCCTCCAGTCGTCAACTCAGCTTCGACCTGTATATGAAAAACTCCGATGGCACGCAGGAAGAGAAACAAATTGTACACGATGACGTCGACAAAGTTCCGAATGACTGGTCCAAAGACGGGAAATACATCCTCTATGCAGGTGGCACCGACCTGTGGCTCGTGGCTGTCCCGGAGCTAAAGAACAGCATGTTCCTGAAAGCGACGTCAGTCCTCAAAAATGGCCAATTCTCGCCGGACGGAATATGGGTGGCGTATGCGTCCAATGAGAGCGGGAAATGGGAGATTTACGTGACTTCATTTCCGGAATCACGTGGCAAGTGGCAGGTCTCGATCGGCGGAGGAGAACAACCTCGGTGGCGAGGCGACGGTAAAGAACTGTTCTACATCTCTTCGAGCGGCAAGATGATGGCCACACCCCTGACGATCGGGGCCAATTTCGATGCCGGTACGCCAGTCGCACTCTTCCAGACCACTCCCCGGCAGCCAGTCACAAACAAGGACCTGTTCGTTTATGGAGTGAGCCGAGACGGGCAGCGATTTCTGATCAACACGCAAGTAAAGGAGGCGGAGACCGAGCCTATGTCCGTCATTCTGAACTGGACCGCGGAGCTGAACAAATGACGCTGGCAACGGGTAGCAAACTTGGGCCATATGAGATCGTCGGGCCGCTGGGCGCGGGCGGCATGGGCGAGGTGTACCGCGCGCGGGACACGCGGCTGGATCGAACCGTCGCGATCAAGATTCTGCCGGCGCAGCTCTCTGCCGATCCCCTTCGAAAGCAGCGATTTGCTCTGCAGGGCCCGATAGTTTTTGATCCGGCGCTCGCATTCTTCGGCCGTCCCTTTACTGATGGTCTTGGTCGTTCGTTTTCCCTCCACGAACCCCGTCCATCGATAATACGTGCCGTGGAGCTTGGGCGGGCTGGCCTTGCAGGCGCAGTTGGGCTTGCCGCATTGACTCCTGACCGAGAAAACGAGAATGCAGCGGGCGAAAAACAACTCCGACAAGCAGAAGGCGTTACAGCAACACGAAACACTCAACCCCCGCCCGCAGAAGAAGTCTACGGCGACCAAGTCCTTGGCGTGATTGTTGAGAAAGGATCGCCACGTCTGGGAGGGAGTTTTGCCGATTTGACACTGAAATGGCGCGTCCGGTTGTCACTCGTGCCGCCTGAAAAGAAAAACGCAAACCGGATCATCGGCCTAATCTGCCCCTTTTTGCCCCCGCGTGTTTTTGTTAAGTGTCCATCCGTCAGGAAGATGGATGGCAGGGGCGGTGGGGATCGAACTAAAAGTGGCATTGAAGACGTGTAAGTTGATTCGCATAAACGCGAAAAACACCAAATACACCGGAATCGCCCAACTGAGGTACACGCGGCGTACACGGGGACGGGGCGAATGAGGCACGAAGCTATTGGATTTCCACGCGAACGTCAGTGAACTTTCGGAAGTCCTGATCGAACGAGGCAACGGGCATGTTTTCGGTGGCCGCAGTCGCGGCGATAAGGCAATCCACGAAATGGACCTTTGTTTTTCGATAACGATCCAAAGCATCCAGGTGAATCGCCGCACCATCAATTTCAACACACGGGCTGGAAATGAGTCTACCCAGTGCCGACGCGATATCCCCACGTGGATGCTCGTAGAAAGACGCGAGTACAAACACACACTCGGCCAGAACAGCTGGCAAGACCACAATCACCACGTCGCCCCGGTCGCAGGCATCGAACAGCCTTCCAGCGGCCTCGGCATGCTTTTCATGGTCCTGCACTAGATAGCGAACGATCAGATTGGTGTCGACAAGCCTTCTTTTGTTCACCGAGTGGCCTCACGACCACGGGCTGCCTTCGCCGCGGCCTCGCGGATTTGCGCGAAGGACATCCCCTTTCCCTTCTTGCTGGCTAATACACCCTTGAGTGATCGCGTGCCCAGATGCACGCGTATGGTGGCGTGGTCCCCTTCCACTACGTACTCTAGCCTGTCGCCCGGCTTGATTCGCAACGCCTTGCGAATCTTTCCCGGAATCGTCGTTTGTCCCTTGCTCGTTATCGTGGAATGCGTCATCTGTGATCCTTACTCTTCCGAGACTTCCTTACGCCTGGATTATCGCTTACTTCTCGTCAGCGAGCAAGTCAAGCACTCGTTTCGTTGTGCACCTGCGGAAGGCTGAGCCTCCCGATTTTGGGCAGCGTCGGTTTACTCGAAACCTTTTACGCCCGAGGCTATTTGACTGACCGTCGTGCCTGCTTTCGGCAATTGATAATCCACAATGTTTGCATGGATCAACGGCGGATTGGCGCGGCCTTCGACCCTTGGGACTTACCCACTCTAACCTGTGCTCTGGTAGGGCTACGAAATAATCGACACGAAAACAGAACAGGAACAACGTTTCGCAAGACTGAATGCGGTGCAAGAGCCACGGGCCGAGTATTCTTCGAGCCGCCCGACGATTGAGAAACAGCTTTCCAGCAGCGATGTCCCTACACGAGGACAATGAAGGGCTTGCGAGTGCACTCAGTTCAGGCCCATTGCTGACTCAGCATTGATTTACTGAGCCAGCAATCGAAAAGTCTTTGTTTCTGGAAGTTTGGTAGGGGCGGTGGGGATCGAACCCACGTCCGAAGCTTGGGAAACTAGAAACCGAGATCGGGACTATGTTTTGAAAGCGGTGCCGTGCAGTCTGGCGAACCAGTTGATATTTATTCCGACTCGAAAATTCATTTCCGTCCACGAAGGATGGCCGCGAGCACGCGTGGGCTTCGGCGACCATCGAGCACGGAGAGTACAAGGAGCGACTCTTCGTCGGGTGTGTAGGCGATAAGATAATTGCGTACCGTCTGAAAACGCACTGGTCGTGAGGTAAGATCTCTGCGTTGGTGGCCTTGATGGGGAAAAGGGACGAGCCTGCGAATGGCGTCTAAAATGCGTCCTCACGGACACGCTTCGCGGCAAGAGGATTGTCTTTGGCAATAAATTCCCAGATGCTGGTTATGTCCGACGCAGCGCCAGGGTGCAGCCTAAAACCCCGTTCGGCATTCATTTGGGATTGCGCTGTTTGAGCAGTTCATCCTCACGCTGACGCAGGCCGCCAAAGAAAACCTCGCCGTCGATAGGCTTCACTCGACCGCTCTTAATGTCATCGTAGCGGCCATCAAGCATTTCGCGGACTTCTGCCACCTCTGTCAGATATCCAGCTAGGGCATCTTCCACGAGGTCGTCGGTCGCGCGGCCACTCTTGGAGGCGAGCTCAGTCAGGCGCGACTCTGTCTCAGGCTTAATGTGCACTTCCATGACTGTCAGTTTAGGGACGTGGATTGACTCTGTCAAAGCAATTGCCGCGAGAAGGAGAGGCCGCCCGTCCCGTTAGAACCTAACTACGCTACGCTGTCACGGCAGAGGTCGCGAGTTCGAGTCTCGTCGTTCCCGCCATCTTTTCAATCACTTACGCCCTTTGTCCGTCCGAATCGTCGCACACCTGTTGCCAAGGCCGGGGTTCATATTACCGATGAGGTTATATATAGATGATGACGTTAGGCCCAGAGGCCGGTCCTCAGGTTTTCCGGCCCTGCGCCGATTCTGCGATGCGCGAAGGAGCCTTGAATGGCGAGTTCCACCGCGGCGAAATTACTCAGGTGTTTCCCCGATTCGACTTGCCATTTAAGACCTGATTGCAAACCTCTTCGGTTCGGTATACGGAATCGAACGCAACAAGTCGGTTTCCTATTCCGAGACAGGGTTCCCCAGGGGTCGGCGACTGAGGCCGAGGTGAGAGTCGGGCTATCCCGTCGCTTTCTCGGTTGTCGTTGGAAGAGGGGCATCGAACGTCTGTGTACGTCAACGGTGGTTGCCAGCCCAAGGGGTGGAGGCATGCAATGGGCAACAAATTGGATCCAGTATCGCGCCTAGTTTCGCGGCGATCCAAACCGATCGTCATCGTAGTATGTGCTTCACTTCTCTTGACAGGGTACGCCTCCGCGCAGACGGTTTCTGGTTCGATTGCAGGGACAGTTATTGATGCCACTCAGGCCGCTGTCGGCAACGCGAAGGTTAATGCCGTCGAGCAAAACAAAAGAACAATATCCAACGCCACGACCGACGTCGAAGGCCGGTTTGTGTTCCCGCAGATGCAACCCGGCACGTATGGCATTACCGTCGAAGCGCCCGGATTCAAGAAGTACGAGAAAAAGGACGTCATCCTGTACGGGAATGAAAAGCTGTCGGTCGGCAACCTGACCCTCGAGGTCGGTCCGATCGGGCAGATCGTGGAAGTCACGGTACAGGCCATAGAGCTTCAAACCGAGAGCGGCGAGCGCTCCGCCACGCTGAACACGAAGCAGATGGAGAATATCGCCGTCAATAGCCGGAGCTATCTGTCGCTCGTGCAGCTTACGCCCGGCGTTGCAACATGGCCGAACCTTCAGACTGCCGGCCACGGCGGCGTCGGATCGATTGCAGTGAACGGCGCACGCCAGAACCAGAACAACTTGACGCTCGATGGCGTCGGCGATGTCGATACTGGCAATAACGGAGACCAACTCGCCACCGTCAGTCTCGATTGCGTCCAGGAGTACCGAATTCTGACCAATGCGTATCAGGCTGAGTACGGCCGTTCTTCTGGCGCGCAGATCAGTGTTGTGACTAAGAGCGGATCGAGCGAATTCCATGGGAGCGGGTACTGGTATCACCGCAACGACTCGCTGAATGCCAACAACTGGAAGAACAATCGCGACGGACTGCCGCGCAAGCTTTTCCGGTTCAACGATCAGGGCTATACGTTCGGCGGTCCCATTTACATCCCTGGTCATTTCAATCGCAGTAAGGACAAGCTGTTTTTCTTCCTTAGCCAGGAATACCAGCGGCAGTTGAAGCCCAACGATGAAAAAGACCGCACGGTGCCGACAGCCCTTGAGAGGCAAGGCGACTTCTCGCAAAGCGTTGACAAGAGTGGAAATCCGTTTCCATATATCCGTGACTACACGACAGGTAAGCCGTGCAACGCGAGTGACACAAGTGGCTGTTTCGCTGCCGGAGGCGTTCTCGGCCGCATTCCGCAAGATCGGCTGTTCGCCCCCGGTCTAGCCATCTTGAATCTCTATCCGTTGCCAAACGCTCAGCAGTTTCAGAAGAGCGGCTACAATTTCAGGTCACAGCTATCAGACTCGTATCCGCGGCGCGAAGACCTCATCCGAGGCGACTACAACCTCAGCAAGAAGTGGAAGATTTTTACTCGTTGGGTAAACAATAAGGATGCCATCACCTCGTATTACGGGTCGTTCGTCCTCGGTTCGTCGATCCCACTTGTGCCGGTTACTGATTCACGACCCGGACACGCCTTCGCGATAAGCGCTACTACGCTGATCAGTCCGACACTCGCCAACGAAGCGACCTGGGGTTTCGGCAAGAACATTATCAACATCGATCCGGTGAATGGCAGCCTCACGCGCACAAAGACCGGCCTGAACAATCTGAATGTGCTCTATCCGAATGCCCTCAAGGATGATTTTATTCCCACGTTCGGGTTCAATGGTTCGCGAATCGCGAATACCGCGAGCTTCGGTACCAATAACGCACCCTTTTACAACTACAATACCACCATCGAATACATCGACAACGTCAGCAAGGTCTTCCGGCAGCACACGATGAAGTTCGGAGGCTATCTCCAGCGCAGCCGCAAGGACCAGTCGTCATTCGCGAACTTCAACGGCACGTTCGACTTCGGCGACGATACGTCCAACCTATACGACTCACAGTATGGATTCGCGAATGCCGTGCTCGGCATTTACCGTACATTTCAGCAAGCTTCGCAGTACGCGCTGGGACAATACCGCTACTGGAACGTGGAGTTCTATGGCCAAGACACCTGGAAGGTGACGCGACGTCTTACGCTCGATTACGGCCTACGCATGTATTGGATCCAGCCGCAGTATGATGCTGCCCTGCAAACCTCCAACTTCCTGCCCAACCTCTACGATCCCAGCAGAGCCACGCGGCTATTTCGGCCGGCGTTCGGGCCCGACGGCAAAACGCTGCTTGCCGTGGATCCTGGTACAGGCCAGACCTTGCCGGCTTACGCAATCGGAAAGATGGTGCCGAATTCCGGCGACCCTCTCAACGGCATCCGCCAGGCCGGTAAGGGAATCAACAAGTATCTCCAGAAAGACCGCGGTTTGGCGCCTGCCCCACGCTTCGGTTTTGCCTACGACGTCACCGGCAGGCAGAACCTCGTCGTCCGCGGCGGTTTCGGCATTTTCTACGACCGTTTCCAGGGCAACGAGATTTTCGACGAACTGACAAATCCGCCAACAACGTTTCAGCCGCAGCTCGTGAACGGCATCGTAAGCCAGATCAATCCAGCGACCGCTCTGCCCGCACCCAGCAGTCTGCTCGGCCTTGATTACAATGGCAAATTCCCGACGGTGATGAACTACAACTTCGGCATCCAGATGATGCTGCCGTTCAATTTCATGCTGGACACGTCTTATGTAGGGTCAGAGAGCCGTCACTTACTCGATAAGATCAACCTGAATGCCATTCCTTACGGCGCCACGTACCTACCCCAAAATCAAGATCCGACGAAAAATTCGAAGGCGGTCCTCGGGTCGAGCGCCTACGATGCCAATTTCCTCCGGCCGTACATCGGTTATGGAGATATCGCTATTCACCGCGAGGGTTCCTACTCGAACTACAACTCGCTGCAAGTCTCTCTCAATCGCCGTTTCTCGCAGGGCCTTTTCACGGGGGTTGCCTACACTTGGTCGAAGGCGCTCGGCATCACCAGCAGCGACAGCGACTACGTGCGCATTGATAACAATGAAAGGCAGGCCAATTATGGACCACTCAGCTTCGATCGCGCGCATACGTTGGTGCTGAACTCCATCTACGACTTCCCCAGCTTCTTCAAGAACAATGCCGTGGGTCACTTTCTCCTGGACGGTTGGCAGATCTCCGGTATCTTTACTTACCAGACCGGATCTCCATTTACAGTAGGGTTCAGCATCCCGGGCGTCGCAAATCAACAGCTCACTGGTTCGTATACTGAGGGCGCTCGCATTCACCTGATTGGCGATCCCAAAGCGGGGACTACATCGAGTCCCTCGCCAACCAACTATCTCCGCAATCCTGGAATCAACGATATCGACTTCTCGCTCCAGAAGACGTTTATGCTCAAGGAGCGTTACGAATTTCAACTTCGCTCCGATGCTTTCAACGTGCTGAATCACACTCAGTTCAGCGGCTACAACGCGACCATCAACTACACAAGCCTGACAAATTCGACCATAACGAACCTACCGTTTAATCCGGACGGCTCGCTGCACAATATCAACGGCTTCGGAACCGTGAACGGCGCGCGCGATCCGCGGATCATGCAGCTGATGGCTCGGCTCCGTTTCTGATGGTTGGCATCAACGTTGATCCAAAGCTTCGCTTCCGCTGGTTGGGCCAGGCGCGGAGCGCAGATGCTAACGGGCTGGTGATTTTGGAAATTTGGACGCTACATCCTTTTTGGTTATCAAGCGCGCGAGATTTGACTTGTTCCAACAAACTACCGGATTCACTATCTCAACGGGCAGCTCCCGGCGTCGGAAGGAATGGAAGAAATCTCAAGGGCATGTGCGGAGAATATATTTGTGAATGCACAGCGTCGTGGCAAACAGTTCGCTTGCTGGCTCGCATGAGCACGTGATTCAGGGGCGCTGGACGTCGTTCTTGAAGAAGCTGATTCCGCAGTCTGCGGGGATGCCGTAGTATGTCTGCTCTGGGAGTACGGAACTGCTTAGTGGGGAAGGACTACGATGATTGTCGAGAACAAAATGAGAAGGGCACGCAATCGCAGGGAGTTTCTTCGCGCGCTCGGTGTGATTGGCTCTGCACTCGCTTTTCCGCCACGAATCATCTCAGCAAGTAACCCGTCCATACTGCTTTTCACAAAGTCTTCGGGTTACGAGCATGCTGTCATAAAGACAACAGACGGAAAGCAGAGCGTAGTGGAACAAGCGCTGCGCAGTCTCGGTGCACGGCACGGATTCGAACTGATGGCCACGAAGGATGGGAGAATTTTTGATTCAAGCGAGTTTCGCGGGTACACAGCGCTGTTCTTCTATACCACCGGAGACCTCACAAAACCTGGGACGGACGGCCAACCCCCGATGTCGCCTCGAGGGAAACAAGCGTTTCTGGACGCGGTGCACGACGGACTAGGTTTTATTGGCGCGCACGCTGCCACCGACACCTTTCATCCCCAGGGCAATGCTCAGGGCAGCGCGGACTCGCCGAAACGGGATCTTGAACAAGGCGGGCAGAGTGAACCATATTTGAGAATGCTGGGCGGGGAGTTTCTTGCGCATGGAAAGATTCAGCCTGCAACTCTGATCGTAAACGATGCGAACTTTCCCGGTGTTAAAACACCTCCGCAGAACCTTAACGAGGAATGGTATTCACTGAAAAATTTGATTTCGGATATGCACGTGATTCTAACCGTGGAGACCACCGGAATGCAGGGAGAGCCCTATCAACGGCCTCCGTATCCTGTCACCTGGGCGCACCAATACGGCCATGGACGAGTTTTTTATACGGCGATGGGACATCTGCCGGAAACCTGGGAGAATGAATTTTTTCTGGGTTTACTCGCCGGCGGCATTGCCTGGGTAATGGGACATGCGAAAGCAGAGCTCGATGCCAACATCGCCGAAGTTGCTCCAGGTTACGCGCAAATTCCGGTCTTACCGACGGCTAAACAATAAATCGCGACGGAGCCTGATCGTTTGGAACGTCTCACTTAATTTGGGGGTGTGGTCCAATATCCTACAAAATCCGTCGCCGGATCAGAGAGCCAACCTGGCCAATGGTTCGCTTGAGATTTACTGGGGTTCGAGGCTGCGATGACAACGAGGAAAGGCCAGCTATTTTCTTGACCGTTTGCAGTCGATAAAGCCCCATTCAACGGTTTGGAGAGCACTGCCAGCTGGGCGGCCAGGCTTGGACTGAAGCTTGCCGGCGAGATCCAAGAGCGTACTGTGAGGAAGTCCGGGGAATTCTGAAGAACTCTGGAGTGGAACCTACGGAGCTCGCCACGCACTTGCAGGGCCGGAGATGTGATAATGAACGCCGCGCATCAAAAAAATAGTTCACTTCACCGATTTAGGATCTCTACCTTGATCCCTTCGCTTTTCCATGGGTTGCGAGCAAGCGGAAGGTACTGGCTTGTGGTTCTTGTAGGCATCTGCATCGCAGCTCCGTCCTACGCGCAGATCGGGAATAGTCAAGGCTCGGCCGGCGCCAGATCTGTTCCTAGTCGCCCCGCTACACCGCAACACATACAAGCTGGTCTCGGCCTGTTCTCTGCCCGATGTAGCGTCTGCCATGGACGCGACGCTGGAGGTGGCGAAGGCGGTCCGGACCTGATCGCGTCTGTGCTTCGTGGGCAAGACGTACACGGAGGGAGAATCGGCCCTGTGATCCGCAGCGGACGGCCTGATAAAGGAATGCTGGCATTTGACCTCAATGACGAGGAACTGGCGGCACTCGTCGCATTTATTCACGCTCGGGAGGCCAAAGGAAAGGAGGGGCGTCGGCCCACCGTTGCTGATCGCGGACCCACCGCTAGTCGGGGCTGCGCCGGTCAGAACAAGAGTCAACAAGGAGAGCCGCACCACGACTCTGCCAGTCCGGCTACAGCTGAAGAGACCGGAGAAGAACGAAGCCAAGCTTCACAGGTAACGCCTCAAAGTGCCAGTCTACCCTCCTATTCGTCCGAACAGATACAAGCTGGTCAAACCTTGTTCGCCGCGCAATGCAGCTTCTGCCACGGACGTGACGCTGGAGGTGGCGAAGGCGGTCCGGACCTGATCGCGTCGGGGCTTGTTGCGCAAGACGTACACGGGGAGAGAATCGGGCCTGTTATCCGGAACGGACGACCTGATAAAGGAATGCCGGCAATGGACCACACCGACGAACAACTAGCGGCAATAGTTGCCTTCATCCATGATCGGAAGGCCAAAGCAAAGGAAGGGCGGCGACGTACCGTTGACCTCGCCGATCTCCAGACCGGAAACGCCGAAGCTGGGATGCGGTATTTCAATGGCGCTGGTGGATGCGGCAAATGCCATTCTCCCAGCGGCGACCTTGCGGGCATTGCTGGCAAGCTCCCAGGATTAGAACTCCTGAGGCGCATGCTCTATCCGGCGGGCCGACGCACTCCTGGGTCCGCTGAAGCGGTTGCAACTACAACTGCTACGGTGACACTTCCCTCGGGTCAAACGGTAACCGGAAAATTGGCATACCGCGATGAATTCACGATTGCGCTGATCGATTCATCTGGATGGTATCGGTCTTGGCCTGCCAGTCAGGTGAAGTCCACGGTGATGAATCCGTTCGAAGCCCACATTGAGCAATTAGGGAAGTATACCGACGAAGACATACACAATGTTCTGGCGTACCTCCAGACATTGCGCTAAAGCAACTTAGTGCTATTGATGGTGGAGAGACTAGCGAAGCGTTGCTGTCGAACGCTTCCCGCATGAGGTGCGCAAGAATGAAGCTGATGTGGGCAATTTTTCCTTTCGCTGTGGTGCTAGTTCTGCTTTCTGCGTTTTGCGGCCTCGCGGTCGCTCAAGGGCTCGATCCCGCCACGCTCTCAACGCCGACATCCGACAGTTGGCCGATATATCACGGCGATTACTCCGGCCGGCGTCATAGCCAGCTGAGTCAGATCACTCCAGCGAACGTTCGTGAGCTCACGCTCGCCTGGGCCTTTCAAACAGGCCAGGCAGCCCAAATCAAGTCCTCTCCAATCGTCGCTAACGGCATTCTGTACGTATCGATACCTGATCACGTTTGGGCTGTTGATGCCCGGACGGGTTCCCAAGTCTGGCACTATAACTATCCGCCGAATGAGGGTTCTCATATAGGCCATCGGGGCGTTGCTTTGTACAAAGACGCTGTGTATTTCACTACCCCCGATGATCACCTCGTCTGCCTTAATGCAAGAGATGGTACGGTCAGATGGAATGTCGTTCTCGCTGACGTGAAGGAGGGTTATTGGACATCGGTGGCGCCTCTTATTGTGCACGATCACGTGCTCGTGGGACTTTCCGGAGATTTTGACAATCTCCCCGGAATGCTGAAATCGATTGACCCAGATACGGGTCAGCTACAATGGACGTTTTACAGCACTCCTCCGCCCGGAACTCAGGACTCCATAAGCGGCGGTGCCACTGGAGGTAATATGTGGCTTACAGGAACTTACGATCCAGAGCTGAATCTAGTGTTCGTGGGAACAGGAAATCCTACGCCGGTACTGGCAGCGCAGATGCGCCCAGGCGACGATCCTTGGACCTGCAGCATCGTTGCACTGAACCCTGACACAGGAAAACTCGTCTGGGGTTTTCAGTCCTCACCGCATGACACGCATGACTGGGATGCCGTTGAGGTTCCAGTTCTCGTGGACGGGACCTTCAACGGTTCTCCTAAGAAGATGGTGTTGCAAGCCTCCCGCAATGGTTATTTCTTTGTGCTCGATCGCACCAACGGGAAGAGCCTTCTGACGAGTACTTTTGCGGTGGTTAATTGGTCCAACGGTGTAGATAAGCATGGCCGTCCAATTCGCAACTCCGCAAAGGATCCTGCTCGGGATGGTCGCTTGGTTGCGCCCGATGAGGGTGGAGCGACGAATTATCGTTCACCTAGTTTCGACGGCAAGACCGGTCTTCTAATCGTCAGTTCCCGGGATGCCTATGGCATTTATTTTTCGAAGCCAGAGCACGGTACGGTTGGCTGGGCCGGCGCAGATTATGGAATCTTTGGAAAGGCGGTGCTGCGAGCGATCGATTACCAAACCGGAAAAATTCGTTGGAACCATGACCTGGGGGGTGGCGGGGCAGCCGCGGGAGTTCTTACGACGGATTCGGGTTTAGCCTTCACTGGTGATTCCGTCCGCAATGTTATGGCACTACGAACCAGCGACGGCGTAACACTCTGGCATTCCGCCATCGGACCTGTGGGAAACTCTCCGATCACGTACGAGCTTGACGGTCGGCAGTACGTAGTCGTCGCTAGTGGTGGAGCGTTGTTCGCTTGGGCACTCCCAGAGAAATCTGTGGAGCAAACTAGATGCGACTCGTGCAGGTAAGGAACGCTGTGCACATGGAATTGTCTCAACAAAGTGCCTGGCTTGAGTTCCGCGAACCGAAAATGTCCTTCATCGTCTGTGCTCGCGTACCCGGCAGTTATCAGTTGCTGTCGCCCATCCGTCACCTGCCATGATTCGACC
>MNIJ01000232.1 GCA_001919715.1 Acidobacteria bacterium 13_1_20CM_58_21
CGTTTTTCCGGAGACGCGCTCGAAGGAATGCACCAGGTCGCTCCACTCCGCATTGGCGTAAGCATGTTCCCTTAGATAAAGGCGCAGGCCATCTCGGAAGTCTTCTTCACCGAGTACAAAGGCGAGCTGCTTGATGACTCCCGGAGCCTTGGAGTAGACCACCGCGCCATAGGCCGATTTGGCGTCCTGGAGGTTGGCGATGTTCTGGTAGATCGGGGTCGTGCCCTTGGTGGAGTCGATGGAGTAGGCGGCGGGTTTGATGGACTGATAAAAGCGCTTCCAGATGTTTTCGCTGGGCTTGAGGGAGGCCAGCGCGTGAAAAGCCATGTATTGAGCAAAGCCTTCCTTTAACCAGAGGTCGTCAAACCAGCGCATGGTGGTGAGGTCGCCGAACCATTGGTGGGTCAGTTCATGAAGCAGCAGGATGTCGCGATTGAGGTGGTCGCTGCGAGTCGGCGCAATCCGAAAGAGCACAGATTCCTCTCGCAGAAAAGTGGCTCCGGCGTGTTCCATTCCACCGTAAGCAAGGCCGGGAATCATCACCATGTCGTACTTGGGAAAAGGGAAAGGTTGGGCAAAGAAACCGGAAAGATAATCGATTCCTTGGGCCGTGATCTGCTGCACTTCAGGCGCTTCCTGTTCCGCCTTCTTGAATTTCGACTGGCGGACATACAGTCCAGGCAGGCCAGGCGTTTCACCCACCTTGCGAAATGGGCCAGCAGCGAAGGCGAAAAGATAGGTGCTGATCGGACGGGTTTCGGAAAAAACCGTAAGGCGCTGGCCAGGGCCGGCCCCGGCCGGTGATTGCGATTTGATGGCAGCGTTGGAAATGGCCGTCCAGTTTTCCGGGGCCGTCAATTCGAGATGGAATCGTCCTTTCAAGTCAGGTTGGTCAAAGCAGGGAAAGGCCATATCAGCGTCCATGGGGACAAACAGCGTGTAGAGGTACTCGGTGTTGTCGTCCTGGTCTTCAAAGCGGGTGATGGCTTTCCCCGCCGTGGCGACCGGGGCGGTGAAATCCATGCTGACCTTATTTTCGCCGCGATGCACGGTATGCACAGGCAACTCCAGATGACCGTGGTCCATTTTTGCGGGAACCGGGACGCCGTTGACGGTCAGGTTCGCGGCCGTTCCATCCCGGAAGTCGAGCAGAAGGGGGCCGGAAAAACGGGAATGAAACTGCAGGTCCTCATGGCCGGAGATAGATGGAGTATGAGGAGTGAGCGTAAAGCGAAGATGGTAGCGAAGGTCTGAAATCTGAGTGGCGCGCTGCCGGGCAAGGTCACGCGGAATGCCGTCTGGTGGGGCAGCCATCAAATTGCCCGCGGCCAACATTGCGAAAATTGCAAGAATCATGACCATAGACGGAAGAAATCTACACGACCAACGGGGGCCTGGGAAGCCCTCCTGTAGTGCGTCACAGGAGATGGGCTGTTATTGAGGTTGGCGCGTTCAACATTCTCGAGAGCGTGTCGTTGGCCTTTGCGCAAATGTTTTAATTTATGACGCATTATGATATTGCTCAGCCATGGGCAAACAGCAATCGATGGGAAAGTGCAATCTCTGCGGGGAGCTAGTCGGCCACGCTTCCATGACCCGGCACCTAGGCGCCTGCTGCCAACCGCAAGCTTCCGGGCTAGTGCGGGTTTCTGAAAAACGACCGCCTGCCCCGAGTTTCCATTTGGCCATCGAAGGACGTAACGCCAGGGTGTACTGGATGCATGTGGCAGTGCCGTTGAGCGCCGCGCTAAGCAAGCTCGACGATTTTCTCCGCCATACCTGGCTTGAGTGCTGCGGCCACTTGAGCGCTTTTGAGATTGGCGGCAAGCGTTATGCTTCCGCGCCCAGTGATGAAGAAATGGGCATGAGAGCGCGGTTGAGCGAAGTGCTTGAGATAGGGATGAAGTTCTTTTATGAGTATGACTATGGTTCTACAACGGCTCTTGTGCTAAAGGTTGTTGCCCTTCTTGAGCAAGGCATGCCGAAAGGCGCCGTAGAACTATTGGCCAGAAACGAGGCACCGCAGGTAAGCTGCCAGCGATGCAGCATCCCGCCTGCCACCCAAATCTGTACCGAATGCGCGGGGAATGGGAAGGGCTGGCTTTGTGAAGCTTGCGCCGTCGCACACGAGTGTGGCGACGAGATGTGCCTGCCGGTAGTTAACTCTCCTCGCGTTGGAGTGTGCGGGTATACGGGTTAGGCGCTCCTCTGCCATGGCTGCCAGGAATTCCGTCGCACTACACTAGGCTGCGCGTTCGCCGGAGAGCGCCGCGCAAGCTGTTCGTGGTTGCCGCATAATTTCGCTGGCGCCTCGAGGGGCACTCATGAAGAAGCTTTTTCTTGTTTTCATTGTTGCGGCCGCATCGACCTCTTTCGCTTCGCAGGCAGACAAAAACCAGGAAGCCGTGCGCTGGGAGCAAGAGGCGCGGAACGTCGCCATTATCCGGGACGATTGGGGCATCGCGCACGTTTACGGGAAGACGGACGCCAATGTGGTCTTCGGCGTGATTTACGCTCAGGCCGAGGACGATTTCAATCGTGTGGAGACGAACTACATCAACGCCATGGGACGGCTCGCGGAGGCGGAGGGCGCGTCCAAGATCTACCAGGACCTGCGGATGAAACTCTTTATCGACCCCCAAGCAACCAAGAAGCAATACGCGGCGAGCCCAGAGTGGCTGAAGAGGCTGATGAAGGCGTTCGCCGACGCCCTGAACTACTACCTCGCGAAGCACCCCGAGGTGAAACCCAGGGTCATCCAGCGATTTGAACCGTGGATGGCGCTGACGTTTACAGAGGGGAGCATCGGAGGCGACATCGAGCGAGTGAACCTAAGCCAACTGGAAGCGTTTTACGGAAAAGTCCCCCGGAGAGCGACGCACTCTGGTTCTGCGGGTGACGACGAGAATGAAGAGCCTAGGGGATCGAACGGGATCGCCGTGGCGCCCTCGAACACCGCAGGGCACCACGCGTTGCTGCTGATCAATCCGCATACCTCTTTTTTCTTTCGGTCCGAGCTGCAGATGGTGAGCGAAGCAGGGCTGGATGCGTACGGAGCAGTGACCTGGGGCCAGTTCTTCATCTACCAGGGGTTTAACGATCGCGTCGGGTGGATGCACACCTCGAGCGGAGTAAATGCCATCAGTGAATACCTCGAAACAGTGGAGAAGAAGGGTGATCGGTTTTACTACAAGTATGGGAAAGAGCAGCGGTCGGTGGAGGCCAAGGGGATCACCGTGCGGTACAAGACGGACCATGGGATGGCGGCAAAGAACTTCACCGTCTATCGCACGCATCACGGGCCAATCATCCGCGAGGCGGACGGCAAATGGGTGAGCATCCGGCTAATGCAAGAGCCGGTGAAGGCGCTGATGCAGTCCTACGGACGCACCAAGGCGAGGAGCTACGCGGGGTTCCGCAAGACGATGGAGCTCCATACGAACTCTTCGAACAACACCGTTTTCGCGGATGCCGACGGGGACATCGCCTACTTTCACGGCAACTTTATTCCCAGACGAAACACGAGCTTCGACTGGACCAAGCCGGTCGATGGCAGCAATCCAGCGACCGAGTGGCACGGGCTTCTTTCTGTCGATGAGACGCCGCACCTGCTGAATCCAAGTAGCGGCTGGCTATACAATTCGAACAACTGGCCATGGTCGGCAGCGGGGTCGAGCAGCCCGAAGAAGGAAGACTATCCTCCTTATACAGAAACGGGCGGCGAAACCGCGCGCGGACTTCACGCCATCAGGGTCTTAGAGGACAAGAAGGATTTCACGCTCAGCTCGCTTATCGCCGCGGGGTACGACAGTTATCTGACGTGGTTTGAGAAGCCCGTCCCGGCCCTTATCAAGGCGTGGGACGAAACGCCGGCGGACATTCCGCTGAAAACGAAAGTGGCCGAGCAGATTGCAATTTTGCGCGGATGGGATTTGCGGTGGGGAGTGAACTCCGTGCCAACATCACTCGCAGTGTTCTGGGGCGAGGACATCCAGCGGCGCGTGGGCGGCGATGCAAGAAAGGCAGGTAGGTACCTGAGCGACTACATTTGCAGCCAGGCGCCGGCGGAAGTGCTGCTGCAGTCCTTGTCGGAGGCGTCAGACAAGCTGGAAGCGGATTTTGGGAGCTGGAAGACGCCGTGGGGGAACATCAACCGATTCCAGCGCTTGACCGGCGACATGGTGCAGCCGTTCAACGATGCCGCGCCGAGCCTTCCTGTCGGTTTCACCTCTTCGCAGTGGGGCTCCCTGGCCTCCTTTGGTGCCCACGCATACCCGGGGACGAAGAAGTGGTATGGCACCAGCGGGAACAGCTTCGTTGCCGTGGTCGAGTTTGGCGAGAACGTTCGGGCTAAAGCCGTGACCGCTGGAGGCCAGAGCGGCAGTCCGGCGTCTCCGCACTTCAACGATGAGGCCGGGCGATACAGCACCGGCGACTTGCGAGAGGTCTACTTCTACCGCTCGCAACTGCAAGGGCACACCGAGCCGTCGAGACACCACCGAATTGTGGAAGAGTTGTCGACCATGGCTCCGAGATTCAGGTCTATGGCTTCCCACGCGCCGGTCCAGGCTTAAGCAGCATCGATCACGAAAGCAACTCGAATCTGTGTCCCTTCAGTTCGCCGGAACATGCCGCACCGGCGCCGCCTGCGATCCCGGTCCAGGTTCAGGCACAGGCTTGGGCATCCCCTCAGCCTTGAACCGCGGTACCATCTGGTCGGCCATCGCTAGCGAATACACGGCCGAGGCAATTTCCACAGCTCCTTCTCTGACGTCTTCTTCATAAATCCGCTCATAGGTGTCCAGATTGGTGTGATGCGTAAACGAACCATAATCAAAGGCATCCTGTGCCAATCCAATTCCCGGCAATCCGGCGTTGTTAAAGGAAGTGCTGTCCGTTCCACCCGTGCTCCGGCTGTCGCTCGCCACAGCTCCCATGAATCCCCAATCTGCAAATGGCATCAGCGCCTCGCGAACCATGTCAGCTGCGCCCGCCGGCCCAAACACCCCTGCGCCTCGTGGCTTCCCCGTGCCGGAATCGATGTTGAAATAGGCATCCAGTTTCGTGTACTCCGGCTTCTGGCTTTCAAAACTCCCAAAATGCTGCTGCACGTATGCCAGCGAACCGAGCAATCCTTCTTCTTCGCCGCTCCACAGCGCAATTCGAATCGTGCGTCGCGGTTTCACGTGCACCGCCGCCAAAATCCGTATCGCCTCCAGCATCATCGAGGAGCCGATGCCGTTGTCGGTAGCTCCAGTCGCGTCATGCCACGAGTCGTAATGGCCTCCTAGCATGACGATCTCGTCTTTCTTGTCCGTGCCGGGAATTTCTCCAATCGCGTTATAAGCGGTTGTCCCCTCGGGGTCCTCCTGGTTCTGAATATTGACGCGCAATGTCACTGCCGTCCCGTCGCCACACAACCGCGAGATCCGTCCATAGTCTTCATTGCGCATCACCAGCGTGGGCACCGCCCTTGTCCAGTCGTAGGTGCTGTTTTGTTGGGCGATGATGATTCCGTGCGCTCGCCCCGCATCGTTGATCCGTGCCAGCGCACCGTTGTCCACAAGAAACTGATCCACCTGCCGCGAAACTTCCGCGCGCGTCAACTGTCCTTCCGGCACCTTTGGCGGTTCGGGAAAGCGGAACGGGCGCGGGTTCTTGGCATCGAATCGCGACTTCCACTCGTCTTCGGGACGTCGCATGGGCGCTGGGTTCATCTCCTCGGCCACCTGCACGTGCTTTCCCACGAACACGATCGCGCCGCGAACTTTGTCCTTTACTGAATTCAAATACGCATCAAGCTTCGCCGGTGTCGGCTGCTTCGGCTCGGCTGGCTTGGCTGCTGCCGGCATCGGCGGCGCTGCCCATTTCGGTTCCGGTGGTGGCGGCGCACCTCCAAAGAAGTTAAATCCGCCACCCGTCGGTGGCGCTAGTCCCGGCGGATCCACCATCACCACTTGCGCAGTCACGATTCCCTTCGTGCTGGGCGTCCACGCCAGCGGCTTCACCATCAGTTGCCCGTGGAACGGCGTAACGGCTTCCGCCAAGAGCTCCATGTTTTCCCAACCGGGCACCGGCGTCGCGGCACTCGGCGGCAGGAAGGTCCACGGTTCTAGGTGCGCGTTCGCTAGTCCCCACGACGTCATCGTCTTGACGGCCCAATCGTCTGCCGCCTTCAAGTTCGTTGTGCCCGTCAGGCGCGGGCCATACACATCCGCGATCTCGTGGATGATCCACATGATCTTGGAATTGTTGGTCTCTTCGGCGCGGATCAGCGCATACATCTCGGAGAGTCCCGGAGCTTCGGCAGGCAGCGGCATGGCTACCAGAAGCACGAAGCACACCACACATCCGCACAGTTTCGCCAAGGTACCTCCCAGGATTCTTCGGAAGTTTCAACTCGCATCGCCCGATCGCACGTCAATATACGCTCCAGCGTCCCCCGAGGCAATGCAGCCATGTCAAAGCCATGTCCTGTTTCAACTCAACGGTTGGGGATCCGCCCGTGAATTTGTTCCGACGCTCACCTGCCCGGAAATCCACAGGGTGCGCTGGCCGGTGAGGTTGCCGGCCGTTGCTTCCGGGGCTTGCCGGGGCGTTAATCGTGAGGAATGGAGTTCGCCTAACGAGTGATGCCTGCTCATGGATTCGGAAGAGTACGCCGGTGTGCAGAAATGATCCGGTCGATATCTGGTCTTGGGAGCAGCCGGCCGCGCACGAGCACGGCGGCAATGCGGCGTAGGTTGCTTATGTCCGTCAGCGGGTCAGCATCGAGCAGCACGAGATCGGCGCGCTTGCCGACTTCGATCGTGCCTTGAGTTTTCTCTCGTCCGAGAAATTTCGCGGCGTTGATCGTCGCCGTCTGAATCGCCTGGAGAGGGGAAAACCCGGCATCGGTCATCAATTGCAGCTCGTCTTGGAGGCCGAAGCCGGGCACCAGACCATCCGAACCCGCCAGGAAGCGGCTGCCCCGAGAATGCAGGTCGTGGATAGCAGCCAGGCTGGCCTTGCTAAGGTTGCGGATGGACAACAATGCTTGTTCATCAAGCTGAGAAGCTTCCGCGTTCTTGCGCGTGAGCTTGACAAGTGCATCGCTGGCGTATTCAGCGTGGGGCAGGGGTTGGCCCGAGAACACTTCCGGCAGGGCTCGAAAGAAGGCCATCGTTGGTGTTTGCCATATGCCCTTGGCCGCAAGTTTGTCGAACCGCGGCTGACAGCGGACCGCGCTGTAGGCTCCTTCAGGAGAGCATTCGGTGAAGACGCGGAAGTTTGCGAGATGCTCGATACTCTTGATTCCCGAGTCGGCCGCCTCCTCGACGGTCACCTCGATCGGAACATGGCCGGCAAAAGGCAGGCCGAGTCTTGGGGCTTCCGCGGCTATGGCGAAGTACGCCTCGCGCGGCGTATGGTCGTGCACTTTGATGAAATCGACTCCGCGGGCCTTAAGGTCTCTGACCGCTTCTCGGGCCTCCTCGGCGCTAGTCACGCGGCGCCGGAACGGAAACTCTGGCGGAGCATCGTCGAGGATAGGTCCGGACGCGACAATCTCGGGTCCGAGCAACTCGCCGCGATTTATGCGCTCTCGGAGCGGCAAGATGAATTCAAGATCTGCACCCATGTCGCGGGTGCCGACCACGCCGTTCGCGAGAAATAAGTCTAGCGCTTCCCCGCCGGTCGCTTGGTGATGCGAGTGCATGTCCCAGAGGCCCGGAATGAGGAACTTCCCCGCCCCGTCCACTCGCACCATTTCGCGTGGGATGGAGATTCCCCGACCAATGTCCGCGATCAAACCAGCCTTGGTCACGACTGTCACGGCAGTCTCTCGTGCGCCGCTCGCCACATCAACGAGGGTCACATTGGTAATGGCGAGGGAGCCGTCAGCCGGGAGCGAAACGCGAGATTGCTCGCCTGTCACCTGAGCCGTGGGAGTGTGCCCGCAGCCCACCACGAAAAGGCTGAGAACCGCCAGGATGTTCAAGCGCCGATCGGCTACCGTGCCATCCATAGGCTCTCTCCAGTCCCCGCCGTCGGCAGTTCCCCGCATGGTGTGGCAGGCCCATCCATTTGCTGGCTGTCAAGCACGCCCAACGCCTCCGGTTTTGAAAACGCTAACCTGAAATCTGCACGGCTATTTGCTGGCGGCGACTCCGTTGTGAGAGGCGAGGTGAGAGCGCGCATGAGCGAGTTGCGGAAGACCGGAATCGGCGGATTTCCACGCCGCCAAAAAGTCCTCGTACGCTGCCGTGGCCGCCTTGATGTCGCCAGCCAGCTCGCTGGCCATCGCCATGCCGTACAGCGGGAAGCCCGCGCGGCCGCTCGACGAGCGCCTCTCTGTAAGCCGCCTTTGCGTCGGTCCAATCCGAAGCAGCCATGAACGCTGCCGCCTCGGTTTCGCCAACGGGACGAATGTAGGCCGGAGGCTCGCGGTATCCGAGCGCTCTTTCTTCTTGCGCGGCTTGTGCATAAAGTTTTTTCGCATCGCCCGTGAGCTTCTTGGCCATGAACAAACCGCCGCGCAGTTCCAGAGACAGGATGGATAAGTTGTTCAATAGCGGCTTCGGCAGCGCGTCTGGCATCACTTGCAGTTTTGGCGGAGCTGCCTCCGCGGTCTTTGTGTCTTTTTCATTGGCCTGGGCGTCCGCTTCGTCTTTCAAGCGATTAGAAAGTCGCCATAGCTCCGCATCGAACTCTGCCGAGGCTGCTTCGGCGCGAGGCAGATCGCTGGACTTCAGCAGCCCGAGAGCCGCGGCCCAATCTGCAGCGCGCAGGGCGACCAGGAGGCGGGGGTCGAGGCGCGCCATGGCATCACGCGGCGACCACGGATAGAGAGTATTTGCAAGCTGGCCGCGCGCGTCTCGCAACTTGCCGGAGAGCGCCGTCGCTTCGCTCAATTGGCCGGCTTCCATCAGGTTCGCGATGGCATACATCAAATTGTGCACGTAGTTCCAGTAATCCCAAAAGTCGTGCAGCAAATTCAAGCCTTGATCAAGCCACATCTGCGCCTCGGGAGTCGCGGTGATGTGTATGTGGGCATTTCCAATTCCGGTGAGTTTCAGCGGGGGCGGCAGTTTTTCCGGAGGGACCGCCTCTCGCATGTCCATGGGGTGACCGCTCATGCCGCCCTGCGCGGTGATCGGCTGCGCGTAGCCAACCATCAGACTGACCGCGATCAGGGCAAAGGCAGCCATCTTTCGCGATGACAAAATTGGACACCACCGAGACAGGGTCATGGGGCCTCTGGCAAACCTGGTCGAAGACGCTTCCATTCTAGGCGAAAACCGGCGCTGGTTCGAATGGCTGCGACAGCGCCGTTTGGGGACGGCCACCTAGGTCTGTGGCAATCGAATGCGCACACGGCCCATAAAAAGGGGGCTCGGGAAACCATCGAGTTATCAAGGGGCGAGGGGGATGCGGGAGGTTTTAGCCCCCTACGGTCTAGTTTCGTAGGGCCGTTCCGGCATGGAAACCCAGAACTAGCCTCGACGGAAGCATCGGATGTATGCTCTGTCGCAACTAGGGCGCCCATGTGGACGCGCCGGTTCAGCAGGCGTGCGGATCGGGGCCGTCGATGGTTGGCTCGAAAAAGCGCAGACACGGGGTCCTTAGTGAGGGTGAAAATCCGTGTTCGACCAAGTTTAGTTGTCAACTATGTCCAAAATATTCAAAAGCAGAATTTTACTCTGGTTCCTGTTTTGCCTTGGGGTATCCGAGCTAAATGTGAGAGCTACATTTGCGCAGATCGGAACCGGCACGGTCACCGGTATTGTCTTTGACGCCAGCGGCGCGGTGCTTCCTGACGCCGAGGTCACGGTAACCAATGTCGATCGCAACACACGCCACGTTACGCGCACCACCAGCGCCGGCGATCATACGGTCACGGCTCTGGAGCCGGGCCGATATTCCGTTACCGTGAAGCATGTCAGCTTCCGCACGGCTACGGTATCCGCGTTTGAATTGCCCAACCCGTTCCTGGACGGCGGCGGCTCGTTCAACACCATCACCAGCACCGCCGCCAACAACCGCGAACTTCAGTTCGCGCTAAAGCTGATTTCTAAATTGGGTACGGGGCTCTATTATTTGCGCCGCCGGTAGGCCCTCAGAAATGGAGCGATGGAAATGAAGGATCGAGTGTCACGAAGAAAGTTTCTTGGCACCGCCAGCGCCGCCGCAGTTATGCCCCAGTTATGGGCTTCCCGGCAGGCCGTTCCGTCCCAGGCGTTCTTGCCGGACCAGGCCGCGCCGCACGTCTACCCAGCTCGCATCGTCGATATGCATGTGCATTTTGACGAAAAGAAGCCCAATTTCATTTCCGACCTTTTGAAGCTCTCGGACCGCTTGAATCTAACCGCATGTTTGCTCACTCCCTTTCGAAATCGCAAGGTTGTTGCCGAAGCCGCAAAACAGCATCCCAGACAGATTGTTCCCTTCGGCTTCGTTGACCTCGACGCTCCGGACGTGGTCCAGCAGGCAGAAGAGCTGCATGCCATGGGCTATCGAGGCCTGGGCGAACTGGAATTTGTGAAGAAGCCCTACAATGATCTCTCCTATTTTCCCTTGTACGAGCTGGCAAATCGGTACGGCTGGATCGTCCTGTTTCACACTGGCATCGTGTTGCGAGCAAATTTTGACACTCCGGAAGATGTAGCGTCGGGCCGGATGCGTCCGATTTATCTGGAGGAGATTGCCCGGCGTTTTCCGAGGATCACCGTGCTCGGCGCACACTGTGGCAATCCCGAATACGAATGGGCGGCGGAGATCGCGCGCTGGAATCCGAACGTATTTTTCGACCTGAGTGGTTCGACCTTGACCAAAATGCATGGACGGCTGGCGGAATTTCAGAAGATCTTTTGGTGGTCGTCCACAGAATGGCACAGTGCGGAATGGAGTGTAAAAACGCCGAACAACGATCCGAACGCCTTCATCAAGATCGTTTTTGGATCAGACACGGACCTGAATGAGATCGAATCCGTGGCCAACCAATACCACGCTATGTTCGATGCCTGTGATGTTCCGGAGCGTACGCGCAAGATGATTATGGGCGGAACGCTGAGTAAAATGCTGGGACTGCCTGATTGACCTTCCCTTAGAAAGCGGAGTAGGTTGGTGGTCATAATCGAACCACAGAGGAGGAGCCCATGGACAGCTCAGACCCTAAAATCAACCGGAGGGAGTTTCTGCACAAGGGCGCGGTTGTGGCAGCCGGAGGTGCGGCATGGAGTAGCACGGCGCTGTCCTACACGCGCATCGCGGGGGCCAACGACCGGATCTCGCTCGGGCATATCGGGGTCGGCAATCGCGGCAGCGAACTCGATGGCATTGTGGCGTCTCTCAAAGATCAAAAGAATGTGGAGATGACGGCAGTCTGCGATTTGTGGACTCACAATGTCGAACGAGCGATGGCCGCCAATCAACAGTTCTATGGCAAGGCACCCCGGGCGCTTCGGCATCCGCAGGAGTTGCTGGCGCTAAAGGATGTGGACGCAGTGCTGATCTCCACGCCCGAGCACTCGCACTCACCGCTGCTGAAGATGAGTGCCGGGGCCGGAAAAGATACCTACTGCGAAAAGCCTATGGGCAACGTTCTCGAAGAGGTCAAAGCAGCCCGCGATGCGGTGCTGCTGAAGAATCTCATTGTTCAGATTGGCACGCAGCATCGCAGCGAACGCTATCAGATTGCCGTGCGCGACTTGGTTCGCTCCAAAGTTCTCGGTGAAGCTACCAAATATGAGATTGAGTGGAACTATCACGGACCACGCTGGCGCGGGCGTCCCGAAGTGAAGATGATCCGCGAGCAGGATACCGACTGGCAAACCTGGTTGATGGGCAAGCCGTCCCGGCCGTTTGATCCTCAGCTATACTTCGAATTTCGTCTTTACAAGGATTTTTCGAGCGGCATCCCCGACCAGTGGATGAGTCATGGCATCGACTTGTGCCACTTTTTTCTGGACGAAAAGTATCCGGCCTCAGTCGTGGCCAATGGCGGCGTTTTTGCCTGGCACGATGGGCGGGAGAACCCCGACACCTTCCAAGCGCTGTTCACCTATTCGAGCGGCTTGCTGGTGAGCTACGCGACGAGTTTTGGCAATGACGCGCCCAGTTTTACGCGGATCATGGGAAAGAATGCCACCCTCATCAATCACGGAGGCGAAGGCAGTCCGCGATGGCAGATGGTCGAAGAGAAAGGAAATCACGAAGACGATCCCGCCGTTGACAGCCGGCGAGCGGTGAAGGACGTTACCCTGGGCGACGATAAGTCACTTCCGCCAACGTTCATAGGGGACGAGGATCCCTCGCACATGACCAACTGGCTGGATTGCTTGCGAAGCCGCAAACAACCGAACGCCACGGTACACCACGGATATGCGCATTCCGTGGCCTGCATCATGGCGGCACAATCCTATTGGTCCGGCAAGAAGCTCTATTGGGATCCCCGGGCGGAGGCAATTGTCGACCATGCGCCCTAGCTGACCCCGCGAGTGGCGCAAGCCTCGGACTTCAGGCCGGGGTAAGCCACGACTAAAGCGGGTCGCCTGCTGTTCCATCCCCTTCATTTCGCTACCCGCAGGCAAGTTCAGCACGGGAACAGCGAGGATTCCACTCCATTCCAACTCGATGGCTAGGTCATCACCAGCCTTGAGGATGGGTGCGCGAGACGTTGGATGATGTCATTGTTTCTTCTACCTGTTGTATACCGGATCGAAACCTCAACATCCGTCGCTCACTGCACGGGGTTACCGTCTGCGTCAATCTTGTGCACTTCACCGACGTTCAACTCGCGGATACCAGTTTCAACTTTGCTCATGTCACCCACCACCACCCAGACGAGGTGGCTCGGCTGAATGTACTTCTTGGCGACTTGGTTTGCTTTGTCCGGCGTAATGGCCAACACTTGCTGTGTGTACGTGTTGTAGTAATCCTCCGGCAGGTTGTACTGCAAGATCGTGCTGTAAGCGCCGGAGAGTTGCTGAACTGTCTCGAACGATCCCGGTAGACCCAACGTCGCGTTAGACTGCTCGTCCTTGAGTTCCGCCTCCGAAATTGGCTTGCCGCCCACGATGTTGTTGTACTCAGCCACCAGTTCGGCCAAAGATTCCTTGGTCTTGTCGGTCTGCACAGGCGACACACTGAAAAACGGCCGCTCGCCGCGCGCCGGCAGCAGACGCGAGCCCACCCCATAAGACCAGTGTTTGTCCTCGCGCAGGTTCATGTTGATGCGTGAACTGAAGGTCCCTCCGAACATGTCATTCACCAAGTCCAACGATACTTCGTCGGGATCGTTATAGGGCGGCGCGAGTTGCGCGGCGATGATCAAACTCTGTCCTGAGCCCGGCCGGTCGATCAGGTAGACCACATCTTTTTCCGGTTCTGGCACTGTCGGAATGGTTCGTTTCGCAACTTCGCCGGGCTTCCACAAACTGAACAGCTTTTCCAGTTTCGGCGTGATCTCCGCCAACGTCGTATCGCCAACGATCAGCAACGTGGCTTTGTTCGGCTTGTACCAGGTGTCGTGGAATTTCGCCAGATCCTGGCGAGTCATTTTGCTCACACTGGATTCGCTGCCGGTGCTCGCGAAAGCGCCTGCATACGGATGCCCTTTGCCGTAAAGCAGAGGCGGCACGACACGCAGGGCCATGGTGTTGGGCGTCACCTTCTCGCGCTGTATGGCCGCCAGCCGGTCCTTTTGCAACCGCTCGAACTCCTTCTCCGGGAACGCCGGATGAAGAATCAGGTCGGCATAAATCTGCAGGGCTTGATCCACATTGACCTTGAGCGCGTTGAGATTGACGGTTGCCCAATCTAGATTGGCGCCCGCCGAAAATTCTGCGCTCAGCGCTTGCAGTTCTTCGCTGATTTTCAGCGAATCGCGCGTGGGCGTGCCTTCTTCCAGCATGCGCTGCGCGAAACTACACGTGCCCGGCGCGTCTGCTGGGTCCGACGCGTAACCACTCTCCACCAGAAGCGAGAAGTTCACCACCGGCGCGGAGTGGCGTTCCGCGAGCACGATTTTCAATCCGTTCGAGAGCGTCGCCTTCTGCATCGCCGGAAGGTTCAGTGACATCGCAGAACCGAGTCCCGGCTCCTTTGAGCGGTCAAGCGGGGCGCCAGCTTTCAAGGTGGGGGGATACGGCTGCACTTCCAGAATGTAATCTCCGTCAGTCAGCCAGTCGTTCGCGGCCTTCTTCACCGTGGCCGGTGTCGCTGCCTGCACCCGCTTCAGGTACTCCTTGTAACAATCAGGATTTCCCGCGAACGTCTGGCAGCGCGCGAGGAGGTCACTCTTGCCGCCGAAGCCTCCGATACGCTCCATGATCCGCGCGTACTGCCCGAAGATCTGCGTCTTGGCGAGTTGCAATTCGGATTCGGTGGGTCCGTTCTTCAGGAAATTCCGCAACTCTTCATCCGCGGCTATTTCCACTTTCTTCAGCTCGACCCCCGGTTTCGCTGTCAGGGTGATGAAGAATTGCCCGGCGATCTCGTTGTTGCTGTCGTCCGCACTCGCGCTCGTCGCGATCTGATCCTTGTAAACAAGCCGCTTGTAGAGCCGCGACGTTTTTCCCTGGCCCACAACAAGGGCCACCAGATCGAGCGTGGCCTCTTCCGGTGAAAATGCGTGCGGCACGTTCCATACCCGATACAGACGTGCCTGCGGAACGCGATCCTGCACCCAGCCGCGGTGTGACCCGCTCCTTTTGGCCACCCACACCTCGTTCTTGGCGATGGGGGGACCCGGCGGGATCTCGCCGTAATATTTCTCCACTTTTTGACGCGCTACTTCCGGGGTGATGTCGCCCGCGATGACCAGCGTGACGTTGTTTGGCCCGTAATAGGTCTTGAACCACTCCTGCACGTCACTCATCGAAGCCGCATCAAGGTCCTTCATCGCACCGATTACCGTCCAGGAATAAGGATGGCCCACCGGGTAGGTGTTCTCCGTCAGCAGCTGGCGGGTCACGCCGTAAGGTTGGTTTTCGCCCTGCCGTTTTTCGTTCTGCACCACCCCACGCTGCAAGTCCAGTTTCTTTTGGTCAAGCACGCCGAGCAAATGGCCCATGCGGTCGCTCTCCGCAAACAGCACATAGTCGAGCATCGAGGTCGGTACGTTTTCGAAATAATTCGTCCTGTCGTTGTTGGTCGTCCCGTTCAGATTCGTCGCGCCGATGCGTTCCATCGCGTTGATGTACGTGTAATTGAAGTTGTCACTCCCGCTGAACATCAGGTGCTCAAACAGGTGCGCGAAGCCCGTTTTTCCGGGTTTCTCGTTCTTCGATCCCACGTGATACCACGTGTTCACCGCCACGATGGGAGCCTTGTGGTCCTCGTGAACCAGCACGGTCAAGCCATTCGCCAGCATGAACTTCGAGTACGAGATGTCCGGGATGGGAATTTTCGTGCCGGCCGCAGCGGCCACCTTCGGAACAGAGTCGGACTGCGCGTATGCCCGAACGCAACCCAAGCTCGCCGGCCCCCACACGATGAAGAAACTCACCAGCACACGCAGACTCCTGATTTTCATGGTTTGCCTCCAGGTGCAGTCTCCAGAGCCCACCGCAGCCAATCGGAAAGCGGCATAGGGTCTATTTTTCTGCCAGTGCATGGCCGCAGCCGCGCGGTATTCTACATTTGCCCCCGCACCAATCAAAGCCACTGGCCAATGCAAGTTCTCCGATAAATGTCTATTGTAGATCAGTTCGGAAGCGATCAAGGAAGCCGGCGACGGCAACCAACCTCCGATATCCAGTGTCCGCTATATGTCGGCACCAATCCGCTGAGGCCAAACGGCGCCATGCGTGTCGACCCCCTGG
>MNIJ01000088.1 GCA_001919715.1 Acidobacteria bacterium 13_1_20CM_58_21
ACCCGGCTCAAATAGCAGGCCGGTAACACCATCGACCACCACTTCTGCTACCTGACCGACTCGGCTGGCCACTACGGCCCGGCCCGCAGCCATGTATTCGAAGAGCTTCAGCGGAGAGAAGTAGAAATCGTCCAGAGCAGGGTAAGGAGCAATGGTAGTATCCATGGCCGCCACATAATGGGGCACGTCTTCGTGAGCGAGTGCCCCGGCGAACGTTACTGCCTCGGTGAGCCCCGTGTTCCGAACTTCCTGCTCTAATTGCGGGCGTATCGGCCCGTCGCCCACGAGAAGTAGGTGGCTTGAGGGGTCCGTCCTGCGCACATCCCGAAAAGCAGAGAGCAGCAACTCCACCCCGTGCCAGCGTTTGAACGTACCAACAAAGCCGATGACAAAGCGCCCTTCAAGGTTAAAACGTTGCCTCACCAGCGAGCCGTCCAAGCCGGTATGGAACAAGCGCGTATTAACGGCGTTAGGCAACACGTGAATCCGCTCAGGCTTTACTCCGAAACTTCGCAATTGGCTGTGCAGTGATTCGGAAACGGCCATCACCAGACTCGCCTTTCTCCAGATCGTCCTTTCCACCCAATGCGCCAGCGGAGGGCAGGTGACACCCGCGCGGTAGTGCTGCTGCTCGTATGCGAATGGCGCGTTCACTTCGAGGACAAGCGGAATCGACCGTTTTTTAGCCAGGCCAAGGCCCGCCGCAGCCCACAGACTGTAACGCTCATAAATGAAATCTGGATGCAATTGCTTGGCAGCCCACCTTGCCGCCATGAAGAAAGTCAGATTATGTAGGACCCGAACGGCGTCCGGGTTGCGACGAGGAGTTCGGCCGATGGTCAGGTTGGCGACTCTTAGAACCTGGGTCAGCGCGCGGTTCCACAGAGACAGGGGTGCTGAACAAATGGTGGCATGCAGGTCGTCCTCGAGAGCTTGCTTACAGCCACGCAGGCTACAAGCCACCACAACAACTTGGTGACCGAGGTCAGCAAGAGCACGTACGAACGACTGGATATGAATCGCCGCGCCGCTTTTCCCGGCTAGATCGATCCCTGGATCGTTACACAGATAAAGAATCTTCATCGGCTCGTATCTGCTTCGAAAAAAGAGACAGTAATTGTGCAGAGTTCTTTTCGATTGAGAAGCAAGTTTCAATCTTGGCCCTGGCAGCAAAAGCTAGCCGTTCTTGTAACTCTGGCGAGTTGAGAAGTCTTTCCAGGGCGTCGGCAAGCTGGGCAGGCTTGTTGGGGGGAACCAGCAGACCTTGCTCTTCTGAGTTGATGACCTCGGGAATGCCCGAAATGGGCGTGGACACCACGGGTACCCCACTAGCCATAGCCTCGAGCAACACGTTGGGGATGCCATCGCGGTCGCCGTCGGCAGTAACTACACAGGGAAGCGCAAAAAGGCCAACTCTCTGGTAGGCGCGGCGCAGCCTCTCGTGGGGCAGTGCACCCAGCAGTCTTACTCGGTCATGCAGACCCAGCTGTCTGACCTGGGCTTCCAGGCTCTGCCGCAGAGGGCCGTCCCCGACAATCTCCACTTGGAAGCGATGGCCGCGCTGCCGGAGAATGTCAGCGGCCAAGATCAAGTCGCTCAGCCCCTTCTTCTCCACCAGCCTACCGACCGACAGAATCACTGGTGGCTCTGAATCAAAAGCGCGTGGCCAGCAAAACTTAAACTGGGAGAGATCGAGCCCGTGATAAATACGGTGTAGTTTGCTACTGCTTGCCGAGCCGATCTGCTTTGACAGATACCGTCGGTTGTATTCCGTGCAGGTGACCACGGCTTGGGCACTCTGGGCTTCTGCCCGAAGAAGCTCGGGCGGCGTTTTCACGTAAATATCCTTGGCGTGAGCCGTGAAGCTATAGGGAATTCCCGTCAGATAATGAGTAAACATAGTGACCAGCGCGGGGTCGTGGGCAAAGTGCGCGTGCAGATGAGTCAGCGGTTCCCGGAAAAGTATCTCTGCTAAATAAGTCGCTTGGAAGAAGCATCGGAGAACGCCCCAGCGACGGTAGCGCAATGCCCGGAGTATGGTTTGACAACAGCGCACCGGTCGTCCCAAAAATAAACGGATACTAGCCAGCCCGATCAGCTTCCGGTGGTGCTGAATCGAGAGGCATGTCACCGGTACCTGTAGGCCCGCTGCGCTCGCCTGAGCGGCCTCGCCTTCCGCCTCCTTTATGGTAAAAATCTGCAGGCGGGCACCGAGCCGCTCGATGGCCATCACTTCGTTCTGGATAAAAGTCTCCGACAACCGCGGCCACGCGCTCATGACATAGCCGACCTTCGGGTGTCCATTAGGTTGGGTAGGTTGGGGCATTCACACCAGTGCTATCCGACAAGCTCAAGTTGCATGCAATCAAATTGTTCAAATTGTCGACACTTGCGGGGGGGCATAGCTCCGCCCATGGAGTCCCAGCCCCTGGCGAGATACACATCACCCTTTGGAGTTCCGCGCGCACCCGTTTTGGCTATGTCAACTTCAAACGTTCCTCGGGCCGACCATCATGCGCGTCTAGCTCTCTGACCAAGAGAGGCTACGCCCTGGAGAGCAGGCAGGCAATACCATGGATACCTAAATTCATCCGCGAAACATTATGTAGAGGACACCAAAAACGACAGTATGCGTTCTATAGTAATCCGCAGCTTGGCCCCTTGTAAGTTATTGATGAGCGCCATCATGCGCGACCTGGGCCGCGCCATAACTGAGGCCGCCGCTCAATATGTCCAATCCCTGGAAAAACCGCTTCCCGCATTAGCCCAAGTTCGTCACGCGTTAGTCATTCAATTTTTTTTCGACCTGAATAAGGATAGCAAACCCTGCGCTTGCAAGAGGAGTTTTCCAACTTCAGCGACGAGATCACAGATCCCGAGCCTGCATCCAGTTGAATCTATTCGACTTTTAATGGGACAGCACTGAGACGAACCGTATTCCTGGCGTACCCTATCTCCGATAAAGCTTGCGCGAACCTTTCCAGTAGGGACCCAGCAGGACCATTCCGAAGTGCCTGTATCCACTCGCGCGACTTGAGGAACTTTGACAGCATGGGGCGGGCTTATAACCCAGCCCTAGGGGCGACACCAAGAGGATGTTGTTTGCAAGAAGCCGAAGACAGCGACCCAGAAGGGGTAGGCGATTGAAAACTCACAACTTGGCTGATAGTCAAGTTGTTGTTTGCAAGATTCGCCAGCCGCCGTTTTTGGTCCGGCAATCGCTGTTTTCGACGGTTTCGTTCCACCTGCTCTGGGTGGTCCTGGCGATATTTCGTCCAGCAGGCCGGATGCGTCCTGCGCCATTTCCGCGGACTCTCCAAGCAGACCTGCTGATACACCGGATCGGAAGCGATCTTCTGCCGATGATAATCTGAGCGGCGTTGGCTCCGGCATACGGGGTGGGTAGAAACCTGTTGCCGAGGATGATAACGATTAGGTTGAAAGGCTTGCCGACAGTAACGGCAACGGCGATCGTTGATCGAACTCGAACACGCTAGCCAAGTAGGTATACAAATGGCCACCGGGATCCAAAAACCATAGCCAAGCGCCAAGTTCTTACCTTGCAAGATGATACGTCTGGATAGACGGACCAAAGGCATCGACTATCCTAAAAAAGTCAGCTACATCTTGTAAACTCCCGCTAGCCTACGACATTGGAGACTATTTCTTGCTCCCGCCAAGTAAGTCTTTTAAGTGGCCAAACTGCCCCTAGGCGATTCCGGGAAATCGCGGCGGCTTTGCAGGTCGGCGTTCCTGCCGGCCGATATTCAGAATGGTCTCAAAGAGGAGTTCAGGGGTGTTGTGGTTCACCATCCATTCCACAGGGATCTCTTCGCTTATCGCGGGTTTTCGGCGTCCTGAAGGGGTTACCCGGACTCCAGCCTTACGCGCTGGCCAATTCCTTTAGCAGCGCCTTGCCCTTGCGGAACCACGGCCGCTCCCGTCTCTGCATATATCGGGGCAGCGTACGCTTCTTCGCCAGGAGCTTCCGCGCCCATTCCCGAGACTCATCGCGCCGGTTCGCCGTCTTCAGAAAACTCGCGTAGTTGTAAAGTGTCTCGGGTGTCGTCGAAATCTGCGTGACTTCGGCGAAAACCGGATCCGCACGTTCCAGTTGACCCGTTTGCGCATACGCATTCGCCAGCAGTCCCGCGGCCCGGTAATAATCGAACTTCCGGTCGCCGGCGACTACTCGCTCCAGGTCCGGAATCGCCGCAGCCAGGTCATTCATGCCCAGCGACGATTGGGCCCGCGAATAGAATGTGTAGATCGAATCGCTCCGTCCCGTGATCGCACGATTGAATGCATCGCGCGCCTTCTCATACTGCCCCTGATCCTTGTAGAGCTCGCCCAGCTCTTCGTAGTTCGCTGGAGAGGGGTTGTCTAGAATGTCCGTTTCCACCTTTTGTATGCGTGAGCGTCGCCCAAATCCCTGAAACACGCCGCGAAGAAGTCCAAGATCCGGAATCACTTCAGCGACAATGTACACAGCTGCCCCCAGCCATCCTAAGAAGAAAATGACATAAAACCAATAGTTCTCCGGGCGCCGTCTCACAAAATGCACAATGGCGAAGATTTGAACCACAAATCCCCAAGGATAAAAGAGATGGCTAAGCCCAAACATGGATGACCGTCCTGTCAACAGAATCGCTTTCCTTCATCAGCCGGTCAAACAGAACCTCAATCCTGTGGATGCAGGAGTAACTGGCTGTCCGGACCATGCTCGCCTGCTATGATGACCCTGCATGAACTCCATGGAAACCCTCGGCCTTGCGCTTGGTACGGGATTTTCCTCGGGATTGAATCTCTATGCCACCGTTGCGACGCTGGGGCTTCTGCAGCGCTCGGGGGTGCTCCATCTTCCGCCTGGATTGCAGGTTCTTTCTCATCCCTGGGTACTCGGAATCGCGCTCGCACTCTACTTGATCGAATTCCTTGCTGACAAAATCCCTTATTTCGACATGATCTGGGACGCCATCCACACTTTCATTCGTCCACCCGCTGCCGCGCTTCTTGCTTATGCCGCCGCAGGAGGAGCCGCACCGGAATGGCGCTGGGGCGCCACGTTAATCGCCGGCGGAATTGCCCTCACCGCCCACGGCACAAAAGCCAGCGCGCGCGCCGCGGTCAATGCCAGCCCCGAGCCGTTCAGCAATTGGGCGTTAAGTTTGGGCGAAGACGTTCTCGCCGTTTGGCTGACCTGGATGGCTACGGCCCATCCGCTCGCGACAACGGTCATCATTGCCGCACTCATCGCGCTCTCAGCCTTCTTGCTCTATCACCTCTTCCGCTTCGCGCGCCGCGCCGTGCGCGAGATTTTCTCTCCCGGCTAAAGCAGCGGCAGTACTTCCCCGCTCGTTCTTACTCCGGCGCCGATCGCGATCTCATTCGCAGGGCTGGAGTCCACATCCTGTGCGCCAAACGATATTCGGCCGATCTGCGGTCTTGCGTAGAAGCGTGCCGACGGCACGCGAATGGTTTGCCCATCGTTGTTGATTGGAGCGCTGAACAGCCATCCCGGCTTCGGATAAACCATGCTGTGCCCCCAGTGGTAGAGATAACCTAACGTCCCGGTCGAAATCAAAGTTCCTCCCTGCGAGGACGCGGTTCAGGTCAGCGCGTAGCGAGTCCTCGTAACTCGACAACGTCGTTGTCAGCAATTTGATCCGCTCATTCGGCTGATCTGCCACCGATGCCGTGTTGCCCCCGTAAAAGGTCAGCACGGTCGGCCGGTTGGGATTCGATCGGTTGGAGGTCACCCAGTCCGCAATTTCAAAATCCGCCCAATACTGGCTCCCCAGTAGTATGCGTCGTAGCCCAGGTCCTCGACGGGCGCCGCGCTGCGAATCGTCACATTGGCTTCCCTTCCCGTAGGTGTCAACGTTCCAGCTGTGCGTCCCCGCATTCAAGTACGGCGTCATATCGTCAAAGTAATAGCTATAGAAGGGTGAAGGCACGAGATAGTTCGTCCAGAGAATCCCTGTCGTGTTGTAGATGCCATCCAGAAACGGAGCGTAAGGCTGTACCGCATACGCCGTCGCTGTGGAAGCGATATCGGGAATCGGCGCGGCGTCATCCCGGTTCGCATTGCCTCCCGGTGTTCGCTGCCCGTCGAGAATCAGGATCTTCGTCCCCGGCCGCTGCCGGGTGATGTAATAGGCCGCCGAACATCCGCTCATTCCCGCACCGACAATGATCGGGTTTCCATTGTCGGTCAGGATCGGTTGGCTCTCTTGGTAGCTGTAGCAATGAGAAGAAGAGATCAGCACGCCGTTAGTCTTGAAGGTGAGCCGGTTGTCTCTCAACCAGTGCGCAATGTTGAAAACCGAGGCCGCCCCGCAGGGCTCGCGGATCGCTGCCGATCGGCCCGTCACAAGGAAAAGTCGTTCCCCCATCGTACGCTCGCATGGGCAAGGAGCCGCCAACGGCAGCCGCGCCGGCGGCAATTAGCATTCCGTTGATGAAATCGCGGCGATCAACCTTGTCGTTTCCTTTTTTTGGCGTCATGGGTGATCGGCCTCCTTGGCGGCATGCACTGTGGAATCATTACTGAGGACTTGCGCGGAATCTAAACTCTTGGAAAGAAGAATGCAAGATTATTTCTTTCTAGCAAAGATAGGAGGCAGGTCCCCGTATCTTGGAGCCGTTTGTTTTCGGTGCCTGCCTTGGCGCCCGGATGGTTGGAGTGAAGAACGGCTGGTCCCCCTATGGCACTCTGGCTTTCAGAATTAGAACGACGGTTAATGGAGGTAGGTTCCCAGCCAATCCAAAAATGTCTTGTACCAGAACTGGCTGTTTTGCGGCTTCAGCACCCAGTGCCCTTCGTCGGGGAAAACCACCAGCTTCGACGGTACTCCTTGCCGCTGCAGGGCACTGAAAAATTCCAGCGATTGCGTGTATGGCACGCGGTAATCCCGCTCTCCTGCGATCACCAGCGTCGGCGTTTTGAATTTTCCCAGCTCGCCGGCATATGTCGACGGCGACCACTTCTTGTAGCTCTCCGGGTTCGTCCACGGCGTGCCCTGCATGTCGTGTTCTTCAAACCAGAGCTCTTCCGTCGCCCACATGGCCGTCTTGTCGTACACGCTCGCGTGGCTCACGATCCCCTTGAACCGTCCCGTGTGTGTCGCAATCCAGTCCGCCATGTACCCGCCGTAAGATCCGCCCGCCGCCGCCATGCGCTTCCCGTCGATGAAAGGATATTCTTTCAGCGTGTAGTCCACGCCATTCATCACATCGGTGTACGCTTTTCCGCCCCAGTCGTTCGTAATCTCATCCGTGAATTTTTGCCCGTACCCGGTCGATCCGCGCCGGTTGATCATCAGTGTCACGTACCCCGCTGCGGAAAAAATTTGCGCATTCCACCGATAACTCCATGCGTTCGACCACATGGTCTGCGGCCCGCCGTGCAGCAGCACGAGCAGCGGATATTTTTTTGTTGCATCAATTTTCGGAGGCCGAATCAGCATGGCCTGCACTTTGGTTCCTTCGGCACCGGCGAACCAGAAAGATTCCGGTGCGTTCATCTCCAGCCCCGCGAGAATCGATTCATTCTGATGGGTCAGTTGTCGCACGTTCGAGCCGTCGCTCGCCGCCAAGAAAACTTCTGCCGGCTTCGTGAGACTCGTGCGCTCAAAGACGAGTGTCTTTCCATCGCTGCTAAACGAAATCGCAGAATTGAATCCTTCCGAGATTACTTTTATCGGCAAGCCACAGCTACATGCTGGAATCGAATAAACTGGCTGCAACGTTTCGTCCTCTGCTGTGAGGTAAATCGTCTTACTGTCGGGCGCCCAAGCCAACCCATCCGCGCTCCGGTCAAATGTCTCGGACAGGTTTTCGATCTTCGCTGTATGCCGGTCATACAGCATCACTCGCCAGCGATCCGCCTCGTACTCCGGCGTTAGCTGCGCGCGATAGGCGATGTATTTTCCATCCGGTGAGTACACCGGATTCCCGTCAAATCCCGGCTGCGTAGTGATACGCTTAGCCTCGCCACCTTCAACCGGAACGACGAACAAATCACCGTTCGTGCTGACCGCCTCCATCTTGTCGGTAACGGCAGTGAAGCAAATCTCTTTCCCGTCGGGCGAAAAATTCGTATCTCCCGGCCCGCCCCGCTCATCCGGCGGAACGTCGTAGTTTGCTCCCGGAGTGAGGTCTCGTGGCGCCGAGCTTCCATCCGCCGGAACGACGAACAAATGGCTGCGCTTCCCCTCATTCCAATGCGTCCAATGGCGGTAGAGAAGATGCTCCGCCACATGTACTTTCACCTTGCTCTTTTCTCTCTCCGCGTCGCGTTTGCTGTTGCAATCGTCGTCTTTGCAATCCGGATAAACTAAAGAAGTAAACGCGATCATCTTTCCGTCCGGCGACCACTTGACGATGTCCGCACCGGTAGAGACTTTCGTCAGCGCATGCGCTTCGCCTCCATCCATCGAGAGCACAAACACTTGCGAATCGCCGCCGCGCGAAGAGAGAAAAGCGAGCGTCTTCCCGTCGGGCGACCACACTGGCGACGAATCGTGCCCGCTCTGACTCAGTTGAATCGCGGAACCCCCCGTCGTTGGCACCATCCAGATGTTGCTCGCGTTGCGGTTTGCTTCCATATCCGGCGTCGCCACCGTGTAGGCCACCCACTTTCCATCCGGCGACACCTGTGGCTCCGCAATGTGGTGCAACTTAATCAAGTCGTCAAAAGTGATTGCATGTTTCGCCGCTTGTTGCCCCGCGAGGCCAAGCCCGCCGACGAGCAACAACGCGCCCGCAAGACCGCACCGCAGAAAACTGCGCTTCATCTCGATTCTTCTCCTTCGGAACACTGTGAGGTGCAACACTCCGTGCAGAATCTTGGATATTGTCACGTTTCGGTCCCGAATCCAATAGTTCTGCCTGCGGCTCGCCGCTCAAGGAATCGCCACGCCTACTGCCCAGATGTATCCGTCGGGATCTTCCAGCATGACGTCTCTCCACCCATGCGGAAAATCCATCGCGGCCTGAATAATTCTCGTTCCGGCAGCCTTTGCTCTTTTCTCGGCCGCGTCAGGATCAATTCCCATCACGCGCAACTCCGCGCCGGTTCCGCGCGCCCCAACCACTTTCAGCCGCTCAAACAACGGATGATGATCATAGGTATGGTCGGCGTGCAGCATGAAGTCCACTCCCTGCAGACTCAGCGCCGCGAAATCGGCGTCTGCATATTGCACCTTCGCCGCAAGGACATCCTTATAGAAAGGAATTGATTTCTGCACGTCGCGCACCAGCAGATTCAAGGTAAATCGCGGCATCGCGCGCCCATAATCGGCTGCCGCCATCCACGCGTCGCCCGATCTCTTCTTCGTCATCGTTTGTTCTCCCGCGCATTGCTCATTCGCAGCAAGGAAATCCCACGACCGGGCAACCGCCAAATGGCCGCGGCTCCCTCGCTATCTCGCGGACGGATTAGCGCGCAACTTGTGAGAGCGTCACCTGCTTCCGTGACCACAGGCAGTTGACAAACGCGAGGGCCGCCGTGATGGAAATCAGGATAAGCTCTCCCAGGTGCATGCGTGTCACTAGCACTCCCGTGAAAAGCAGCGCGCGTCCGGCAATCAGGACGCCGTGCGGCAAACGGAACGCTTCAGCCACGTCAACCAGCCATTCTAAATCGCACAAAATCGTCCGAACGCCACCCTGGCGTACAGGTCCAGCCTCTCGGAATTGCGACGCGCCTTCCGACATACACGCCGCGATAATCGCGATCCCAACGAACGCCGCCAGAAATCCGATGGGACTCCACCTCCCCAGTCGCGCGGCAATCAACGCGGTCAAACCAAGAATACTGGCTCCGATCATCGTGCTGAAGATCAACGCCACCAGGCTCCAGCGCCCAATCGTCTTCACCAGTCGTTGCGATTTCTCGGCCGGACTTCCTCCTGCTTCATCCCAAAAAATCCGCGCCAGCGTAGCACATCGCGGTCCGTAAGGTCGGCTGGCCAGCGTCTTTGCTGGCTCCGCGTCTAACCCCGTTTCCTCCTTCCAGAGCCTCCGCGTACGCTAGCGACTCTACGTTATTTTGTCCCGTGCTTTCCGATTTCGAGTACAGTCCGCGGCTAGTTCTCTACTCTGCTACAATTCTTTTCCGGACATCTCATGCCGACGAGCAGCGGACTTTTCCCCCGAAATTTCAAGAATACCTTTCCTATTGCCGTTCGCGGAAAAGGTTGCTGGATCATCACCGCCGACGGCCGCCGCTTTCTCGATACCTCTGGCCAGGCCGCGGTCGTTTGCATCGGTCACGGCATCCCAGAAATCGGCCGCGCCATGGCCGAGCAGTCGTCACAGATCGCTTTCGCGCACACTTCACAATTTCACACGGCGCCGGCAGAAAAACTTGCCGAGCGATTGCTCGCGATGGCTCCCCCGAATTTTCGCAGAGGCGGCCGCGTCTATTTCACGTCCGGCGGCTCGGAAGCAACCGAAACCGCGATAAAACTCGCGCGCCAGTTTCACCTCGAAGGCGGCCAGAAGAATCGTTACCGCGTTCTCTCCCGCCGCCAGAGCTATCACGGCAGCACTCTCGGCGCGATGTCCGTCAGCGGAAATGTCGCCCGTCGCGCTCCCTATGAACCGCTGATCCCGGAATGGGGACACATTGCTCCGTGTTTCTGCTACCACTGTCCTTTCGAAAAGACTTTCCCGCAATGCCAGCTCGTTTGCGCCGACGATCTCGAAGTCTTTCTCCGCGAACACGGAGCCGGTGAGGCCGCAGCTTTCATGTTCGAACTGGTCGTCGGTGCCACTCTCGGCGCCGCCGTGCCGCCCGACGGTTACGCCCAGCGCATCGCGGAAATCTGCCTCAGGAACGGTATCCTTCTGATTGCCGACGAAGTTATGACGGGAATGGGCCGCACCGGAAAGCCGTTCGCTGTCCAGCATTGGGGCGTCGAACCGGACATTATTCTAGTGGGTAAGGGAGTGGCCAGCGGTTACGCGCCGCTCGGCGCGGTTCTCGTTTCCGCGCGCGTCGTCGCGGCATTCGAACGGGGCTCTGGCGTCTTCATGCACGGCTTCACTTATCAGGCGCATCCAGTCTCCACCGCCGCGGGCAACGCTGTTCTCGATTATCTCGAATCGCACAAACTTTTTGATCGCGTAAATACCGCCGGGCAGAAGCTGTGCGCTGCCCTTTCTCCGCTTCAATCGCATCCGAATGTCGGGGATATTCGCGGCCTTGGCCTTCTGCTCGGCGTCGAGTTTGTGAAGGACAAAGCCACTCACGAACCTTTCCAAAAAGAGCAAGACATCGCAGAGAAAATTCGCGAGGCCTGTCTTGAGGAAAATGTGCTCGTCTATCCGACGCAAGGCTGTGTTGATGGCGTGCGCGGCGATCACGTACTTCTCGCTCCGCCGTTCACGATCCTGCCGGAGGAATGTGCCCTGATCGCTCACGCGCTGCAGTCGGCTGTGGCAAGAGTGTTTGCATCTTGATGCGCGGTCTGTCGGCCCTCTTTCGTCTTCGACCCGGCCGTTTTTTTTTGGAGAACAAAATAACCATGCCCCTTCGTTCTCAAAATCTCTACGCCTTCCTCGTTTCTTTCCTCGTTCTTGCTTTCGTGCTTTCCGCTGAGCAGCAACAGTCCCCGCCATCGAGCTCACCGATCCTCGGCTTTTCCCCACAGCACGCCGCCGCCGAGCACCTAATCGAATCCATGTTTCAGTCAATCCCGTCTCCCGACAAGGCCCGTGAATGGCACCGCACCTTCACTGCGGAACCTCACCCTGCGGCATCCGGTCGCAACAACCAGCTCGCGGACCTCGTCGCGGACGAATGGCGCAAGCAGGGATGGGAAGAGGTCACTCTTCGCCGCTACGATGTGCTGCACTCGCGCCCGCGCAACATCTCTCTCGAAATGACCGAGCCTGTCCACTTCACCGCGTCTCTGCGAGAGGATGCCTACGATGCCGATCCAGACACGAAGAACCCCGCTGTCTCAGGCTCCTACTTTGGCTATTCCGCTTCCGGCGACGTCACAGCCGAAGTCATCTACGCGCACAGCGGCAATCCTGAAGATTACGATCTGCTTCGTAAAAGCGGTATCAACGTAAAGGGCAAGATCGTGCTGGTCCGCTATTCGAATCCCTACAGTTATCGTGGCTTCAAGGCGCTCACCGCTGAGCGCGAAGGAGTCGCGGCACTGCTTATCTATTCCGATCCAGCCGAAGACGGATACACGAAAGGGAAAATCTTCCCCGACGGCCCCTGGGGCCCGGAGAGTCACATTCAGCGTGGTGCGATCACTTACGATTACATCGTCCCTGGAGATCCCACCACGCCCGGCTGGGCTTCCGTCCCGGGCGCACAGCGCATCCCTCCCGAAGAAGCGCGCTCGCTCCCGAAGATTCCTGCTCTTCCCCTCTCCTGGCGCGACGCCAAGCCCCTTCTGGAAAACATGAACGGTCCTGAAGCACCGCGGGATTGGCAGGGTGCTTTGCCCATCCGGTATCGATTCACCGGCGCGGTAAAAGTTCACGTGAAAGTGGACATGGACACTAGCATGCGGGCCTACACGGTTGTCGAAGCGCGCATTCGCGGCAGTGAAGTTCCCGACGAATGGGTGTTGCTCGGCAATCATCGTGACGCGTGGGCTTTCGGCGGAGTGGATCCTTCCAGTGGCACTGCGTCGATGATGGAGCTCACGCGTTCTCTTGGCGAACTCAAAGAGCGTGACGTCCGTCCGCGCCGCACCATCGTGGTTTGCAGCTGGGATGGTGAAGAATACGCTCTCACCGGCTCGACCGAATGGGGCGAGCAATTCGCCGATGATCTGAGGAAAAAACTCGTCGCTTATCTCAACGTCGATGAATCTGTCGCCGGGGCCGCCACCACCGCGGGACCCGACGGCCTGAGCTTCTCGCCCTCTGCCGTCGCTTCTCTCGCGCCGATGCTCGTGGAGGCCTCCAAAGACGTCCGCGCGCCATCGGAAAAATCTCTGTACAAAGCCTGGCGCGCCACCACGATGCGCGATTCGAAAGCGAGCACTCCGCCATTCGACAGCGCGCTCGTCGAAACGCGCATCGGCAGCGGCTCCGATCATACGGTGTTTCTGAATCATCTCGGTCGGCCGGTTATCAATCTCGGATTTACCGGCGACTACGGTGTGTATCACTCGATGTACGACGATCATTATTGGATGTCGCACATCGGTGATCCGGCGTTCGAATACCACGTCGCCCTTACTCGCATTTGGGGTCTGGTCGCGCTTCGTCTCGCGAACGCGGACATTCTCCCCTTTGACTTCGGCTTCAACGCATCGACCCTTGAACGGTTCTTGCGCGAACTCGAACAAAAGAACAAAGTCGAGCCGCGGCTTCTTCCATTGAAACGGCTTCACGCTCGAATCGCCGAATTCGAGAAAGCGGGCAACCTTCTGCGCGACGCCGTCGCTTACGATCTTTTGTCAGGCTCAGCCTCACCGCAGAAGATTCAGCGCCTCAACGAAGAGCTGCTGCAGGTCGAATCCAATTGGCTCGATCCCGCGGGCATTCCCGGCCGCCCGTGGTTTCAGCATCTTCTCTATTCTTCGCGTTACACTTACGCGCACCTGGAATTCCCTGGGCTCGCCGAAGCAGTGGAACGACACGACTGGAAATTGGGGACGCAGCAAGCTGTGCTGCTCGAAAGGGCCGTGGAGAAAAACACCAGATTGCTGCGCTCCGCACAATCTTCCTGGGAGAAAAACAGGCCATGATTCGTGCAAACGATTTTCGCGCTCTCGTCATTCTTCTTGGCTCGCTTTCGGCAATTCCTCTGGCCGCTGCTCAGGCGACTCCGCCTGCCAAGCCCCGCGCGCGCGATCTGGGCGTCCCCTTCGACGGCTCGCCCGGTCCATTCAATGCCATCACCGATGTTTTCGGCGTGACGGTTGGACATACCACGCTCATTTCAGGCGAGGGAAAACTTCAAGTAGGCAAGGGGCCGATTCGAACGGGAGTTACCGCAGTCCTTCCGCGTGGAAAAGACTCGATGAACGATCCCGTTTTCGCCGGCTGGTGGTCGCTCAACGGCAATGGCGAAATGACCGGCACCACGTGGGTAGAAGAATCCGGGTTTCTTGAAGGTCCCGTGATGATCACCAACACGCACAGCGTAGGCGTCGTTCGCGATGCCGTCATTCAATGGCGCGTCGCGCACGGCCAGCCCGATCCCACAGGTTATTGGTGGTCACTGCCGGTTGTGGCAGAGACTTGGGACGGCTGGCTTAATGACATCAACGGATTCCACGTGAAACCGGAACACGCCTTCCACGCTATCGATTCCGCACACGGCGGGGCGGTCGAAGAAGGTGCTGTCGGGGGCGGCACCGGAATGGTCTGCAACGAATTCAAGGGCGGCATTGGTACGTCTTCACGAAAGATCGAATCGAAAATCGGCGCCTACACGGTGGGCGTCCTGGTGCAATGCAACTATGGCTCGCGCAAAAATCTCCGCATCGCTGGAGCACCCGTCGGCAGGGAAATTCCTGAAGACCCCGCCTACGCATCCACATCCTTCAACGAACTGGACCGCGGTTCCATCATCGTTGTGGTGGCTACCGATGCGCCGCTTGTCGCGCACCAGCTTAAGCGCCTCGCTCGCCGCGTTTCGCTTGGCCTCGGGCGCAACGGCAGTATTTCCGGCAACGGCTCCGGCGACATTTTCATCGCCTTTTCGACCGCCAATCCTGGCGCCGGGGCGGCCGACCATCTCGTCGATCTGAAGATGCTGCCCAATGATCAGATCGAGCCGGTGTTTACCGCCACTGTCCAAGCCACCGAGGAAGCGATCATCAACGCCATGGTCGCCGCCGAAACCATGACCGGCATCGAGAATCACAAAATCATTCGGCTTCCTCACGACCGCCTCCGGGAGGTCCTCAAGAAATACAACCGCCTGACCCAATGAGTTGGGAAAGAGCTAGTTTTGTGGGTGAGCCACGACGAGTCGGATCTCTTTGATTCGCGTTTGGTATTTGAAAGGTGATGTCAACAGTTGTGTCGGATTGAATCGCACTCGGTCAAACGCTATCGGTTCGTATTTCCAGGCTGTCTTTGCTGCCTGCAACAATGGTTTCTTCCTCGCGATGAGCTCAATTTCTCCTACACAGCCATCGGTTTCTATAATGCGCCACAAGAACACTTCCCCTCGATTCCGGACTCCTTGGCTTCCTTGGGATACTTCGGTCGGATTTGCGTCACGAGTTTGTGTCAAAGCATAGGACAAATGATTCTTGCTTGGGATGGCTGCCTCTCCGCCATAATCAAGAGGAGAAAAAAAAGCGCAAAGATCGATACGATGAGGAGCGGAAATCGTACGTTGATTTGGACACCCCACAACGCGACCGTTCCATTTCTCACAATGTAGGCGCGTCATTGTTCGCGTATCCGATGAGCATGCGCCAAGGGCTTCAGTGCAACGTGCTAGCAAGGCGTTTCTTCAGAGGTATGCGGACCGATTTTACGCCTAAATCACCGGAACGGCTGTCTTCCTGGGCGGATTGAAGAAGGGCAACGGCACGACCTTTGCGGAAACGCTGTGGCGCACGGCTTCCACGGTCATCTCGATGCTCAGCGTTGTCCCGGCCGGTGCACTCCCGCGGCTCACGATACCCAGGGCGATCATCTTTTTTAGGGTTGGCGACCACGTTGTCGAGGTGGCCTTGCCCACTTGCCGCCCACCGCGATACACGGGTACCGCAGTGCGCGACGCTGTGCTCGGCACCTGCGGCGCCATCTTGAACTTGTCGTAAAGCGCCTCGACTTCGTTCCAGTTAATCTCCAACCCTACAAGCGCCCGTTCCGCGCCTTTCTTCGCTTCCTGTGCCAGCGCTTCACACCCAACGAAACTTTCCTTTTTCAAATCCACGAGCTTCCCCAGCCCAATCTCCGCGGGAGAATACCTCTGCGATGCGATCAGCGCTTTCTTGCTCGAAATGTAATCCACTTCGATCAAGATCAGGCCCGCTTCGATTCGCGCGATGTCCAACGCGATCATTCCGGCCGGGTGAACATCAAAGACTTTGCCCTTCACGATCAGTGCGTCCCACACCTTCACTGCGTCGCGCCACGGCATCCACACTTCGAATCCCAAATCGCCGGTATAGCCCGTGCGCGAAATGTCCACGGGCACACCCGCAATCCTCCCTCGTGTCACGCGAAAATACTTCAGGTTCGTGATGTTCGCGTCCGCCGCCGCGTGCAGCAATCTTCCTGACATCGGCCCTTGCAACGCCAGCGCTGCGGTTTGTTCCGAAATATCTTCAACCTTTACATCCACACCCAAGGCATTCTGCTGAAACCAACGCAAACTCGGGTCTGCCGCCGTCCAGCGATATTCACTCTCGCCCAGCCGCGTGATCGTTCCGTCATCGATCACTTTTCCTTCCGGATCGCACCAGCAGCAGTAAATCACCTGGTCCACGGCTACCTTATTAATATCGCGCGAAATCACGCGGTTCACGAACTTTGTCGCATCCCGTCCCGTCACCCGGTACTTGAACAGTGGAGAAATATCGATCAACGCGGCCGAATTGCGGATGGCGTTGTACTCGTGCTCATGGTGCATCTCATACATGCCGACCGTGTAATAGCCTGCCCATTCGCGGTAGTTCAGGCTCTCGCACAGCGCCAGCGTTCTTTCGTGAAACGCAGTTCCTACGGGCAAGGATCCTCCTGATGCGCATGCGGCTGACGCCGTCGCCAAGACACTGAATTATAAGTGCGAGCTCGCGACGCCCGCAAGGTTCGCTTCGTCGAAGGCAGAA
>MNIJ01000041.1 GCA_001919715.1 Acidobacteria bacterium 13_1_20CM_58_21
TCCAGCGCATCCCGGAACGTTCCATCCTGTCTTTGACTAGGTTTTTGCAAGCTCCTTCGACCGAGCCGCTGGCGATGGGGTAGCCTTTACGGAGATAAGAGTCGTAGCGCATTCGGGCGCGGTTTCGGTAGTAATAAGCTGCAACGGCCAGCACAGTTGCTCGTCTTTGTCCTTTTAGCTTACGTTTGGTCGCCATTACGCACTACACCAAACATTTTACGCAGGCGGTCGCAAGACGGACCGGGCTGCGCATTGCTACGCCCGCTGAGTTCCCCGGGTCCGAACATGCCTGGTTCAAAACCCGCCTGCGTGAAATCGGCTTTACCTGCGAAGGAACTTTGGTGGAGCGCTGGATGCAGTGCGGTAAGCCCACTCACAAGAAAGGCCTCGCCGGACCCGCGAGTTCGGCCACGGCCAAAAATCCTGCGAGCACCGAAAGTCAAGCTTCGCCGGTGGGGGGACACCAACAAGACGAGAGCGGCGCAGGCGTGTCGCCAGCGCCGTCGGAAGCAGATCAACTAGCCGAACTTGACCGGCAAGCCGATCAGCTCTCCGGCCGCGAAACGGCGATCAGCGCGAGCCTCGACACTCTCCAAAGACAGCAAAACGCGCACGGACTGCAATTACGCGGCGCCATTATTGCCGCGCAGTCTCGGATGCGCACTTACCTTGCCAAAGCGCAAGCGGGCGCTTCAGGCTCAAGACATTCGAAATGTCCGCAAATATCTGCAATTGGCAGAACCTGAAGCCGAGAAGATCGAGAAGTTTCTGGGGCGCTAAGCAGGCTCGCCAGTCAGAATAGGGGTAGGGAGAAAATCTGAGTTAGCTGCCGTTGCTCCTTTTACCCTTGGCATCTGGCTGATCAATCGAATCAGTGACAGCTTCTCCGGTGATCAGGCGCGCGCCGCGGCTAAACGTCAAGTATTCGAATCCCCACTGGACGAAAACTAGGATGCGGCTCTGAAACTCCACGATATAGATAAGGTGGATGAACAGCCACATCAGCCATGCGAGCAGTCCGGAAACGTGGACGCCAAAAATATTTGCCACCGCGGCGGCGCGGCCGATCACCGCCATTTCCCCCTTGTTGAAATAATGGAACGGCGGCGGCTCTCTGTTCCCTTCCAGACGCGCACGGATGACTCTTGCCGCGTACGCTCCACCCTGCATCGCGACCTGCGCCACACCGGGAAGTGGTTTTCCCTTTTCGTCGACTGCGTGCGCGAGATCGCCGACGATGAAAATATTGGGGAAATGGGGAATGGTCAGATCGTGAGTCACCTTGATCCGGCCGCTCCGGTCCGTTTCCGCCCGCGTGCGCTCGGCTAGTTTCCACCCAAAGGGAGTGGCCATGACGCCGCCAGCCCAGAGCACAGTCTTGGCCGGCAGGGTCTCACTCGAATCACCGCGCTTGAACGTGACGCCCCCCGCGTCGATGTTCGTCACCATCACACTCTTGATCACTTCCACGCCGAGCCGAGTGACTAGCTTCTCTGCCTTGGCCGACAGATCCTCGGGAAAGGAGCCCAAGACTCTTGGTGCGCCTTCCAGCAAAATGATGCGCGCCTTTTGCGGGTCGATCTTTCGAAAATCGTGCCGCAGCGTTTCTCGGGCGATTTCCGCAAGCGCTCCGGAGAGCTCGAGTCCAGTGGCGCCGGCTCCAACAATCACGAATGTAAGCCAAGCGCTCGCTTCTTCCGGTGTGGCAGCGCGCTCGGCGCGTTCGAATGCATACAATATCTTGTGGCGGATCGCCGTGGCTTCTTCGACAGACTTCAGGCTAGGCGCCCACTCCCGCCAGGAAACATTGCCGTAGTAAGAGGTCTCTGTTCCCGTCGCCACAACCAGGGAGTCGTAAGCGAGAGTTGCGCCGTCCCGCAAAATAACGTGTCTTGCCTGTGGGTCGGCGTCCACCGCTTCGCCCAGAAGCACCCGTGTATTTTTCTGACGGCTCAGCACGCCGCGCAATGGAGCAGCAATTTCTCCGGGTGACAGCGAGCCAGTAGCCACCTGGTACAACAATGGCTGAAAAAGATGAAAATTTCGCCGGTCAAGCAATATAACTTCGGCCGGAGCGCGCTTCAACTTTTGAGCCGCAGCCAGTCCGCCGAATCCGCCACCGAGAATGACGACTCGATGATTCTCCGCCATTTCGTTCGCCCCCGAACACAACCTCGTCCAAGCTAGTATCATCTCATCTATCGCAGATTGCCCAGCTTTGATGCCCGGGACTTGCGTGGCAATTACAGGCTTTTCTGTTTTCGCCCTCGTTCCGGAATGAGAACGGACCCACAAAGGGGCAGTTAGAGCTTTCGAATGCACAGAAAAGAAACGGACCACGGACTTCAACTGGAGAGAAACACCTTACGCTTTCTGTGCTCGGTACTGATCAAGAGCGGGACCCGCGTTGAGATCTGCGAATTGCTTGATCCCAGGGTCTTCGAAGATGCGTTGCAGCGCGTAGTCTTTGAGGAAATCCGAGAACTTGGATCCATCGATTCCCGCCGCCTGCGGGAACTTCTGCCGGCGCGCGTAGCCAACCGCGGATTTCCGGACTTCGACTTGAAAGAACTGCTCGCCCCAAACGAAGTGAGCGAAAAAGAGATCGATCAACTCTTTGAAAGTGCCCTGCAGCTTCTCGATCTCAGCCATCCGGACAAAGGGCTTCTCACGGAATAGCAGACCGATGACCGGGACCGCGCTGCGTTCGCTGACTTTGATTGAGGTTGTTACATTCTGCGGCTACGTTGGTTGGTACATCTGGCAGCTTCAGACTTCCACTTGGTCATCGTGGATGGTGTTTCCCGTTTGGCTGGCCACCAGCTTTGTGCTGCACAGGGACACTCCCAAGACGCTTGGCTGGAGGGCGGATAATTTTTGGAAGGCAACGAAACGTTCGGCTGTTGTCTTTGTGCCATTCATCATCGGACTTTGCTTTTTGGGGCTGGTTCTTGGTGGTTTGCATCGCCCGTTCAACCATCTCTTGATTCCAAAACATTTCTTGGGCTACATGGCTTTTTGCCTACTCCAACAAGTGGGGTTGAGTTCCTACGTCACCAATCGTCTTTTCGCCGCAACAGATAGTGCGGTGCGCGCTTCCCTGATTGCAGGTACGATCTTTGCCGCGCTTCATTGGCCGAATCCGGTTCTTGTTCCGCTCACGTGTGTCGGCGGTATGGCGATGTCCTGGCTGTTCGTGCGCGAGCGCAACATTCTCCCTCTCGCTCTCGGGCAAAGTATCTTGGGAACTTTGGTGTGGTGGGCCATTCCGGTCGCGTGGCATCACGCTATGCGCGTGGGGCCCGGTTTCTATCACTTTCATCCGCGATGACAGGTAAGCATTACAGATTCAAATGGCCGTAGTTTTTTGCGGTCGCGGCCACACTTGGCTTGGGCCAATACTTCCCTTTCGCATCGTTCGTCCAAACGCCGGAAATCGTGAATCTACATTTCGGACAGGCGCCATCCTTGATGCAATTCCCCGTCACATCGTGCCAGGTGCGTTGGACCAGCCGTTGTTCGCACTTGGGACAATAGGTGTTCGCACCGTCGCTATAGATATTCCCTTCATAGACGTACCGCAGGCCCACGTCGAGCGCGATCTGCCGTGCATGGTCAAGCGTCTTGGACGACGTCCGTGGCTTGTCCTGCAGTTTGAAGTCCGGGTGAAACGCAGTGAAATGCAGCGGCACGTCCGGACCTAGATGAGTCAGAATCCATTCGGAGAGCTTCCGCGTTTCTGCCGGATCGTCATTCAAAGTTGGAATCATTAGGTTGGTAATTTCGAACCAGACTGACGTTTCGTTCTTCAGCCACACCAGCATCTCCAGCACCGGCTGAAGATGCGTCAGTGTGATCTTACCGTAGAAGTTCTCGGTAAAGGCCTTGAGGTCGACGTTCGCCGCGTCGAGGTGGTCGTAAATGTCGTGGAAGGCATCGTAGGTGATGTAACCATTGGTGACCATCACCGTTTTCAAGCCATATTTCCTGGCCGCTTTGCAAATGTCGATGATGTATTCGCCCCAGATGGTCGGTTCGTTGTAGGTGAAGGCGATGGACTCACAACCGTATTTCAGGGCCAGTAGCGGCACATCTTCCGGTGGAACATGCTGCGAACGCACCTGATCTGAGCGTGATTTCGAAATGTCCCAGTTCTGGCAGAAAAAGCACCCCATGTTGCAGCCCGCCGTGCCCATGCTAAAGACGCGCGTGCCCGGCAGAAAATGATTCAGCGGCTTCTTTTCGATGGGATCAACTTGCAGGGCGGCAGGCGCCCCGTATCCCAGGCTATAGAGCCTCCCGTCTTGATTGGTGCGAATGAAACAGAAGCCTGCCTGACCGGGATGGATGTGGCAATGCCGTGGACAAAGATAGCAGTGAACTCGCCCGCCTGGCTCCGCTTCCCACCAGCGGGCTTCGTGCAAATGTTCCGTCTTCTGGAGGATCTTCAGCTCTTCCATGGATCCTCCTCCTGAGCAGCATTATACCTCCGGGCGGAGAGGTACGCGCGAGTCATTCAAGTTTGTTGAGGGTATGTGTTCGGGCTTCAGGCGTGGCGCCGGCGCTGAAAGCGGCGTCTTTCCGCGGCCCAGTCCAAGAAGCGTTTCATATGCTCGCGGTACTTCCAGGCGAGTTGAAAGAATTTCCCGGCGGTAAGATCAGCGGCTTCTTTCCCGAGAAAAGTCTCAAAGCGCCATCGCACATAGGGGCTTTCCCACGGCTTGAATCGATATCCCTGAGCAGCATTCCAGTAATACTGCAGCGTCTTAATCATTTCTTGTGCAATGGCCGAATCGCCAGTCCTCTTCGTCAAGACTCTAGCTTCCGGCTGCCGGCGCCGAAAGATGATCGTGCACCAGAACCCAGCTGGCGCCGCGCTTCTCCCAAATACCGGTGTACCGGAGATCCATTTCAGTCGTCTTGCCGTTCTTTGATTTTTCCGTCAAATGCATCGGAACGATGGTCCAGGCGATCATGCCCCGGCGGTTCACCTTCAGATCCTTACCGGCGGTCAGCTTGATCTCCGAAGCATTCTCCAGAAACTCCTTCTGCACTCCGTCGTGAAATTCCTTCCAGCCGTGGTACGCAAAGGGAGCGACATCGTAGAAAATCAGGTCGTTGTCCTTTGCGTAGAATTTCGCCGGAGCCTCCGCCGTTCCCGTGCTCCAAGCCGCGCAAAAGTTGTCGATGAGCTTGCGGAAGTTGGCTTCGTCGGTGGCCTTCTGCTGCGCCCGGGCCCCAACGAAAGTCAGCAATGCACCGACTATGGCCAGCCCCACATACAGCAGCCATCGCCATCGCTCGGCATTTTTGTGGCTAGCACCGTCCACGGATGCGGTCATTCCGTATCTCCTCGGGAATGTGGGTTGGGGATGTCCCAAAGCGTGTCGCATAACTTATTCCCATTGGCGGGGTTTTGCAAGGGCTCTTATTTGATCTTATTTGATTTTGCTCTTATTTCAGTTCACCTTTAGGACCGAGATGCTCCCATGACCGCCCTGATTGTGCGCCTGATGGGCCGTCAGACGCCGGAAGGCAGTTTTGTCAGACAGCTCCCGGATAGTCTTCCTTTCGACAAAGAGGTAAATGTCGTTTCTCGGGAACGCACCTTTCATCTTGCATTGCTAGTGCGGTCCATCCCTACGGCTGGCTGGCGAGTATGATTCGGTTCGGCCCGGACCGCTCCTCCTCTATTCCCCTTCCCAGAGCTTCCATTCGCCGGTAAATCGTTCCTCTTCGCCGAATCTTGGATGCATACCTTTTGTCGAACTCCTATTCTCGCGTTGGGGCGAGGAAATCGCCTTCAGGAGCACAACATGACAGCCCGACGGACATCCTCTCAGAGCCGGAAATCCATTTGGGGGGCGGGCGTTCTCACGCTCGGGATCTTCCTCCTCTTCGTCAATCTGGAGGGACTCACAGCCGAAGTCAGCAGCATGGTCTGCATTGGGGCGGAAGCCGCGGGAATGCTCCCCGCACTCGGGCTGGCGGGGTGGCATGCTCTGCAGGCCTATACATTCGACCATGCCCAGTTTTTGTCGAGTCTCACGCAGATCTTGGTATCATTCTGGCCGCTACTCCTGATCGCCGCAGGTGCCGTTCTGCTCCGTCCGCTTGCCAGGAGAGATCCCCGGCCGCAAGACTCTTGCTCGGGAAGCTCTGCAATATCGGCTCAAGGAGACCGTTGATGGGTGATGAACGCCGGAACAAAACGAGCCGGGGTGGAATTATCGTCGGCGTCGGGCTGCGCAGATCCGGCCAGGGCGCACCGCACTGGGGCGTGATCTCCGGCGGGATCATCGCCGTCGTTGGCTTGCTGATCTTGTTGGACAACATGGGCATTCACGTCGCCAGCCACCTGTATCGTTTTTGGCCAATGATTCTGATCCTGATTGGTGTATGGAATCTTGCTTGCCAATCCGGCCGGGTTTTTGGCGGCGTCTTGGTCATTTTGGGCGTTCTTTTTCAGTTGGACACCCTGGGGATTGCATTTCAACTGGGGTGAGATGTGGCCGCTGGCCATCATCGGAGCGGGCTTCCTTGTGATGTGGAGTTCCCTGCAAGCTCGGAAGCTATCCGTCTCGAACCGCAAGGGTCCGGGCGAATCGGAGGCAGATCTACGGTCGACACTGAATGAGGTCGCTATCTTTGGCGGTGTCGAGCGCCGCATTACCAGCCCTGATTTCCGCGGTGGATATGTCCATGCTGTTTTTGGCGGCGTCGAACTCGACCTGCGTGATGCAAAAATGCAGGAATCCGAAGCGCATCTGGAGATCAACGCGGTGTTCGGTGGTGTTGAGATTCGCGTGCCCGAGGACTGGCAGATTGTGTCCCGCGGGCAGGCTATCTTCGGTGGTTTTGTGGACGAAACGAGAAATTATCGCCCCGAAAACTCCGCTCAACCCGAACGGAAAGCGCTCATCCTTACGGGAGCCGCGGTGTTCGGCGGCGTGGAGATCAAGAACTGAGCTTGCCGGGATGGACGCCCTTTCATCGCGCCGCAACAGACTGAGGCTCTACAAGATCGCATGGCTACCCGTCTGCGCGCTGCTGATCTATCTGGTTGTTTCTACGGGTGGGATGGGCTGGTTCGAGACCGCCGTCTTGATGGTTCCGCTGGCGGGCCTGGGTCAATTCATTTCACTCTCGGCGTGGGACTCCTGCAAATTCCGGCCGATCCAGAGGTCGACAATCCTCAATTTGATTGGAACGCACGTTGGTGCTGCGCTATTCCTGAGCCTTCTCTGGGTCGGGATGGGAAAGCTGCTTGCACATTTCTTGTCCATTTTGCCCTGGTTCCACGGGCTGGATGCGCGCTTCACGCCGAAAGTGTGGCTGGTATATGGAGCGGGATGCATCCTCTATCTTTTGTCGGTGGCGTTTCATTACGTGGCGTTGGCTCAGGATGCTTCCCGAGAAGCAGAGGCCCACGCGCTGAAGTCCAGCGTACTGGCCCGAGACGCCGAACTCAAAGCGCTCAAGACCCAGGTCAATCCACATTTTCTTTTCAACAGCCTCAATTCCATCAGCGCTCTCACGAGCATCGATCCGGCCAAAGCTCGTGAGATGTGCATCCTGCTCGCCGAGTTCTTACGCATGACTCTCGGCCTGGGAGAAAAGAGCAACATCCTGCTGGCCGAGGAAATGGCTCTCCTCGATCGTTTCCTGGCCATTGAAAAAGTGCGCTTTGGCGCGCGATTGAAATTGGAGGAGGACATTCAGGAGGAGTCGAAGCCTATGCTCGTCCTGCCGCTCTTGCTCCAACCGCTGGTCGAAAACGCCATCATTCATGGCATCGCGAATCTGCCCGCGGGAGGATCGGTTCGTCTGGTCTCCCATTGCCATGACGGACGATTGTCCATCATCGTGGAAAACACATTTGATCCCGAGTCCAGGCCGGCGCGCCGCACGGCCTAGGCCTGGCCAATGTTCGCCGACGGCTAGAAGGCCGCTACGGCGAAGAGGCGACGATGCAAGTGAGCGCGGAAGGGGATTGTTTTCGAGTCAACCTATCGATGCCCGCAGAATCAGGAGCGTCACAAAATTGAGTGCATTCACCAAGAAGATACGAGCGCTCATTGTGGATGATGAGGAGCTCGCGGCACGTCATTTGCGAACTGCTCCAATCCCATCCGGAAATTGAGATTCTCGCAGAGTGCGCCAACGGTTTCGAAGCCGCCAAGGCTTTCGCAGAGCACCAACCCAGCCTGATCTTTCTCGATGTACAGATGCCCAAGCTGACAGGATTCGACGTCCTGGAACTGATCGGTGCGGACGTCTCCGTAATCTTCATCACCGCTTACGACCAATACGCCATGCGCGCGTTCGAAGTGCATGCCGTTGACTACCTGCTGAAGCCCATCGGCCGCGAACGCTTTGAGGCGGCACTGGAACGAGCGAAAAGCCGGATGGGCGAGAAAATGCCGCCCGCGTACGAACTCGCGGCTGCCGCACGGCCCCCGCAACAATTCCTGGAACGCCTGGTAGTAAAAGACGGCACGAGGGTCACGCTGATTCCGGTTGG
>MNIJ01000009.1 GCA_001919715.1 Acidobacteria bacterium 13_1_20CM_58_21
CGGGTCATAGAAAGTTTGAAAGGCCACGTAGCGAGCCTTCGGCGTGGGCTCGACCAGCTTTAGGAGAACGCTGAAGGAAAAACCGATCCACGGCACAACGATGGACCAGCGCTCCACGCAACGAAGACGGTAAATGCGCTCTTCCAGCGGCGCGAGTTTCAGGATCTCGTCCACCGTGAATTTGCGCGGGGTTTTCACCTCGCCTTCGACGGAAACAGTCCACGGTGACGTCTTGAAATTCTGAGCATTCTTCGCCGGGTCGGATTTGTCGGAGCCGAATTCGTAGAAATTGTTGTAATGGGACACGTCGTTCAAGGTGTTTTGCTTTTCCGTGGTGCTGAAGGGGCTCTTGATGAGGCCGGTAAACTGCGTGGCGGCCAACGCGGTTTGCCTTGGCCAGGCCAGATCGAAGAGGCCTTTTCCGGCAGCCGCCGTCGCACCAACAACGCCCATGGCGCGGAGGAATTTGCGGCGGTCCAGGTACACGGACCGGGGTGTGATATCGGCGTAGGTCAAATCTGGGGCTTTGCGGACGAACATCTCTCTCCTACCGATCTGCCGAGGCATCTCGGCTTCACTACCATCTTACGTGCATCTCTCCGATTTGGATGCTGGAATCCAGCCGGCCAGGCTTGCTCTTCGAATCCCCAGGCCGTTCCTGCCTCTGATTCATGAGAGTCCTCGGGCGCCGAAAGGTTACCAATACTCGTGCCCTTCCATAAGGGTATAGGGCTATCCGTGGAGTCGCCCCAACACCTTTTGGGCGGCTTCGACACCATGATATTGGGCTTCCTCGAAGATGGAAATGCCGCTGAGGTCGGAGTTGGCAAACAGGATTCGGCCATTCCGGCGCCTCAGGCGGCGCCGTTCTTCGGAGAAAATCGATCCGACCGTGGGGCGGATCATGGCGTGACCCATGCGCAGGATGTCGATCCGCGAGACGCACTGGCGAATGTCGGAGTGTACGCGCTCGAGGTCGTGGAGAATGGCTTCTTTCCAGTAGGCCCAATCCTTTTCTAGCAGCAGCTGGCGGTTTTCGGCCGGCACGCCTTCGGCGAGGGCCCAGTAGAACGTCCAGACGGTGCGGTCCACGTGCGTGCGCAGGGTCTGGTGCATGGCGTCGACGTAGCCGAGCGTGGGTGAATCGAGGAACACGGTGTCCCAGGACGGCTGGGCTCCGCGGGATTCGGGATAGCGGTCGAGCGTGAGGTTGGCAGTGAGCCAGGGGGAATAGACAAAATCATGGAGAGGCGGAAAATCTTCGAGAACGTAAGGAGCGAGAAAAGTGGGGGCGGCAAAAATGACGAATTGGGCTTGAAACTCGGTTTCCTCGGCAAAGACGCTCGCGCCGCGGCGTGTCTCCGTGATGCGGTGCACCATCTGGCTGGTGCGAATGTTTCCGCCGACGCGTTCGAGGAGGCGACGGGTGATCCAGCCGTTGCCTTCCGGCCATGTGAGCGGGCCTTTTTCCTCGGGCTGTCGGGAAGAAAAATAATGAACGCCGGCCCAAGCGGAAGTGTCGCGTGCCAGCGCGCCGTAATCGTCGCGGCAGGCGTAGTTCATGTACCAGTTTAGTAAGCGCGAATCGCACCCCTGCTGGCGGAGCCAATCGGAAAAAGAGATACCATCCAGATCCTGAAACTTCGACGAGAGCCCGAGCTCGACAGGGACGGTGAATGATCCGCTCTGGCGGAATTCACGGAAGAGATTTTCCAGGCGCTCGAACTGATCTCGATCTTTGGGGGTAAGGCCGACGGCGGGCTCGAGGCCCTCCTGCCAGCGGCCGTAAAGGAAGAGACGCTCCTGCGGTGAAAAGGCCAGATAGCGTTCTTCCCATTGTCCGTTCTTCAAGACTCCAAGATCCTCGAAAAGCTCGCGGACGTAGGCGGCTTGGGGGCCGGGGACAGGCACGTAGTGGGCGGCCCAGGGGTACGCGGTGATTTCGTTTTCGCCCCAGCGGGCGTTGCCGCCGGGCTGGGGGCTCATTTCGAGAAGGACGAAATCGCTGAAACCGCGCTTCTGAAGGCGCCAGGCGGCACTGAGGCCGGCGATGCCACCGCCGACAATGACCACCGGGATTTTTTCGACGCGCTTGCCAGGAGGAAAGCCGGCGCGGCCGCGCAGGAGGTGACCCCGCGGAAAGGAATCGTTGACGAACGAGCCTTCGATCCTTTTGTCACCTTTGAGGAGAAGACCGGCGAGCGCCGCGCTGCCAAGACCGACAAACTTGCGGCGGGCAAGTTTCAATGACTGATGTCCTTCCAGTCGTTCTCGTAGGTACGCACCAGCACCTGGCTGTTGAGCTGATTGGCGGGCATGGGGAGCGGCGCCATGTCCGGGGGAAACTGAAAGAGCGCGGGAAGGCCGCCCACACTCACAAAACGCAGACCGGCGGGGAGCGACCTGGGAGGCTTGTATTCGTGCTTGCCGGCGAGCACAAAACCCCATTCGCCGAACGAGGGGACGTAGACATGGTAGGGATGCGTCTCGAGGCCAGCCTGTTTCAGCGTCTCGGCAATGCACCAGAAGGAATCGCGGGCGAACATCGGCGAGGTGCTCTGTACCACCAGAAATCCCTGCGCGCTGAGGTGCCGCGAGACGGCGCGGTAGAAGGCCGTGGTGTAGAGCTTGCCCAGAGAATAGTTCGTGGGGTCCGGGAAATCGATGACGATGAAATCGAAACTGTCGGCGTTCCCGTCGACCCAAGGGAAGGCATCGGCGTTGATGACGTGCACGCGAGGGGAGAGCAGGGATTTGTCGTTGAGCTTCGTCAACATGGGGTTGGAGGAAAAAATCCTGGTCATCTCGGGATCGAGGTCCACGACGGTGATGCTCTCGACGAGCGGGTACTTCAGAATTTCGCGAACGGCGAGGCCATCGCCGCCGCCAAGAATCAGGACGCGGCGGGGGGCCGGGACGGCCGCCAGGCCGGGATGGACGAGCGCTTCATGGTAGCGGTATTCATCGCGGGAGCTGAATTGCAGATGGCTATTGAGAAAAAGACGGAGGTCGTCCTTGAAGCGCGTGAGAACGAGATGCTGATAATGCGTGTCGCGGGCAAAAATGATCTCATCGGCGTAGATATTGTCTTCCGCGGTCGCGGTGATCTGTTTCGCTTCGGCCATTCCCGCGCCCAAGGCGCACAAGACGACCAGACAGGCAACCCGCAAACCGCGCGTGGCGGAAAGCTGATCGACGAAAAGGAAAGTACTCCACAGCGCCACGCCCGCATTGATCAAGCCGAACAACATCGCGGAGCGCACCAACCCGAGGCGCGGCACCAGCAGGATCGGAAACACGAGCGAGGCCCCCAGCGCGCCGAGATAATCGAAGGTGAGCACGTGCGCGATGACGTCGCGGAACTCGTAGCGGTCCCGCACCATGCGCATCAGCAGCGGAATCTCCAGCCCCACTAGAACCCCCATGACCATGACCAGCGCGTACAGAATCAATTCGAAACCCTGGGTGAAGGCAAACGCCAGCATCATCAGCGCCGAGGAAAAGCCGCCGATGACGCCAAGGAGAAGCTCGATCCACACGAAGCGGTTTGCGAGGCCGCCCTTGATGTAGCGGGACAAGGCACTGCCTATGCCCATGGCGAACAGGTAGGTGCCAATGATGGTGGAGAATTGAAAGACGCTGTCCCCGACGAGATAGCTGGCCAGCGTCCCGGCGACAAGCTCATAGATCAGGCCGCAAGCCGCGACCAGCAGCACGGAAATGAACACCAGGATGCCCATGGGCTAGTGAATCGCCGCGGCAATAATCAGGCAAATGCCCAGAGACATGGCACCAACAAGAATGGCCAGCGCCATGTTGTGCTCCTGCACGATCTCTTTCCAGAGATGATAAGGCGTGAGCTTGTCCATCACCATGAACGCGACGATGAAGATGAATATTCCGATAGACGCGAAAACCAGTGCGGCGATGACATTGCCGAGCGGAACCAGGTTCATCTTATTTGCCTCCCGTGTAATGGTGATAGCCGCCGTAAACCGCGCGGTATGAGCCGGGATTATCGCGGACGGACTTCGGAATGTTTTTGACTTGATTGATGGTGTCGAAACTCCACCCGCGATATTGGCCGAAAGCGGCCGTCGCGAGAACCAGGAATCCATAAAGAACGTAGACTTTTCGGAACATTATTCATCGTCTCCCGAGCTGCTGGCCAGATTGGCAACACTCATGGGCGGGTGATCGCTTTCGGACCAGCGAGACCACTCAAAGGTGTAGGCGCGCAAGGACATGATCACCGCAGGCACCAGCAAAGCCAGGAAGGCGATGACATAGATTCCGAAGACGGGCACGTCGCGGTGGACCTCGACGGTGTAGGGAATGCCCGGAAGCGCGGGATCAGCCTCCGGCTCAATGCGCAGATAGTAGTGACCGGGAGGGACGCTGGGGACCACCACGGCGTCATTCTGCTTCCCTTCACTCCAGGAACCATCGCTGTCGTAACCGGAGTAGTAGCTCACTTCCCGGCCAAAGTTCCAGGCCTGTCCGGTGTCTTGATTGATGAGCGCATAGTTCAAATAAATCCACTGGTTGCTGACCGGGGCGTAGGTTTTCACTTCCACGGTTGAGGGGTGACCGCTGAGTTCGAACACATCGGTAACGAAAGAAGGCTCGCTTTTCGATTCAGCGCGATTGTATTGATAGGTCTCATGAAGGACAGGCTCTTTTTTTGCGCGCATCTCGAAACCAGCCATGAGCGCAAGGAGGAAGACGGCAAATGCGGCGAACGCGACCCACACGCCGGTGACCTTGGTGACGACGGGTGAAGGCTGATTCTCGTAGACCCCCATCGCTTCGGGCGGAGCACCGGGCAGCTTGAAGGCGTCCCAGACTTCCCGGCCGAACATGTACTCGCCGATCGACCAAGTGACTTCGTTTTGGAGCTTCTCGCTGGAGAGCACGCGGGGCGGATGGACGAAGTCCGTGACCTCAGCCATTTCGCCGACGCGAACCTGCCAGGGAAATTCCCCGAGAACAAAATCCGTGTTGGCTTCTGCGGATTGAAAGTGCTTGTAAGTTTCCCCGAGATAGTTTGCCGTTAGCGGCGAACCGCCCGGAATGCTGTCCACGGCCGGCAATGTCTTGCAGACGCTGATGTCGTTCCAATGACCACGGTATTCGCTGAGGTAGCGAATGCCCTTGTAAGGATTGAACAAGACATATTCCTGCCAGTAGTAAGTGATTCCGTCGACCTTGCTCGAGCGCCGCTGGAAGCCGATGACTTCATAGTCCGTGCCGCGCAGCTTGCCGCGGGTGCCCAGAGGAATTTGCGGCTTGACTTCGCCCGTGGCGGCTTCGAATTGCTGAAGGATCGCCAGGTTGGGGTCTTTGGCGTCGAGGATGGCATGGCAACTTCCGCACACCACCGTTTCGGCCTGGCCGAACGAACGCAGCGTGATAGCCGCGCCGCACTTCGGACAGTTCAGCGCCTTGGCTTGCGGCTTCGGGGTTCCGGAAAGCGGCGGCGCGCCAGTGCTCATCCCCAGCCCTCAAAACTGCGCAGATTTTTTAATTTAAGGTCGTCGAATTCCACGAACTCGCCGAGATACAGCGCCGGTTCGGGATCGCTGTAATCGAGGGTAGCGAATTTTCCGGATTCCGTGCGCAGATCAACGAAGGTGACGTCCGTCTTGTCCCAATATTGAAACGGCAATTCGCCTTCCACGCCGCGGTAGTGCGCCGCGGTGATGACGCTCACGGTATAGCGCTGGTTGCTCCAAGTGAATTGCTGGCCAACGTGGACCATCGCGAGGGTGGGAAGGTTCTGCGACTTCGAAGACCGGGACAGCGCGTATTCACTTTGCGCATCGGAGAGCCATGCGCTCGTGCCGTCGTTCATCATCACGTGCCACTCGTTCCAGCCACCTTGATCATACTCATAAAGGATGCGGCCAACCACGACGAACGCTTGATGGCCGTATTGGCCTTGGGTATTAACCTGCAGCGGTGAATTGTCCGGCGGGAGATCGGCCACCTGGCCGACTTTCTTCAAGTCCACATCCGTGCGGACCAGGATGCTCTTGCAAAACTGGCATACCGTCTGCACGCTGCTGGACCAGCGAAAAACGATCTTGGCGCCGCAATTCGGGCAGTTGGCAATCGGCTGGGTCATCGGAAATGACCCACCGGGCCGGCGGCACGAAGATCCGCCTCAGTCACTGGCAACCTGCTTCCATTGGGATTGGTAGGGTCTCTCCAGCCGGCGGACGGCAACGGAATGCGCACAAAAGAGTTGCCGCAGAACAGTTTCGAAATCCCCCTCCGCGCGCGGCACACAACAAAACAGATTCAGACAGAGCGAGCCGTGTTCCGGAAACGTGTGACACGCGAGGTGCGACTCCGCGAGAAGACCGAGGCCGTTTCGCCTACGGGCCGGAGCTTCATCTCCCGGATGATGCTGTTGAACAAATTCTGCAGGACAGCAGTATCGCGCAACGACTGCGACGAGCATCCGAAGGCTTCGACAACCCACTCGATTCCGCTCATGGCCGACAGTGCCACTATACTTGGGGCTTCCCGCATTCCGGACAGAATTTGGCGCTGCGGGGGATGGGTTTGCCACATTCGCTGCAGAACTTGGTTTCGGCAGTGGGGGTTCCGGGCGCCGCCCCACCGGACGGCGCCGAAGTCGATTTCTTCACCGCCTCCATCATGGCCTGGCCCATGGCCACGCCCGCGCCGAGACCCGCGCCTATTCCTACCGCGCCTCCGCCTTCATTCGCGGCCGCGATGGGGATGGACTGCGCCACCTGATATTGCGTGTACTTGCCCATGTCACCGAGCATGTTCATACTGATGCGCTGGTCGAGCACTTTCTGCAATTCGTCCGGAAGCGAAAGGTTTTCGACCACCAAGGTGTCCAGGGTGAGTCCATATTCCGTGAAGGCCGGTTTGAGGGTCTCGCTGATCTTTTCGGCAAGCGCGCCTTGATTGGCGGCCATATCGAGGAAGGGCACCTGGCTGGCCGCAAACGCGTCGGTCATCTTCGCGATTATGGTGTTGCGCAACTGGCCTTCGAGATCCGCGACGCGATAGAGGTCGCGCGTGCCGCTGATCTTGCTGTAGAACGATTTGGCATCGCTCAGGTGATAGGAGTAAATGCCAAAGCCGCGAAGACGAATGGCTCCGAATTCCTTGTCGCGGATGGAGATGGGATTCTGCGTGCCCCAGTGTTGGTCGGTTTGAATTCGCGCGGAAAAGAAATACACATCGGACTTGAAAGGCGACTTGAACGCTTTGTCCCAGTTCCTTAGATAAGTCAGAATAGGCAGCGTTGCGGTAGTCAGGGTGTAGAGTCCCGGGCCAAAAATGTCCGCAACCTTCCCTTCATTCACAAAAATCGCGGCTTGCGAATCACGAACGGTCAGCTTGCCGCCGTTCTGGATCTCGCGATCCTGCATGGGGTAGCGATAGGCCAGGATGCCTTCTTCCGGTTCAACCCACTCGATGACGTCGATAAATTGCTTGGTGATGAAGTCGCGAAGGCTCATGAGAGGCCTCTCTTCCAGCACGAATCGTGAGCAAGAATTACGGCCGGTGAAAGCGATGCTACGGTGCGGCTCGCGGTGTGTCAATGGTTCGGATGAGAAAACCATTGCGCGCATATAGCCAGGCGCAATCTGAAGAAAACACTCTGCCGAACCGCCAAGAAACGCAAGGAGATAGGCACCGGGCTTGGATTGCAGCGGTATTACAAAATCTTTTAACACTCCTGCCGTGGCTCAAAATCAATACTTCGCGAGTGCCGGCTTTCCAAATCACCGCGATAGAGGGCTTCGCCGGCGGCTCTTCGGGGATTGCGCCCGCGAGTCGGCGGCGGGACCTGTTTCGCGCAAGACTAAAGAGCGCAGAAGAATCGTGCGCCGGAAGCGTGGCTCCCCGAGGGAAAAACACGCCCCTCAGCTTGCCGAGGGGCGCTCCGTGGTGTTCTTTCCACATCCTCGGTCGCGAGCACAACGGCCCTTATTTCATTTGCGTCCGGCCGTCGGTACTCGCCGTCTGGTATGTTTATCATGTCCGTGGATCGCCGCCGGATCCGCGTCGCTGGAGCGGCCGCGCAGAACGCCCGGGGGTGTAACGAGAGGTCTCCCTGAATGCTGGATGCTCGGAACTCTGAGACTTGGGTGATTGGCGTCGATGTCGGCGGCACAAAAGTGGCAGCTGGTTTCGTCGATCGGCAAGGTGAAATCCTGCATCACACGCGCACGGCGATGAATCCGGCGGGTAGCGCTGCGGAAGGGCTCGCCGCCGTGACGTCTGCGATCGATGCCTTGCTGAAGATGGCGCCCGAGTCGCGCGGCACAGTCGAGCGTATCGGGATCTGTGCTCCCGGGCCGCTCGATCCCCGCACCGGGGTGGTGTTGAATCCTCCCAACATGCCGTGCTGGCGAGATTTTCCTCTGGCGGCGAAAATCTCTAGCCGTTATGGCGGCTCCGTCAAAATCGACAACGATGCAAACGCCGCCGGGCTTGCGGAAGGATTGTGGGGCGCGGGCCGTGGCTACAAGAATGTGTTTTACGCGTCGATCGGCACGGGCATCGGGACCGGCATTCTTCTTGACGGGCGCATCTACCACGGGCGCACCGGGGCGGCGGCCGAAGGCGGGCACGTCAGCATCGATTACAACGGACCCCGCTGCAATTGCGGCAAGAAGGGCTGTATCGAAGTGCTGGCGTCGGGCACCGCGATCGGCAAGAAGGCGCGCGCCAAGCTAGCCGGAGGATTGGGGCGTAAGTCGGCAATGCTGGACTTGGCTGGCGGGGACCTCGACCTGGTCAGCAGCGAGGTGCTGGGGCAGGCATACGCCGCGGGTGACCCGCTGGCCAAGGAAATCCTGTTTGAAACGGTCGATCTGCTGGCCGTGTGGCTGGGAAACATCGTGGACCTTCTCGAACCCGATGTCATGATCATGGGCGGCGGGGTGGCCGCCATGCTGAGCCCCTTCTTCGATGAAATCCGCAATCGCCTCCCAGCCTGCTGCCTGAATTCGCGTTGTCTCGAAATTCCCCTGGTGACGGCGCGCTACGGCGTGAACGCGGGCATCGCCGGCGGTGCAGCCCTTTGTGCCCATCCCGGCATCGAAAATGGTCAAACCTCCCGCGGATGACCATTCGACCTTGACAAAATAAACAATACTCCGTGCCTGCTCCCCCTGGGTCGACCAGACTTTGAATTAGTCGCCAGACGCTTTCGGTCTACCACAGAGCGAAGGACCAAGCGGTGCAAGTTCGAGTCGATTATTCGCTGACGCTATTCGGTCTTGCCGGATCTTATTCCATCCCGGCGTTGGATGGCGACGAACGGATGCCGGAGTGGGGTTGGTGCCAGACGAAGATGAACGAAGCTGGAACTGCCGTGGAGCTTCACTGCATGGAACCGAGAAAAGGGCCCATATGGGACTGCGTTTATCGAGAACGCGTCCACCGGCGCGCGAAACCCGGCCCGATCGACCTGTCAGTCAGACTACAGCCCCTATGGGTACCACCCTTTGCCCGACAGTTTAGTGCGATTCGGCACAAACCTTCCCTTCCGCGACGCGTCGGGGCTGGCGAAGTTTCCTGTTGACGGGCCCCAGCTTCCGCAGTCGCGCGTAGTCATTCGAGTCTATGAGCCAGAAAGCCATTTCACACGTGCGCTTGTGATTCCGCAGCTCAAGCTGAAGGATTGGGAGACCCAATAAGCTCTCTTCCCTCTTCCTGAGAGCCGCCTGTCGCTACGAAAACGTATCCTGCTGGACGGGGCATGACCCTCGAATTTGACAAACGCAGGATTCCTAGGCAAAATCTCCATGGCGAATAAAAAGCGAATTTTATTCCTTTCCTCCACCTCGCCCAAACACCATGCACTCGAAATCTGCCGCCCTGCGCCTCTATGTTGAGTCCGCTCTTGCCGGACGCATTGCCTCACCGTTCCGCCCGCCTCCATCGCAGCCGCCTCGCGCGGTCCCTGCGGGAATCCCGGTTCTAGATGAAGTCACAGGCGGCTTGCCGCGGGGCGGTCTCACGGAGATCTATGGCCCTTCTTGTTCAGGAAAAACCTCGTTTCTGCAATCTGCTCTGGCTACCCGCACGGCGAGTTCGGAAGTGTGCGCCCTGATCGATGCGCACGACTCCTTTGATCCTGCCGGCGCCGAATCCGCAGGCGTGGCCCTGCGCCAGTTGCTCTGGATTCGTTGCAAAAATATCGACCACGCGTTCCGTTCCGTCGATGTTCTTCTTCACGGCGGCGGATTTGGCATGGTCGCCATGGACTTGAGTGACGCCCCGGCGCGTCTCGTTCGCCAAATTCCGCTAAACATATGGTTCCGGCTGCGGCGCACCGTCGAAAACACTTCCACGATTCTCTTGGTGCTCTCGCAGGAATCGAACGCGAAAACATGCGCCTCTCTGGTCCTGCGTCTTGAAAAAGAAGCCGCAGCCTGGTCGCTCAAGGAGCGTTCCTTGCCGTCGCCCGCTCTTCACACCCCGGCCTGCTTGCTCGACGGCTGGGCGTCAACCGCTGAAGTTATTCGCTCCCGTGCGCGGCCGAAGAATCTCCATTTCCTCAACCACTCCGCAATTCCGGAAAGCAAAGACCTCGTTCGTTTTGACCTGCGAATGAAAGAGGCCCGGTCGCTTTTCTCGGAGGAAGAAAGGATGACCGACCCTGGTTGAGCTTTCCCGGGAGTCTCTAGGAGCCATGGCCATCATTTATGTCCTTTGCAGCGATTTTCGTTCCCAATTTTACATTTCAGGCCATCGCGCGCGGTGAACCGGAACTGCGGATCGAACCCGTCGCCGTCATCGAAGGACAACCGCCGACCTACCGCGTCGCCGCGCTAAACGGGTTAGCGGAGAAATTAGGCGTGACCGTCGGAATGACCAAGGCCAGCGTCGAACAATTCCCGCAAGTTCAAATCCGCAACCGCAGCAAGACCCAGGAAGAGATGGCGCACCAGGCTCTCCTTGACGCGGCATGGTCGATCTCGTCGCGGGTGGAAGACAGAGCGCGTGACACCTTGCTGCTGGATTTGTCTGGCCTGTCACGGCTATTCGGCGGGCAGGAGGACATTGCTCATCAAATCCTTTGCCGAACTTCCGAATTGGGAATGGATGTTCACATCGCGGTATCGGCGAACGCGGAGACGGCCCGAATTGTGGCGCGCGCGTTGTTCGGAATAACGGTGGTACCGGACGGACGGGAAGGCCGATTTCTCGAATCCTTGCCGGTCGCCATGCTTTCTCCCAGCCCGCAACTGGCGGAAATCTTCGAACGCTGGGGCGTGAGCACCTGCAAGTCTCTCGCTTCGCTGCCGGTGCTTGCCCTTTCCGAACGTGCCGGACAAGAAGGCGTTCATTTACACGCGCTGGCGGGTGGAAAAGCAACCCGTCCTCTTCTCATCGTTCAGCCCACGGATTGTTTTGAGGAATGCCTTGAATTGGAAGATGCGGTCGACAATCTCGAGCCACTTTCGTTTCTACTGGGCAGACTCCTTCAACAGGTGTGCGTCCGCATCTCCGCGCGAGGCCTGGCCATCGGCGCGATCCAGGTAACTTTTGAGCTGCAAACCGCGTTCGAGAGCACGGTCCTTTTCTCACCCGACGCTATTAGCGCAACGAAATCACCGAGAACCTTTTCTTGCGCCTTGCAATTACCTGTTCCCTCCCAGGATTCCACGCTGCTCTTGAAACTTCTGCGGCTTCGCCTGCAAGCAAAACCGCCCGGCGCCCCGGTGAGGAAAATCCACTTGCTCGCAGAGCCGGGTCGCTCCCGTGCGACTCAGAGTGGCCTGTTCGTTCCTGCTTCGCCCGACCCGCAAAAGCTAGAGCTCACGCTGGCCCGCATCGCCGCTGTCGTCGGAGAAGGAAATGTCGGATCGCCGCACTTGCTTGACACCCACCGTCCCGATGCCTTCCACATGCGGAAATTCTTCGTCCCGCCAGCGACGACTCCCCATGGAGGACCGCCAAGCGGCGCACAAACTGCATTTCGCGTTTTCCGCCCTGCGCTTCCTCTGTGGGTCCAGTTGCAGAAAAAAGTCCCGGCGCGCGTCGCTTTTCAGGGAATGCTGGGCACGGTCATTCATGCCTCGGGGCCCTGGCGCAGTTCGGGAGATTGGTGGGAAAACCAGCCTTGGCAGGAAGATGCCTGGGACGTGGAGATTCAATTCACCTCCGAATCCAGGACCGTACAAGGCCTATATCGCGTTTCCTTCGACCTTCATTTCGAACAGTGGTGGGTGCGCGGAGTCTATGATTGATGTATGTCGAACTCCATGCTCGCTCCGCTTTCAGCTTTCTCGAAGGCGCTTCGACTCCCGAGGCGCTGATTGCGGCATGCGCCGCCTACGGCATGCCATCCATGGCGCTGCTCGACCGCGATGGGTTGTATGGCGCACCGCGGTTTTATCTCGCGGCGAAAAAGACGGGCCTGCAGGCACACATCGGCGCGGAAGTCAGTTGCGTGGGCGGATGGCGCTACCCGTTGCTCGTCGCCATCCAGCAGGGATATCACAATCTCTGTTGCCTGATCACGCGCATGAAACTGCGTTCGAAAAAAGGCCAAGGCGCAATCGAAGCGCAAGAGTTGGAAGAATTTAGCAGCGGATTGATTTGTCTGACAGGCGGTAGAGAAGGCCCACTCGCCCATGCGCTGCGCGCTGGAGGAAAGGCGAAAGCGAGAAAGTGTCTTGAAGAACTATGCGCGACATTCGGCAAACACAACGTCTACGTGGAACTGCAGCGGCATTTTTCGATTGAAGAAGAACGCCGCAACCAGATGGCCATCGAACTCGCTCGCAGCATGCACCTTCCGCTTCTCGCCACGAACGGCGTCTGCCACGTCGCTCCGCAAGACCGAGAACTCTTGGATGTCTTCACCTGCATTCGCCATCATCGTGTGCTTTCAAACGCCGGAGGCTTTCTCTCCGCCAACAGCGAACGCTATTTCAAGTCCTCGGCGCAGATGGCCATGCTCTTTGCAGACTTGCCCGAAGCCATCCGGAACACCGCAGTGCTGGCCTCGCGCTTGCTGTTTACCCTGAAGGATCTTGGCTACCAGTTTCCCCGCTATCCGACGCCCAACAACGAATCGCAAATCGCCTTTCTTCGCAAACGCACGCTGGAAGGCATGATCCAGCGCTATGGCGCAGCTGATCAGAACGCTTCCCGGCAAATCGAGCACGAATTGTCGGTCATCCAAAAACTCGACCTCGCCGGCTATTTCCTCATCGTGTGGGACATCGTTCGCTTCTGCCGGGAAAAGAACATTCTGGTGCAAGGCCGAGGTTCCGCGGCGAACAGCGCGGTCTGTTATTCCCTGGGAATCACCGCCGTCGATCCGGTGGGAATGAATCTTCTCTTTGAACGGTTCCTTTCCGAAGAACGCGGGGAATGGCCGGACATTGATCTCGACCTCCCGAGTGGCGACCAGAGGGAACGCGCGATCCAATACGTATACGAACGCTACGGACAGCTGGGAGCCGCGATGACAGCCAACGTCATCACCTATCGCGGCAAGTCCGCCGCTCGCGAAGTTGGAAAAGTCCTTTCCTTCGATTCCGAAACTCTGGACCGCCTGGCCAGTCTCGTGAGCGCCTGGGAATACACGGATTCCAAGGACACGCTCACGCGGCAGTTTCAAGATGCAGGTCTGGACCTCGGGCAGCATCGCATTGGCAAATTTTTCGAGCTCTGCCAAAAAGTGCAGGATTTGCCGCGGCACCTCGGCCAGCATTCGGGAGGCATGGTCGTTTGCCAGGGACAGCTCAATTCCGTCGTTCCTCTGGAGCCCGCTAGTATGCCCGGCCGCGTGGTCGTGCAGTGGGACAAAGAAGACTGCGCCGACATGGGCATCGTCAAAGTGGATCTTCTTGGTCTGGGGATGATGGCGGTACTCGAAGATTCGCTGCAGCTCATCCGACGTCACCACGGTGAGGAAATCGATTTGGGCCATCTGCCTCAGAACGACCCTGCTGTCTACTCCGCTCTCGAACGCGCCGATACCATTGGCTTATTTCAAGTGGAAAGCCGCGCGCAGATGTCCTGCCTCCCCCGGCTCAAACCGAAATGTTTCTACGACATCGTCGTGCAAGTAGCCATCATCCGGCCCGGTCCGATTGTCGGAAAAATGGTTCACCCCTACCTGAACCGCCGCCAGGGACGCGAACCAGCGGTGAGCCTCCATCCTCTTCTCGAGTCCACTTTATCGCGGACGCTCGGCGTGCCGCTGTTTCAGGAACAGCTCTTACGCATCGCCATGATCGCGGCTGGATTCTCTGGTGGCGAAGCTGAGGAACTTCGCCGCGCGTTCGGATTCAAACGCTCCGAAGCGCGGATGAAAGAAGTCGAAATCAAACTGCGACGGGGCATGGAAGCGAAAGGAATCACTGGTGAAACGCAGGACCGCATCATTCAGGCCATTACCTCCTTTGCGCTGTACGGATTTCCTGAGTCGCACGCGGCCAGCTTTGCGCTCATCGCCTACGCCAGTGCGTTTCTGAAATGCCACTACCTCGCCGCGTTCACCGCCGCCATGTTGAACAACCAGCCGATGGGCTTCTACCAGCCCGCGACCTTAATAAAGGATGCGCAGCGCCACGGTCTCCAATTCAAGCCGATCGACGTGACGTGCTCCGAGTGGGACTGCACGCTGGAAGAAGGCCCCCAGGGATTGCGTGTACGCATCGGACTTCGGTATGTGAAGACCCTGCGCAAGGAAACGGCTCTGGAAATCGTCGAGCAGCGCAATGCCAGGCCTTTTGCTTCGATCGAAGACCTGAAACAACGCGTCCCTCAAATTCAAAAAGACGAATTCCGGGCCCTTGCGAGCGTGGGTGCGTTGAATTTCATTTCCGGTAAAGCGCCTGTTCATCGCCGCGCCGCTTTGTGGCAGGTGGAGAGCGCTAGCCGGCCTTGCGGGCCGTTGTTCAAAGCTCAGCAGAGAGCCGCAGACGCCGAACGTTCCTCCTTTTCGTCGCCGCTCGAGCCCATGAATCGCGAGGAGCGGATTACCGCTGATTTTCGCGGGACGGCACTCACTCTGGGGCCCCATCCCCTCGCGCAGCACCGCTCCCGCCTCGATCGCCAAGGAGTTGTGCCCAGTTCAAAATTGGCGTCGTTGCCGCACGGCACATTCGTGTCGGTGGCCGGTGCCGTCATCGCTCGCCAACGCCCCGGCACTGCCAAAGGGTTTGTGTTTCTCAGTCTTGAGGATGAAACCGGCATTGCCAACATCATCATCGCGCCGCCACTTTTCGAAAAGGAACACACCACGGTTGTGCGCCGGTCTTTCCTCATCGTTAGGGGCACACTGCAAAACCAGGACGGCGTTGTCTCCGTGAAAGCCGGTCGGATTGAGCCATTTGTTTTCCTGCGAACGAAAATGTCCTCTCACGACTTTCATTGACTCTTTCAGGAGCGGCGAACGATCTAGGCAGAAACACCTCGCTGAGACCGGGCTTGTTTAGCCCTCGGACTTGCATTAAGTGCTCCAGTCTATACCGCGGACAAATCGTGGAAGAGCCTGAAACTGGGACTCCAGATCCATGTCATCCGCTGATGGTCCCAAAGCCCTAGTGGTGTCGCCAGCCTGCTAAATGCCTAACTAAACGCACGTGGCAAGTGGACTAATCCTGCCCTCTGACCTTTGCATCCCTGTTTAGCCTGTAGAAAGCGCTCCTTCCGCCGGCCTCTTCTTGTTCAATCATGCCCTGCAACGATCAGCTCCTCGATGTCTCGAAAGGCAGTTCGCGGCGCAACGTCAACCACAGAGAGAGGCTGCAAGGAAACGACTTCGAAATTCGTTCGGTTGAGCCGGGAGAAACAGAGAGCCTGGCATCGTGTACCTCCTTGAAGCGCTGATGATACTGAATCCTGACAGAAGTTTGGATCAGCATCGCGGCGAACTGCAGGCCGGCGGAATCCTTCCTATACCTATGGCCTGGAACCATTTTTCTCCGGCTGTTCGAACGGAGAATCACAATGACGTTGATCGTCAGCTGGGCAAGGCTGCGCGAAAATCGGCATACTAGGCTAGATAACTGGAAACACGACGGTTGCCAGATGAACGCCCGCAAAATCGTGCATATCGACATGGACGCTTTTTATGCATCCGTGGAACAGCGGGACGACCCGCAACTGCGCGGCAAACCCGTAGTTGTCGCTTGGCGAGGCAACCGCTCTGTCGTCTGCGCTGCCTCGTACGAAGCGAGACGTTTCGGGGTGCGCTCGGCAATGCCGGCGATTCGCGCCGAACGGATTTGTCCTGATGCCGTTTTCTTGCCTCCCGATTTCCCACGCTACCGGGCCGTCTCGCGTCTCGCGCGCGAAATCTTCAGGCGTCACACCGATCTGGTCGAGCCACTCTCTCTTGATGAAGCGTACCTCGATGTTACGGAGAACAAGACTGGCTTGCCTACCGCCACGCGCGTGGCGCGCATCATTCGTGAGCAGATCCGCGAAGAATTGAATTTGACGGCCTCGGCTGGCGTAGCGCCGAACAAGTTTCTAGCAAAGATCGCTTCGGACTGGCGAAAGCCGGATGGGCTCTTCGTGATTCAACCTGAGGAAGTGGATTCTTTTTTGTTGCCGCTGCCTGTAGGGCGCCTTCCCGGTGTAGGCAAGGTGACCGAAGAAAAGTTGAAGAGGTTCGAGATACAGACCGTGAAGGATTTGCGCAAGCTGGATTTATCGGCGCTCGAAGATCGTTTCGGTCGCTATGGCGTTCGTCTCTATGAGTTGGCCCGCGGTATCGACAAGAGTGAAGTCATCCCGGACAGACCAACACAGTCCGTATCGGCCGAAGACACGTTTGAGCACGACGTACCGTTAACCGAGACCGAGTCGATGATCCGGCGTCTCGCAGAAAAGACATGGACCGCAGCGCGCAAGGAGCTGCGTGTTGCACGTACCGTCGTCCTCAAACTGAAGACCAGCGAGTTCAAGATTCTCACTCGCAGCCATACGCCACACGCACCTCCTTCGTCTTGCGAGGAACTGACCAGCATCGCTCTGTCGCTGCGCGAGCGCATAGACCTGAGTCCAAAGCAACGCTTTCGTTTGGTTGGCGTTGGGTTGAGCAATTTTCGCGATCCCGATGATGCATCTACCCAGCCAGCTCTTTTTGAGTAGTTGGGTCGTGCTACTTGACTTCCAAGGTGGTTGCCGTAGGAAAAACTCGCGGGCGCTGCTACCATTCTGCTACACCTGCACCAAAATGCAGCAGTTCGAAAGGCCTGACCCTGCGATGGCCGGGAAAACTCTGGAGCATACCGCGGCCGTCTGGAAAGTGACTCCGGTCGAGGCCTACATGGCCGTGATCAAGGCGACCGAATCAAAGGTCAGGAGGTGGCGAAGAACAGGAGGAAGTCATAGGAACGTCCATGAGCGAGGACGATGTTCGCTGGTTTATCGCAAATCCTCGCATCATGTTTTGCGGCGACGGTGAAGGGGGCGGGTTCCTTCCCCAGGGTTCTGGGACGATACGTTCGTGAACAGCGCGTCCTCCCGTCAGAAACTGCGATCGGCAAGATGGCTTTGATGTCAGCCGAGCAACTCAGCCTTAAAGATCGCGGCCGCATCGCACAAGGTTATACATGCGGACTTGGTTTTGTTCGACCCTACAACTGTCAGGGATCAGGCACTACGCCAGCCGTGGCAATCAGCGGGGCGGTCACGCCAACCGTTACTTTTCGAGCTTTTGATCCGGACACGAAAAAATGGGTGTTGCTGGCGTCGTTGAGCGGATGTATCATGCGCGCCAGTTTCCTCGGTACCGGGAACAACTTTTCTTGCGTGGTATTCAGAAAGGAGAAAAACCGTGAATTTCCGGGCTCTTCCAGGCTGGAAGGCTACTAGCTTAACTAGCGTTCCTGATTCAACTCACCATGACATTCCTGCGCGCCATCTCCCGGTCCCTATCTCTCGGCGTCAGTTCGCACGCACGGCCGCGGGAAGCGCGTTTGTCGCTGTTGGCTCCAGGCTATGGACCCCGAGCCTGGTGGAAGCGGCGTCATTTGCTCCGGTTCCGATCCCGGGTGGCTCGCCGGTGCTCGGTGGAGCGTACCACGTGTTTGGACCGGCAGCGTTCGACCCCATCGATGCAGAACCCGCCACAATCACAAATCTTGATGCCTCTGTCGGACTGGCGTACGTCAGCGGCATGGTGACGCAAACCAATACCAAAACGGGCGAGGTGGTACGTTTGCCGTTCGTCAATTCGGACATGAGATTCATGCAGGGCGTGTTCCGTGGCACGGACGGGAAAGTTCACCGAGGCGCTTTTGCGTTTGTTTGAGTCGATGTCTATTTGCCCGGTCCGGGCAATCAGATACATGACCTCAATCCGAGTGCCTTTCCTCCCGTCGGACTGTTCTGGACCACCGAGATTCCAGTTGCTGGGGTCGACGTGCATCTTGGAAAAGGCAGCGCATCCCTCCAAGCGTCCGATGTAGCGATCCTCGATTACGGAAATATCCCGAATGCATTGTTCGGCGGCGGGCCGCCGCCCACGTCAGGAACGGTGTCGTTCAAGGTGGTCTGGAGTGGAGTGGACGAGAGGCTGAATATCAAGAACACCGACCCGGTGCACGGCGGCTTCGCGGGCGAATTCGTCCGCAACAGGGCGCAGATGGAGTGGAGCGCCGCAGTGGGGGACTACATGTTTGTTTCGGATCCCATTGCGACTTCCTCCAGTTCATTTGCCGAAATCGGCCACGAACGGAACGGATCGTTCTTCCCGTAGACAAGCGACCTTGAGACATCAGTCACTAGTCATCATCGTCTTCCTCCCAAGTCGACCGGGGCGGAAGAAAAATCAAGTGAGAACGTGAAAATCCCTCTTCTCTTTTTCCGAACAGTGCGCTCCATGATTCGTCGAAATACGTCCAGCGTTCGGAATCAACGCAGCTATCCTGCATAAGCGGTAAGTGCAATATCCCATGGCCTCCATCACAAACCAACTCCGTTCCTGTGCGTTCCAGAAAAAGGTCTCCGGCGTTACCCAAGTTCACTTTTGCTCCGAAACGTTTCAGACAGGAGCGGCAGCGTCCAAGATGGTCGCGAATGGACCAGGTGAGCGCCAAGGTTGCTCCAACCCAAAAGAGCCACATCGCACCCGCGCTGATAAATGGCTGCCTGCTCCGGCCGCTTCCGAGCCCAGCTAGGTGAACTAGTTCAAGGCAGATGATCAGTACGGTCATCAACAAGAGAGTGCTCTTGACTGCAAAGAAGACCCACCAGCGGAAGCCATCGCGCGCATTTCCGTGCGGTCCCGTAGTAACTAGGCGCGCGAATGGCCCCCACATGAGAACGAGAAGAAATAAGAATATGAAGGCAGACCACGTCAGACAGGATTCTAGAAATTCATATTCGAGGTCCTTAACTGAGATGATTCCAAGCTTCGTGTTCGCAGGCATGGAATCTGCTTGGTCTATGACGGCTTCCAGTTCTTTCCTGGCCTTCACCGGATCTGCCCCTGTCGGTACGCGGAGCAAGGCGCCAGGCCACTCATACATCGGCAGTAGTGGACGCGACCCAGTCCCAAACGGGCTGAACACGCCAATTTCGCGTCCCGCGAGCCGGCAATGCGGCGGGAGAACACCGATGATCTCGACTTGCCGGCCGTCAAGAAACAGCGAGCGCCCTATCACACGCTGATCGCTATGGAACTGACTTCGCCAAAGCGCATCGCTCAGGACTACGCAGCTTGCGCATGATGACAAGTCCGTTTCTTGAATCGTCCTGCCGAGGCTGGGACGAACGCCGAGAAGTCCAAATAGCCCTGGTGTAACCCTCGCGCTGAGAATGCTCTCCGTTCCAGCAGGTCCTCGCACCCGGCTCGGTCTCCATGCATACGCGGCACTCCCGCTAATCAATGGGGTTTCTCTTGACAGTTGAAAGACCCAGTCGCGCAGGAGCTCCGGTGCCAACCAGGTAGGTCGTCCAGGGACAAAGACTGTCATAAGGTGGTCCGAATCCGCATAAGGAGGAGGAGCAATGAATCCAGAAAAGATTGACACCGGGTCACCGGGGAGGAGCAGCACTAGCACCACCAGGATCGCGAAGATGCAGAATCGAGGTGTGCGTGGCCACTCACGCATGAAACGGAGGACTGCAACACGATTGAACCGATGCCATGTGGCGTCTGCAAATGCTCCCCAGCAGTGTCGCAGTAGCTCTTGCTCTGTGCGCCCGCTCAGCCGGCCAGATTCCATGAGAAAATGACCCCAGTGCCAGACTTCTCCTTGCCATTCCCGGAGCCACTCGACTCTCTGCCCCCGGGGGACAATCCAGCTCGCTACGCGGAGTACGTGATTGCACCGGCATAGCAGCTTTTTTAGTGGGCGTTTGCCCATTACTCTCTCCTAGCGGCGCTTGCTCTTTTCAGAACCAACGAGCTGCTCGAAGAGCGTGTAGCGCCCAATGGCCTTGGCCAGGGTCTCCTTACCTTCGCGGGTTAGCGTGTAGTATTTGCGGGCGGGTCGCTGCTCAAGGAAGGCGGCACGTTCTGCCTCCCAACTGGATTTGATCAATTCTAGCTGCTCAAGGCGCCGAAGCGCTGGATAAACAGTACCGCTCGGAAAGCCAGTAACGTCCATTATGTCGAAGCCGTAGCTGTATCCAGAACTGATGGTTTGGAGCACCAGCGCTGATGTGTACGACAGTTTTGGGGTATCATCCATTTTTCTATGTAGCAATACTACATAGGGGTCGCTCACGTGTCAAGGTGGCCGCCAGCTACATTACTGGCGTGTTTCCCTTTTTTAGTAACGGCGGGGGTGCCGTTCACGCCCGCGCATTCTGGGAGTATGTCGCCTATCCGGAAGGAATCCAGATTGTAACCTGCGGACCAGTACCGACGAGTCGGCATCTCGTGGAGGAAGTTCAAGCGCTGACGAGATGGGCGTTAATCGGGACTTGAGCTTTTGTGACGCGGATCGGCGTTTGCCATCGCCTTGGCGAGCTTATTCATTCCGACAAGGAGGTTTGCCGTGAACGCAGCTTTCACATGCGAAAGGTACTTATCGGCCCTCTGACCCTTCAAGACAATTCGCTGGGCGAGCCGGGTTCATCCATCGGCGAGTCCCACAAATCCCCACTCGAACGATACTGTGGCACCCTCTAGTTGCATCTTGATGGTGGCCGCGTCGGGGGGAGTGACCCCTCCGATGATCCACTCCAGCGGCTCCTGCCCCGGCAACCGCGTGGTCCCGCGAGACCCGCGAACGAACCGTCTAAGTCGAACTTCGCTGGCGGGTCGTCCCAATTGGCCACGTCTGTCCAGTAGTTCCAAGCGAAGGCGGGGCTTGCGTTCGTCTCAACCGCATGCGTCATCTCCCAAGCAATGGTCGTCACGGATTGCACTCAAGTTTCTAAATACGTTCCGCCGCGTAACCCGAATCAAAGGCAGCGGAAGTCGGATACTCGCGCATTGTCCGAACAGGCGAGAAAAGAAGCCATACACTCGACAGCATTAAACCTACGGCACCAACTGTCAGTGTCGGACGCATTCCCATCGATCCGGCTAATGCCCCGGCACAGATGGAGCCCACCGGCAAGAACCCCCGAAATAGCATTTGCATCACTGCATTCACTCGGCCTAGCAAATCGTCCGGGGTTATCGCCTGCCGTAAGCTAAGCTCGCAAACGTTATAGATCGGCCAGCCGACGTCACCTACCTGCGCAGCCATCAGAAAAGCGGTCGCAGCCACGACGGAACCACGCGCCAGGGGAATCATCAGGGTCGCGGTTCCCATTACCAAGATCGACCCAATAAGGGTCGCTCCCAGACCAAATCGCCGCATGAGGCGTGGGGCCATCGCCGCCCCCAAAATATTTCCGACTCCACCGACAGCTATCACCACACCCATGAGTGCCGGGCTGAGGTGCAAATATCGGATCGCGTACAAAACATACAGAGACGCGAAGAATCCCCCAAAAAATCCAGCCGTTGCCGAGTGCCCAGCGATTGCGCGCCGTATCGGGGAATGGGTAACCGCCCGCAACCCACTGGTGAAATCTTCCCAAATATGCGCACCGGGAATCGAAATGACGTCAGCCTCCGGCTTGCCAACCAGCCAAACCGTCAGCGCAGAAGCAAGAAACGAAAGCGCATCGACCAGGATAGCCATCGGAGCAGTTAGCAACTGGACTAGTATGCCGGCAAGTCCTGGTCCAGCTATCTCCGCGAACGAACTGCTCAACGCGAGCTTGCTATTACCCTCGAGCACGTGATCGCGCTCGACAAGCGAGGGCAGATACGATTGGTAGGCAACATCAAAGAGCACTGTCAGTATTCCGCCCGTCGCAACGACAACGTAAACCTGTCGCATGCTCAATATTCCGAACGACGCCGCGACCGGGATTGATCCCAGAACCACGGCTCGGCCCAGCTCAGTGACGATGAGGATTGGCCTGCGCCGTAGCCGATCCACCAAGAGTCCGGCTCCTAGTCCGAAAACGAGGGATGCGAGACCTCCGATCCCCGCAAGCAGACCCATCTGGAACGGGGTTGCGTTTAAGACCAGAACTGCGACCAGCGGCAGAGCCACGAGCGTGACCCGTGATCCGAACTCAGATATTGTCTGGCCAATCCACAGCTTCAGGAAATCTGAGTTGTGCCAGAGGTTGGTAGGTCGCAAATGCATGCCGAATAGGGT
>MNIJ01000049.1 GCA_001919715.1 Acidobacteria bacterium 13_1_20CM_58_21
GTTTTAGCAGTGGAACGCTCAAGGCAAAGTGAACAGGTCTAAGACGTGCGCGAGAAGGCTTCCGACACGCAGAGCGGGGTCTGCCGTCATACGTGCAAATCGCTCCGGGCTACGCCCTGCGCGACTTGCACGTATGAAGAGAACAAAAACGAAAAGAGGGAGAGGCGCTCAGAGAGCACCTCTCCCAAAGGAAACTGGACACTCTGGAAGATACCCGTTTTAGAACGGAATATCCTCGTCGGAGATTTCCGGGGCGCCGCCGGAAGAAGCGCCACCTCCGCCGTAAGAATCGTCAGCAGGCGCGGCGTGGCTTTCGAAGTCATCGCCCCCACCAGCGCGGGCACCAGCACCTCCGCTGGCCCCGGCCCCGGCCGCGGCCGCGCCTTCGGCGCGGCCACCCAGCATGCGGAAGTTGCTGGCGACGATCTCAAAGCTGGTGCGCTTCTGACCTTCTTTGTCCTGCCATTCGCGGGACTGGATGCGGCCTTCGATGAAGATCAGCGAACCCTTCTTAAGATACTGCTGAGCAATTTCAGCCTGTTTGCCCCACACGACGATCTTGTGCCACTCGGTTCGCTTCTGGCGCTCGCCGTTTTTGTCTTTGTAAGACTCATCCGTGGCAACGGAGAAATTTGCGACGGCCTGGCCGCCGCCGGTGTAGCGGGTTTCGGGATCGCGGCCTAGACGGCCGACGAGAATGACTTTATTGACGGACATGAACGAATTCCCTCCTCCGGCAGCGAAGATAACATGCGAGGAAGGAAAAGGGAAATAAGGCCAAGACAAAAATCGAACCGCACAAACGATAGCGGTCAAGACCGAAAGGCAAACCGAATTGACAATAAACCGGAGCCAGCCTAACGTTCCCCCTTCGTCTTGCTGAATGGGAGGATTTTACCGTGGACAGAAAGAAAACCACTTGGTTGACGGCGCTGGCTGTCGCTCTTGCACTGGTGGGCGCGGCAAAGAACAGCGCCAGAGCGGAACACTCCCCAAGCGCGACCGGCCCTTTCGAAGGCCATGGAGACGTTGGCAAAGTTCTTCACGCGGGGTCCGTGGAATACGACGCTGCGAAGCGCAGCTACACCATTGCTGGCAGTGGCGAGAATATGTGGTTTGCCAGCGATGCTTTCCAATTCGTGTGGAAGAAAGTGTCCGGCGATGCGACGCTGACGGCGGACATCTCTTTTCTCGGCAAGGGCGTGAACGAGCATCGCAAAGCGGTGCTCATGATCCGCCAGAGCCTCGACGCGGATTCGCCTTACGCCGACGCGGCGTTGCACGGCAGCGGTCTGACCTCGCTGCAATATCGCGAGGAGAAGGGCGCGGCCACCCACGAAATACAAACCAATATTTCCGCGCCTGCGCGGCTGCGGATTGAAAAACGCGGCGCGTACTTCTCCCTGTGGCTGGCGGACAATAAAGGTGAATTTTATCTGGCGAGCGGGTCCACGAGGATCACTTTGAAAGCGCCGTTTTACGTGGGGATGGGCGTGTGCAGCCACGATAAAGACGTGGTGGAAACAGCGGTGTTCTCGAATGTAGATTTGAAGACAGCACAGCCTGCGGCCGCCGCAGCGTCGACGCTCTACAGTACGCTCGAAATCATTACTGCGGCCTCCGCGGACCGGCGCGCCATTTACGTTGCAGCTGAGCGGTTTGAGGCGCCCAACTGGATGCCGGATGGCAAGAGCCTGCTCTTCAACAGGAGCGGGCACATCGAAAAGATTCCCGTAACAGGCGGCACCCCGCAGACCATCGACACAGGATTCGCGACACGCTGCAACAACGACCACGGCATTTCGCCGGACGGCACGCAACTGGCCATCAGCGACCAGTCGCAGGAGGAGCAGCGCTCCCTAGTGTATGTCGTGCCGATCGGGGGCGGCCCGCCCCGGCGCATCACTCAAAAATCTCCGTCGTACTGGCATGGGTGGTCTCCGGACGGAAAAACGCTGGCGTTCGTGGGCCAGAGGAACGGCGATTTCGATATCTATGCGATTCCCGCTTCCGGCGGCGAGGAGACGCAGCTGACGACCGCCAAGGGACTGGACGATGGGCCGGAATACACGCCCGACGGCAAATACATTTACTTCAACTCTGAACGCACCGGGCACATGCAGATTTGGCGGATGCGGCCCGATGGAAGCGAGCAGGAGCAGGTAATCTTTGGCGAATACAACGATTGGTTCCCGCACGTCTCGCCCGATGGGCAGCAGCTGGTGTTCCTGACCTATGATGCAAGCGTGACCGGCCATCCGGAGAACAAAGATGTGATGCTGCGTTTGATGTCTCTGAAAGACAGGAAGATTACCGTGCTGGCGAAATTGTTCGGCGGGCAGGGAACGATAAACGTGCCCTCGTGGTCGCCGGATAGCCGCCAGTTCGCGTTTGTCAGCTATCAATTGTGGCCGAAGGAGAATACAGAGAAGTAGTGCCGATGCGCTTGCGGATGGAATTTGTTTTGTCGCCACATTCTTTGCCGTCGGCAGAGGGACTGCGGGGGCAGTGCACCCCGTAGCACTTTGGGAACGTGGACCAGAGTCGGCGTTGTGCACGTGAAATCTGCGGTCTACCCTGGGTAGGAAATCATCTGTGGCCATTGGCCAGGTGTCCCGTGCAGGGGAATGGCATGGCGGCACAGGCCGGTTCACAGAGAACAGGATTGGTCATGTCGGAACCCTTCCGTCCTTATGAAAAATTGGTGGAAATTATGGTCTCCGGGAAAAAGTTTCAGGTCCCCGAGCGGAATTCGCTTCTAAGGTGCTTCCAGTTCATCAGTCCCGAAACGGTTCCGTACGGGCGCTTTTGCTGGAATCAGGATTGCCAGTATTGCCGCGTGACGTGTCAACTGCCGGATGAGGACGAACCGCACGAGATGCTGAGCTGCAAGTTCATCGTGATGCCCGGGATGGAAATCACAGAGATGAGCCAGGAACTGAAGTGGTGCCTGGGTTCGAAGCTCCCGTCGGACACGCCTGTTTCGTCGTAAGTTTCTAGATTCAAGTCCCCGCGGAAACCGATCCTTTTGCACTCTTTTCCTCTCTGCACTACATTCAGATTGAGGCAAGGCGCCGGGCTAGAGCGTAACCTTTACCTGCAGTTGCCATAACACGGATGACAAACTCAATCGCTCTGCGGTGTGACGGATGCGGACAGACCGCGTCGAGCGAGCATATTGCACGCCGACTCCAGCGACTCGAATGGACAACACGGTACCGGCCGGTGCATATCGACACGCTGGTGCTGGGCGCTTTCTCGCCGCAAGAGGAAAGCGATTTTCTGTATGCCCCCAGCGGAGAGTTCCACGGGGAAGCGGCGCTCTTGCTGGATGCGCTAGGGATCGCTACGGTGGGAAAAGGAGCCGACGTTGTGCAGGCGGAGTTTCAACGAGCGGGATTTTTTCTAACCCACGTCCTGGAATGCCCGCTGGGCAAGCACGCCGGTCGAGGGATCGAGTCTGCCACATTGCTGGCAGAGCGCGTCCAGCCGATGGCTAGAAGGATTCGCCGATCTCTGAAACCGAAGCGAGTGGTGCTGATCTCTCAGGCGCTGGGGCCGATTCTGGATAGACTTTTGGCGTTGGAACTGGGTTGCCCGGTGGTCTTGGAGGCCGTCAAGTTCGACAGTTCCGCGTCGGGGAATTCCGTTGCACGGTTAAGAGACGCGCTCGCAGGCCCCCCGGGAGACTGACCTATGGGGCAGGGGCACAAGCTGGCCGTTGGCAGGAAAACAAATGGCACTCGGAGCAGGTAGACGACCTTTTTAAGTATGATAGAATCGTACCGTGTGCTGGATTGGTGGCCTGGCAGGAGTACTACCGTGAAGAAGCAGGTAAAGTTTGGTGTGGGTATCGGTGTCATTGTAGCTTCGATGGGATTTCTGGCGTGGCTGGGGTACGGAGAAAGCAAGACGTACTATCACACCATCGCCGAACTTCCAACGCTGACGGGCGCCGCGAAGGGTCAACGCATGCGCGTCGGCGGCACCGTCGCACCCGGAAGCATTCACCGCCTCAACGGCCGGATTGATTTTGTGTTGGAAGGCGAAGGTAAGACGCTTCCGGTCAGTTACATTGGCAGCGATCCACTACCGGATACTTTTGTAGACAAGTCCCAAGCCCTGGTGGAGGGCCACCCCAGTCCGGATGGCCGATTTGTCGCTGAGGTTGTTCAGGCTAAATGCGCTTCCAAGTATGAGGCCGCACCGGGGGGTAGCGGTGGCGCAGCAGCAAGTTCACCCCAGCGCAGCAGCATGTAGCGGACCCGGAATCGCCGGGGGAGAAGCGGGGTCGCCATGGATGTATTCGGTTCCTTTGCACTGGTCTTAGCATTTGTGTGCGCGGTGTATGCTTTTGGCGGGGGTATCGCGGCAATTTTCACGCGGCATCCGCTGCTAATCAAGAGCACCCGGCAGGCCGGCATGGCCACCTGCGGCCTGATTTTCGTCGCAACATTCAGCCTCGAATACCTGTTCTTCAGCGACAATTTTTCCAACGCCTACGTCGTGGCACATAGCAATCGCGACCTGTCGACATTTTATAAGATCGCCGCGCTGTGGTCCGGGCAGGAAGGTTCGCTGCTGTTCTGGAGCTTCCTCCTGGCCGTTTATGTATTGTCAGTATTGGTCACCTACCGGAACAAGAATGGCGAGTTGATGCCCTACGTCGGCGTAGTAATGGCCGGCGTGCAGATTTTCTTCCTCACGCTGAATAACTTTGTTGCCAGCCCGTTCAAAGCGCTGGCGTCGCCGGGAGCAGATGGGGTGATGAATTACGTCGCGCGGGCCGACGGCAGCGGATTGAATCCGCTGCTGCAATACCCGGAGATGGTGATCCATCCGCCCAACCTGTATTCGGGGTATACCGGCTTCACCATTCCGTTCGCCTTTGCGCTGGGCGCGCTGCTGGCTCGGTACCCGGGCGAGAAGTGGATTCATCTGACGCGCAAGTGGACCATGATTGCGTGGATGTTTCAGTCCATGGGAATTTTGCTCGGCGCCCACTGGGCCTACGCGGTGCTCGGCTGGGGCGGTTACTGGGGCTGGGATCCGGTTGAGAACGCCTCCTTCTTACCGTGGCTGACGGGCACGGCCTTCCTGCACTCCGTGATGATGCAGGAGAAGCGCGGCATGATGAAGGTCTGGAATGTGTGGCTGGTGTTCTCTACATTCCTGCTCTGTATCCTGGGGACATTTCTGACACGCAGTGGCATCGTCAGCTCGGTCCATGCCTTCGCGCAATCCAGCATCGGCAGCTGGTTCGTGGGCTTTCTCCTACTTATTATAACGGTGTGCTTCGGGGCCTATTTGAAGAATCGCGACTACCTGAAGAGCGAGAATCAACTTGATTCGATCGTTTCGCGCGAATCGAGCTTCCTATTTAACAATCTGATTCTTCTGGTGTCCTGTATCGCAATCCTGTCCGGGACGCTCTTCCCGGTTTTTTCCGAGTGGATTACCGGCAACCGCATCAGCGTGGGTGCCCCGTTCTTTAACAAGGTGAACATTCCCATCGGGTTGCTGCTCCTGTTTTTGACCGGCGTGGGACCGCTGCTGGCGTGGCGCAAGACCTCCACGGAGAGCCTAAAGCGGAATTTTGGCTGGCCGCTGGGAATTGGGTTGGTCGCCGGCGTGATTGCCCTGGTGTTTGGGTTCCGCGAGATCTACTCCTGGGTGTGCCTGATTCTATGCGTATTTGTGGCTTCCACAGTGGGCTTGGAATTCTATCGCGGTGCGAAGGTGATTCGCGCGCGCTCCGGCGCTTCGTTTTTGGCATCGGCGGTGGATCTCACGCTGCGCAATACGCGGCGTTATGGCGGTTATATCGTTCATGTGGGGATGGTGTTCGTCTTCATCGGACTGGCTGGTGCGGCGTTTAACCGCGACATACAAAAGGACATGCAGGTTGGCCAGACCATGCAGATCGGGTCGTACACTTTGCTTCTGCAGGGCTTCGACAGTAAGCCGGAGAAGAATTACACCGCGCAACGGATGAACGTCGAAGTGCTGCGTGACAAAAAGCCGCTGATGATGCTTTATCCGGAGAAGCGGCACTTCTCATCGAATGAGCAAAACGGCACGATGGTGGCGATCTACTCCACGCTGAAGGAAGATTTGTACGTGGTCTATGCAGGAGATAGCCCGGAGACAAACATGCCCGTGCTACATGCCTATCTGAATCCTCTGGTGAAGTGGATCTGGTTCGGAGGAGCAGTGGTGGTGTTTGGAACGTTAGTGGCGATGTTGCCGAACCGCCGCGCCGTGCTGGTGCTCGCAGGCGCCCCGCAGCCAGCGGCACAACCATTAGCGCATGGACTTACTCCGTCGGTTACATTGCGAGAGGGCCATGACTAAAAAAGCGCGTCCCGTTGCCGCGATAACCATGCTGGTGATGTTCGCAGTTGTGCCGCTGCTGATCACGCCCGCCGGGGCACAGCAACTCTCCGATCGCGCGAAACAGGTGGGCGGCAAGTTCATGTGCATGTGCAACTGCAACCAGGTGCTTACGGGATGCAATCACCTGGAGTGCAGCACGATGTCGGCCATGCTGAAGGAATTGAACCAGAGCGTGTCGCGTGGCGATTCCGAGGATGCCATCACGCAAATGTTCGTGCAGGAATTCGGAACCAAAGTGTACGCGGAACCGCCCAAATCAGGTTTCAGTCTCGTCGCCTGGGTATTGCCGAGTGTTTATCTGTTCGTTGGCACGGGACTGGTCGTTTTCGTGATATCCAGGTGGCGAAAGCGCCCCGCCGCGTTCGCGGCAGCCGCCCCGGGCATTTCAGCCGAGTTGCTGGAGCGCTCTAGAGCGCAGGCGTCACGCGAGACTCAGGATTAAATGATGGTGCCTGCGCTTTACCCACTTGCGATATTCCTGATTGCCTCCGGAGATTGGGCGGTGCTGGGTGCATGCTTGGCGTTGGCCATAGCCACCGTGCTTTTTATATTTTACATTCAGCCGGATGCCTCCGATCTTGCTCCACACCGGACCCGGCTCGATCAACTGCTGGAGCGCCGCGACACGATTTACGACAATCTGCGCGATCTGCGGTTTGAGTATCGTTCCGGAAAATACTCGGAAGGTGACTTCGAAGCGATGAAGACAGGCCTCGAGAATGAAGCGGCGCTGGTGCTCGCGGAGATCGATCAGGTGACGGATGCGCAGGTGCGGCGGCCGCGCGGAACGCGATCGGCTGACGGGAGCGCGCAATGAGGCGCCCTTACTCCGCGCGTTTGGCATTGCTCGGAGCACTGGCGCTGGCTCCACTGGCGATAGCCGAGGCCGGGACGGTTCGCGGGACGGTGATGAACGGCACAACTGGCAAAGCAGCGGCGGGAATTGAGCTCATCCTGATCCAGCTTCAGGGGGGGATGCAGGAAGTCGCCCATTCCAAGAGCGGCGCGCAAGGGGAATTCACGTTTGAGCATCCCGGGCTCGGTGCGCAGCCCATGCTTGTCCGCGCGGTGTATCACGGCGTTAATTTCAATCATGCGGTGCCACCCGGCACGGCCACCGCGCAGGTGGATATTTATGAGCCTTCCAAGGACGCGAAGACGATCAACGTAGCTTCACACGTGGTGATCTTTCAGCCGAACGGTGTGACGCTGACTGTCGGCGAAGAATACCAAATAGAGAACAAGTCTCAGCCGCCGGTAGCTTATTTCCGGAGCGACGGCAGTTTTAATTTCGCAGTGCCGGAAAAGGGCCAGCTCCAACAAGTAGCCGCTGCCGGGCCAGCGGGCATGCCGGTCGTGCAACTTCCCATCGACAAGAAGAATAATCATTACTCGATTGCCTTCGCGTTTCGGCCTGGTGACAACTCGGTGCGGTATTCCTACACGCTGCCGTACGAGGGAAACGCGGCAACCGTAAAGATTGCGACGATTTATCCGGGCAGCCGGTTGCTGGTTGTTGCGCCACCCAGTGTGCAGATTAGCGGGGATGGCTTGGCTCCGGGGGGACAAGAACAGGGCATGAATCTCTACGGCCGTCAGGATGTTCCGGCAGGTACGCTGGTGGCCGTGAGCGTATCTGGCACGGCGCCAGCGCCGGACGCAAATACCGGGGCGGAGCAAGGTCAGCAGCAGGGCCGGGACGCACAGCAGGGCGGCGGCGAAGCGACCGGCGCTGGGATCCAACAGGTTCCCGGACGCCTGGACGTTTTGAAATGGCCATTAATCGCTGGATTTCTTTGTGTTTTTGCGTTGGTTGCGATTTTGCTTGCACGCAAGCCGGTTGTGGCGGTAGCCGTGCCGGCCCCGGTGGAGCAGGACGTTGCTGCAGCAAAGCAGAAGAAACCCAAATCGAAGGCCCCCTCTGCGCCGAGTGCGCCTGCGGTTCCAACAAACGGGGCCGCAAGTCTTAAGGAACTCGATGTCGCCATCGGCACCAGCCTTGATGGGCTGAAGGAGCGCCTGTTCCGGCTCGAGCTGCGCCGACAAGCGGGCACCATCTCCGAAGAAGAATATGCACTAGAACGCGCTAGCACGGAAAAAGTGTTGCGCGATCTCGTGCGAGGCTAACCCTTGAAGACTGGGAGTGATCTGCCGATCTCCGAGGTCGCCCGGTGACGCCGTCGGTTTTTTCTCCTACAGGAATTCGCTTCGAAAACATTGACAAACGGTACGGCGGGCTTTATGCGCTGCGTAGGGTTTCTCTGGACATCTCAGCGGGTGAGTGCGTGGCATTCGCCGGGCGGAACGGCTCCGGCAAGACGACGCTTTTGCGAATTGCGGCCTGCCTTGTCCGCCCCTCGTCGGGCAGCGTGAGCTTCCTAGACCGTGGGAAAGAGCGAGGCGGGACGCTGCCTCCGGCCGGTTTCGTGGCGCACGCCACGATGGTCTATGACGAGCTGACGGCGGAAGAGAATCTTCTGCTCTTCGCGCGCTTACAGGGAATCGCCGAGCCTGCCGCGCGCGCCGAGGCGCTGCTCCGGGAGGTGGGCCTGCTGGAGCGCCGGAGCTCCCTGGTGCGCACGTTTTCTCGCGGGATGCGCCAACGCGTCGCCATTGCGCGCGCGCTTCTGAACGAACCCGCCGTGGTTCTCCTCGATGAGCCGACGACCGGGCTCGACCCGCAGGGGGCGCACTGGTTTGCCGAGACGCTGCGCCACTTGAGAGATTCGGGCCGAACGATCCTGATGAGCCTGCACGGCGAGTCGGAAGTCTCCACGCTGGCCACGCGGGCGATCCAGCTGGATGCCGGCGCGGTGGTTGCCGACACGCGAACCGGTGCGAATTTTCGATCTGTCCTGGCCTTTGCGAACGCGTGAATGGCGCTGCTCTCCAATGCGACGGTCCTGCTTGGCAAAGAACTTCGCACGGAGTTTCGTTCGCGCGAACTTCTCACGACTACTACCGTTTTTGTTCTGATCGTCATAGTGCTCTTCAGCTTTTCCTTCGATCCGACCTCGGAGGAATCGCGACGGTTCGGCGCGGGTCTCCTCTGGCTGGCGTTTCTCTTCGCCGCGTCTTTGATGTTGCAGTCGTGCTTTCTCCGCGAACAAAACAGCGACACACTCAGTGCGTTGCGTCTTTCGGTCTCCGATCCTTTTGCTATCTTTCTAGCGAAGGTCACTGCTAACACCCTGTTTCTTCTCCTTACGGAACTCTTGCTGCTGCCGGTCTTCGCGGTGATGTACAACGTGCCGGTCTTGCCCTCGCTTCACTGGCTCGTGCTGGTGTGTTTTCTGGGAAGTCTAGGGGTCTCGATTGCAGGCACCGCTCTGTCGGCCATCTCTGCACAAGCCCGAATGCGTGAACTCCTTTTACCGCTGCTTCTGCTCCCGCTCCTGACACCCATACTGGTGGCCAGCACGGAAGTAACGGCAGCCCTATTCGACCGCTCACCCTACGTTCAATGGAAAGGAGTTGGCTTCCTGGCGGTTTTCGATCTGGCTTTTTTGACGATCCTGTGGCTTCTGGGCGAATATCTTGTGGAGGAGTAACCCTCATGAAGAAGAGTGTTCTATCTGCAATGGTTGTGCTTCTGCTTCTCGGGGTGGCCGCCTATGCAGCGTTCTTTGTGGCCCCGACGGATGCGAAACAAGGTGTGATCTACCGGATACTGTACCTGCACGTGGCAAGCGCGTGGACCGGCCTTACTTCATTCTTTATCTGCTTCATTGCGAACTCCCTGTACGTTTTGCGCCGCCAGCCACGATGGGACTGGCTGGGTGTTTCGGCGGGTGAAACAGGTTTGGTGTTCACTACCGTGGTGCTCTTGACCGGCCCCATCTGGGCCCATCCTGTTTGGGGAATCTGGTGGACTTGGGACGCGCGGCTCACATCGACTTTTGTATTGTGGCTGCTCTATGTCTCATATCTGCTCCTGCGGACGCTGGTCGAAGAGCCCGATAGGCGGGCACTCCTTAGTGCGCTCTTTGGCATATTCGCATTCATCGATGTGCCTCTGGTCTTCGGTTCGATTCGCTGGTGGCGCACCCAGCACCCACAGCCAATTATTATGGGCGGGCCTGGCTCTTTTTTTGACCCGACGATGTACAGAGTGCTTTTCTTCACTTGGCTTGCCATGCTCGGTTTGATGACACTACTCCTGCGCCAGCGCTATCGGCTGGAGGCCATGCGAGGCGATCTCGAGATTATTCAACGTGA
>MNIJ01000175.1 GCA_001919715.1 Acidobacteria bacterium 13_1_20CM_58_21
AATTCCCGTTCATCTCTGATCTCTTCTTTCTCGCCCTTCTGCTCATTAATTAAGGGTACTAGACTTGTCTCAGAGATGTTGGCACGGAGGGCGGCGAAGATAATGACTTTGGAGTGGCTAACGCAGACGACCAGGAGGATCGGCGGGGGAAGGCATTGGTGCGGTTCTTTGTGCGCTGGTGGGGTTCGGCGAGAGGTTTGCAGGGGCCGGCTGGGGGATTCCCGCACCGGCATTCAATTCAATATGCTCCTTGCCACAAGCAGGACAGTAGCACTTGCCCGTATCCTCATCGCGCAGGCTGGCCAATTCATAGCAACCACAGATGCAGTCGCAGTAACCTGTTTCCGAGGCTGTCTTAATGGGGATGAGCGCCATCACAGGAGAATACTACGAATTCCGTTGGCTGCATGCAAGAACGTTGAGAACAGGCAAAAACTAGGTTCGCGGCGACCGGCGGTGTTTCGCGCGGGAGTTCGGAATTGAGCGAAGGCGAATGCTCCGTCTTGCAAAAAGGGAAAACCCATGGCAAGGATGCTGTCTTAACCGGAAGCTGTTAGAGATTTTTCAGATGGGCCAGGCGGAACGGAGAGCCGAGGTGTTCCCGCAGGTCCAGCCAGTGCTGTTCCGGAATGGTCATAAACACGTCGACGACCGCGGGGTCGAACTGGCTCGCGGAGCAGCGTTTAATCTCTTCCCGGGCATGAGACATCGGTAAGGCTCTGCGGTAGGGACGGTCGCTGATCATGGCGTCGAGCGAATCCGCAATGGTAAAGATGCGCGCGCCGAGAGGAATCTGCTCGCCCTTCAGTCCCCGGGGGTAACCCGAGCCGTCAAAAAACTCCTGGTGCGCGAGGACGATTTCCGCGGCATCGCGTAGAAAGGGAATGCGAATCAGCATGTTGTAGCCGATTTCGCAGTGCTTACGCATAATCTGCTTTTCGTCGTCGTTGAGCGGCCCCGGTTTGCGCAGAATACCATCGGGAATGGCCATCTTGCCGATATCGTGAAGGAAAGCAGCGCGTGCCAGGATGGGCAGATACTGGTCCGGGACGGGCACAGACCTGGCGATCGATATGCAAAACGCCGTGACCCGCTGGCAATGTCCTTCCGTTTCGGCATCCTTCAAATCCAGGGCGCTTCCCAGGGCCTCCAGCGTGTCATCGTAGGACTGCTCGAGTTCTACGTGCTTGGCGGTGAGCTGCGCGGTGCGTTCCTCGACGAGCTGTTCCAGGTTGCGCTGGTAGTTACGGTTTTCGATGATCAGCCGGCGGTGCTGCAGGGCTCGTCCCACGCCCAAGAAGAGTTGGTCCTTTTCGAACGGTTTGAGGATGTAGTCATAGGCTCCGCGGCGAATGGCTTCGAGCGCCGTGGAAATGTCGTGGATGGCCGTGACCATGATGACCGGCACTTCCGGATCGTATTGCCGCATCCATTCCAGCAAGCGAATCCCGTCCATCTCCGGCATGATCATGTCGCTCAAGACAAGATCGGGCGTTGCTTTCTTAACCTGGTCCTGCGCGACGCGGCCGTTCTGCACGGCCGTGCAGCGATAGCCCTTGGACTCGAGCATGGTCGAGACGACCTCTCGAATCGCCTCCTCATCGTCCACGACCAGAATGTTTTCCATCTCCACGTTAGGTTGGCCCCCTTAGGCATTATATGTGACGGCACACACAAATGGGGACGACCTTGCCTAGTAAGAAAATAGCGTGTTAGCGTCATTGATAGGGTTATCACGCACAGCTTCTCGCCGTCCACGTCCATCTTCGTGGCAGCACGAGTACCGCAACGACGGCACTACCAGCCGGGAGGCGGGGCATGGTGTTGGCGAATCAAGGGCTGCTAGGGATCGCTTTCTTCGAAGCGACGGCCTTTATCATTCTGCTGGTGCTCTTTCTTCTTTTCCGCCGCGATCACCATGCGGGCTATTTCCGTTTTTGGCTTGCCGGATGGTGCTGCTTTACTTTCTCCTCATTGTGCGAAGTGGCACTGCTGATTCGTCAGCTCCCGGGATTGAATCAGGCAAGCGTCTTGGCGCAGGCCGCCGCCTTGCTTCTCTTCCTGGTAGCCGTGGTGCGCTGCTCGGCAGGCTCGGAGCGGCGACGGTGGTCTCCGGTTCCGCTGATGGGCTTGATCCTGGTAGCCATCTACTATACCGAGCGCGGTGGCCCACAACAGGTAGCTTCTCTTCATTGGGAAACTGCGATTTTCGAGACCGTTGTTTGCCTGCTTGCTGGCTGGATGATGTGGAGATCTGATCTGGCGCGCCGCAGTCATGGGGCGCAGCTTCTTGCCGGGATTTTCCTATTGAGTGGCCTGCATGGGTTGAACCGTCCGCTCTGGAGGGATAGTCCGCTTTTCCTCTTGCACGTGGCGTTCGACCATATTCTGGGAGTGGCCTTGGGAATCGCCATGGTGGTGGTTGTCCTCGAAGGGGCGCGCTCTCGAAGTGAAGAATTGAATGACAAGATGCGTCGCCTGACGCTGTTGACAGCCGCAAGCATGCAGACGCTTTCCGTCCAGGAAGTGATTGATCAGGTTCTGTCGCATCTCGTAGAGAGTCTCGGCGCCACGCACGGCATCGTCCGGCTGAAGGAAGGCGAAGGAAGCTCGGCTCAACTGGTGGTGCGGGCAGCGGTAGGATTCGACCAGTCGTACTTGACTCGCTATGCCAAGCTCTCCGCGATGCAGCCCTGGGCGCAGCGCGTCATGAAAGGAGAGTGCGAATTTCTGAAATCCGAAGATGAGTGGGATCCGACCGCTCGGAAGCAGGTCGACGAAGCCGGATTGAAAGCGCTAGTTACTCTGCCTCTTCCCGGCAAGCAAGGGCCATTGGGCGTCATTGCCGTCGGTTCGTCGCGCCACGGACCGTTTCACGCGGACGAGCTGTCCTATCTGGTCAACATCGCGAACTTACTCGGTTTGACGCTTCAGAACGTGACCTTGCTTGAACAAGTCACCGCCGCGCAGCATCAGTGGGAATACACGTTCGATTCCATTGGCGATCCCATCCTGGTCCACGATCGCGCAGGGCGTGTTCTGCGCGGCAATCAGCGGCTCAGCCAGCTCCTGGGGCGTGGCGGGGGAGCGCTTGTCGGCCGCAGCGTCACGGAACTCCTCCCCGTACAAAACGCTGCCTACAAGAGTTGCCCTTACTGCGAGGGTGTCAGTGGGGAAGGCGACGAGCCGGATCCCTGGCTGCCAGGGTATTTTCTGGCCTCCAACTCGACGTTTACAGATCCAAGTGGACTACAGCTCGGAACCGTCCACGTTTTGAAGGACATCACCGATCGAAAACGCGCCGAGGAAAAATACCGTACGCTGATCTCCAGCGTTCAGGAAGGCGTGTTCATTTCCACGCCCCAGGGGCGTTTCCTGGATTTCAACGACGCACTTCTTCGAATGACCGGCTATGAAAACCGCGAGGAGCTGCTGGGAATCGACATTCCCACTGCGTTCTACGCCAATACCTCCGATCGCGCAAGGCTCACGAAGCTTTTGCAGCAGCACGGTACGGTCGCCGATTTCGAATTCGAAATGCTCCGCAAGGATGGCGAAATACGCACCATGCTGGAATCTTCCATAGCGGTCCGCGATGCCACCGGCAACGTGACAGCCTATCAGGGTTTCTTGCTCGACATTACCGAACGGAAGCAGGCCGAATACGAAATCCGGCGCCGCAACCGGGAGCTCATGGTATTGAATTCGATCGCCCAGACGCTGACGGAATCGATGGACCTGAGCGATTCCCTGCATCGCACGCTGCGTCAGATCTCCGAGCTGTTCAATTTGGATGTCACCTCGCTGTATCTGTTCGATCAGGAGGGTACGCAGTTGCGGCGCATCGCTGCCGTCGGCCATCGTTCAGAATTCGCAAAGCACTTTCCGCCTGTCTCCGTGAACCCGGAGCTGATGCAGCATATCAAGTCTGTGCGCGCGACGTTCCTCCCCGCCCAGGGTTTGTCACTGCCGCCGATTTTCCGCGACGCCCAGCTAAAAGAGGAGATTGTTGCCGCATACGTGGTCGTCTTGTGGTCCAAAGACCACGTTATCGGAGGTCTGGTCGTCGGCAGCCGCACGCCTAGGGAGTTCTCCGCGGCCGACGTGAACCTGCTCATCGCCGTCGGCAGCCAGATTTCCAGCGCTATCGAGCGCTCGATTCTCTACGAGCAGACTCGCCAGGCCTACGAAAATCTGCGCCGCACCCAGGAGCAGTTGCTCCACAGCGAGAAGCTGGCGGCAGTCGGGCAGTTGATCTCCGGGGTCGCGCACGAACTGAACAACCCGCTTACCGCCATCCTCGGTTACAGCCAATTGTTGACCTCCAGCGGACAAATGGGACAGCAGGGCATGGAATACGCCGACAAACTTTACAAGCAGGCACAACGCACGCATCGCATCGTGCAGAATCTACTGAGCTTCGGCCGCCAGCATAAGCCTGAGCGTGTTCCTGTGCAGATCAACCAAGCCCTCGAGGAGACGCTGGCGCTGCGTGACTACGATTTGCGCATGCACAACATCCGCATCCATCTGGACCTTGCGGAGAATTTACCCGTCATCTCCGCCGATCCACACCAGCTGCAGCAGGTTTTTCTAAATATGGTGAACAACGCGGTTGACGCTATCCTGGAACATTCGACTGAAGGCGATCTATGGGTGCGCACGGGGCTCGATGGTGACCGGTTCTCGGTTGAGTTCACCGACAGCGGACCCGGGGTGAAAGACGCCTCTCGGGTTTTCGATCCCTTCTACACTACGAAACCTGTTGGCAAAGGAACGGGCCTCGGTCTGAGCATTTGCTATGGAATCATAACGGAACATGGGGGAATCATTCGGGTAAGGAATATCCCGGCCCGTGGCGCGTCTTTTACCATCGAGTTGCCCCGTCAACCAGAGGCTTCTCCAGCGCCCTCGACACCGTGGCAAAGCACCGTTTTAGGAAGGGATGGACGAATCCTCCTAGTGGATCACGATGATTCCGTGCTCGAAGCCGTCGGAACCATTCTGCGAGGCGGCGATCATCGTGTACGGACGGCAAGAGATACTCGTGAAGCCTGCGCCTTGCTAGAACAAGAAGAGTTCGATCTGATCGTCGCGGATCTGCAGATTTCCGATGGTGCGAACGGAAACGGCCTGGGCGAATGGCTGGCCCAGCATAAGCCCGCGCTCAGCCGCAGATTGATCTGGATGTGTACCGTCGCGCCGTCTGCAGACAGAGGCGCGTCTTTTGCCGGAGATGGCCGTCAGATTCTTCAGAAACCACTCAACGCCACCGATCTCCTGGCGGCTGTGAAAGACTTGCTGCTAAGTAACGTCCAGACTGCCACGATTCACCGATGAAGCCAGATCTGCCGCAACCGCGGCGCGCTCCCCGAGCTCTTTCATGGCCTTTTCCATTCGAACGCTCAGGCCGCTGACCAGATTACTCAAACCGTCCAATTGCGGCATCGGGACCAAGCCCGCCAACAGCTTCCATCGAATCACTTCGTATTGCCATCGAAACTTTGCCGTCAGACGAAGCCTTTCGAGCTCGTGTACCGCCGCCACCTGTGGAGACATCGCGGCAATCACTCTGGCCATCCGCAATAGACTCTGGAAATCCCTACGCAATGCAACCAAATAGTCGAGCGCGACGCTGCGGCGCTCCCGACGGACCCGCCGCACGATTTCTTTCGAGGCTCTCTTGGAGAGGAATTCGTAATCCGTCTCGGCGAGTGCTTGCCGGATCTGCGACAAGTACGTCATGTGTCTGCGCCCGTCGTCGTCCGGGACTCCCGCGCCCGTGGAGGGTGGCACGCGCCTCCGGGTGCTTCGAACCGACCAAACAAAGAGGATGAGCAGCAGCGCGATCAGTCCCGAGAAGAGATAGAAGAGCAGGCTCACGGTCTTTTGGCCTCCGGGCCCAGAATTTGATGCAGGTGTTCGTTCAGGAGCCTCAGGCGGAGGTTGATCTCCGGCGCCAGGTTCTGATAAACACCCTGGGAAAGCAGGACAGGTCCAACAGCGATTGCGGGTTGCCTTTCACGAACGGCCCAATTCCAAAGTAGCAGGCTCGCCAAGTACGCCAACATGCCGGCCAGATTCCAGTGTGTTGCATAGCGAGGCCTCCAACTCTCCAGAATCGTATCGTTGAGCACCGCAAAGCATGAATAGAGGAAGAAGCCGATCGCCAGGGAGCGGAGTGCAGGCTCTATGGTTACCTCGTAGTAGCGCGCAAACAGAAAGAACGTCACCAGCACGACAGTGATGGTCAATTCGAGGCCCCGGTCAGCGTTCAACACGAGCAAGTGCCATTCAAAGCTGGCAACGGCCAAGGAATACAACAACACGAGGACGGCACTTCCGGCAAGCATGCGCCAGGCTAGCGCCCAGATGCCTCGATATCTTTCCAGCACCCGCCGGCAAATTTCAACAACGGCCAGCGCCCGCCCAAGAATCACCAGTCCTTGCGTCCCCCATGCGATCCTCACCGCATTCGACGAGGAGAACCCCCAGATCCTGTAGCTCACCATGGTTACAACGTTTTGCAGCAATGCAATAAGCAGGTACCCGAAGAAGAATGGGAATATGCGATGGTTCTTGCGGTCGAGGAGCAGCACCAAGAGTCTGGCTTGGAGGCAAACGTTGAGGCCCCAAAGCACCTTGTCGAAAACAACGATCTCATTCATTCCCGGTGCATACTAACATTTGTGTAACGGTGCGGTAAATAGTCAGTATGCGCCCGGGAATAGCGGGAATAGCCGCCAGTACTGGAATGGCTGACGCCGTTCCGGCCGAAAGGAGCATCAAAAATTCTTTAGACTAGAAACGTGCTCTGCCGGAAGTTGTGGGGGATCGGTGGAGGCAGCGGCCCTCCGTCTGCCACGAGCGTCCCCGCGTTTACTGACGGTGGTTGTGGTGCAAGCCGCGGCGGCAACGGTGCGCCGTCGGCATACAGCGTCCGGTCGATCTTGACGAGGTCGCCGGCTGAAACGTTGACGAACCGTACAACAGGCAGTACCATCAAAAAGGCCAACACAGAAACTGCCACAGCAAGCATTATTTTCTTCAAAGGTGGAGCCCTCCTCGGGCCAGCATGAGGAGGGACAGTTTTGGCGGGATGCAGTGCTTGGAAATGTTCCGTATGCGGAACACGGGGCGGTATGTGAGAACGCTTACGCAGCTTCAGCAAAACTCCAAAGTCATTCAGGATTTCACACTGACGACTCTTGCGAGCATTCCCGGGCTATTTGCGCGGCTGACCTATTTGGCTTCCTTGAGGGACCTCTCCAGCGGCCGATATGAACATGCTGGCCTGGCTGCCCTTTATCCGGACGAAGCCATCCAGCAGGCTTTGCAGCTTTGTCATGAACAGATTTTCGAGCGCATCCTGGAAACGCCGCTCTCCAGTCAGCTGGAGGATTTGCGGGCCTGCCTCGCGGGTATGGAAGGTGGATTGCCTAGCGCGGTTTCACACTGGCGCCGCATGGAAGCCTACCGGGTCTTTCTGCCGGAGGCGGCGCCAGACTATCTCAAGGAACTTTTCTGCTCCAATCTCGGGGCTCTTCTGGAGATCCTCGAGGAGGAACATTCCCCGGCTCATTCAACCGCGTAACCACCCCGGTCACGCGCCCCACGATTTCTGCCTCTTCCGGCACGCGCCACGTCTCCGGAAAACAATGCGACAGCGGATGCGGCTGCATCATTAGCCGCGAGCCTTCCTGATGGAACCACCCGCAACGGTATCCGTCGCGCACCTCCACGAAGTACATCGGCCGGTCATGCTCTGTGGTCCAATCGCCATCGTCAATTTTGTGTAGGGACGCATCCACCAGCACAATGCTCCCAGGACGCAGCAGGGGCATCATTCGCCTGTCGCACATGCCGATATACCCGTAAATGTGATGACCATTGCTATTGGTGAGCACACCCTCAAAGTGGCTCCACTTTTCCACCATCCGCGATAGGAATTCAGTTCGCCGCGGATCGAACGCCGGGTCAAACTTCATCGGTATCCGCAGCGATCTCGGCGCCGCCATCAGATGTGTCTGCGGCACCGCGAACGACGTGCCATCATGAAAACACTCCTCGATGGGCACATCGTACCAGCGAAAGAGCTCCAGGGGATTCAATCGGTAAATGGTCGCTAGCGTGTACAATTTGTGCAGACCCGGGACGACTCCGCGGTTTTCAATATCGGCCAGCCTGCTGATGTGGACAATAAAGTCGGGACGTCCTCGGCGCGCGGCCAATTCGTGACTGGCGCGCTCTACATCGCGATAGGTTAGTCCAAGTCGTTCGCGGACCTGCCGCAGACGAAGACCGGGAAGCATCAGTACCCTCGGGGGCTGGGGAGATCCCCACGCGCACAGTGCGATCGAATTACCATACTGTTAAGTTTCCAGAACAAAGATTTCGATGTCAACTGCCGACCTATTCAAAACAGAAGCGCCTCGGGAACTGATTTTCACCGGACCCACGCCAGACCGTCAGGTTGCTTCCCCGTGGACACGTAGCCGGTGACTTCCAAGCTCTTCAAATCCAGGACGGCGACCTTGTCCTTCCCGCTGACGGCCACATAAGCTCGGGAGCGATCGGGGACCATCACAATGCCCGCTGCACCGCCTCCGAGATTGATCTGCTTAACCTCTTTCCGGGCAGCCGCATCCAGCACCACAAGATTTCTGCCCGTCGGGGCCGCGCCGCCTCCACCGGCGATCAAGACCCGTTTACCATCCCGGGTGAACTTCAGCCGGTTGGCCCCCGGCAGCGAAATGGGCAGAGTTTCGATTACGCGCTTGCTCGCGGCATCAATGATCGTCACCGTGGCGTCCTGCGCGTTTGCCGCCCAGATCTCCTTGCTGTCGGGCGACAGGTCAAAGCCTTCCGCGCCGTGGCCGGCTGGGACGTTGGTTACCCGCCATGTTTTGCGAGGGCCGCCGGGCGGGGGACCGAAACCGCTGGCCGGCGGAGAAACCTGCTCGATGATGCTGATCGTGCCCGAACTGACATTGGAAGTGACGATCCGGTCGAGACTTTCCGAGACCACAACCATGTGCGTTCTGTCCTGCCCAGTCCCGAGAACCCAGTCAATGCTTTGCGTGGCAGGATCGTAGCGGCCAATGGCCTTGTTTGTCTCCACGGTGAAGTACAGCTTGCCGCCGGCGAACGCCAAGCCATGCGCGGAGCGCAGCGCGCCGAGATAGATCGGCGGCAATGCCTTCTGCGCGGCCAGATCGATTACCGAGATCGTGTTCAAGGCGCTGTCCAAGCCGCCGTAGTTCGAAATGTAGGCCAGTTTTCCATCCGGCGATGCCACGATTTCATGCGGATCCGGCCCAGCGGGCACGCGCGCCACAATCTGCAAGTTCTCTGGATCGACAATGGCCAGCGAATGATCGCTTTTCTCCAGCACCAGCAGCGCCGGCGAAGGCGTTTGTGCCGCGGTGAAATTCGCACCCAGCAAGAAAACGCCGTAGGCGGCCGCGCGCCAAATCGAACTTCGCCCTGGGTTCATCCATCGCCTGGTCATATTTCCTCCCACTGGTTCACAAGCCTCCTGCAAATACTACACTCTTGCTCGCCCTGAACGAATGCAAAGGGAACTTGCCGATCGAAGATTCCGACTCCGGCCGGAAATGGGGCTTGGTTCTTTCCTCCTTCGGTCCGCCGTTTCCTTCCCTGGCCTCTATTTGTGCTTTGGTGGGGACGCGGGCGCTCCGTGGCAGTGCCGCAGGTTAACCCGCCGGAGGTTTTTGCGCGGCATCGTCTGTGCACACACCTGCTTCCATTCCCGCAGTTTCGGAGCCAAAGCGCTCATATCGCGGCGCTGTAGCTCTCCTGTGGTCCTGCCGCGCCGTTCTTCTACCGGAGGCATCCGTGACACGACGCAAATACTCAGCTTCTGTTGCTGTCCGCATCCATCGCTCTGCCGCTGTGGGCCGGCACGCATTCCGCGGCCGCCTTTAAGAAGCTGCAATCACTTTCCGGCGACTGGGAAGGCAAGGACGGCCACGGCATGGCCGTGAAAACCAGCTTCCAGGTCCTGGCCTCCGGCACCGCCGTCATGGAGACGCTCTCCCCTTCAGGCATGGAGGACATGGTCACACTTTACAGCATCGACGGCGACGGCATCGCCCTCGTCCATTACTGCCCCACGAACAACCAGCCGCGCATGCGCGTGGTGCCCGATGCCGATAATCTCAAAGAGCTCAGCTTCGACTTCCAGGGTGCCGGCAACCTCAAAGCGCCTTCCACGGGCCACCAGCATCACCTGGTCATCAGCTTCAACGACGCCGATCACATCATCGAAACCTGGACTTGGCGCCAGGACGACAAGGACATCCCCATGCTCTTCCACTTCACCCGCAAGAAAAAACTGAACCAATGCTGGTTTCCGTTTTTGCCTTTGCAGGCTCGCGAAGGGATCTTGGCAGGCGGCGCCCAGAGAAAAGAGCACGGCGCTATTCACCGATGTTGCTTTTCTGCCGGGTACGATACATCGTGCCCGCAGTTGTCCGACGGCGCAATTTGGAATCTGCTATTCTGCAAAGCATATGGCCTGGCACGTGAAACTCGCCTGTCTCGGGCTGTGCGCTCTCTATTTGAGCCCGGTCCTTTTCCTCGGTGGTGTCGCCGTACAGGCACAGGAAGCGGCTGTCGCTCCGCCTTCCACGGTTTCCAAGCCGGTCA
>MNIJ01000101.1 GCA_001919715.1 Acidobacteria bacterium 13_1_20CM_58_21
CCGGACTACTTCACTGCGCGCTGGATTCTGGATCGCGGGAAAGAAGGCCGAATGCCGGAACCGCTACGGTTGCCGCCACCGTTGAGCCGACTTCCCTGGGACATCGCGCAATCCCAGTTCGGGGGCCAAGGCACTGATTTCATTGGAGTTCTGAGCGCACTCCTACAGCGAGACACGCAATCCCAGTTTCGGGCGTATCTCACTGATTTACCAAGGCTTCCCGACACACTTCCCCCTGCATCGGCGCAATCCCAGTTCGCGCCTGTTCGAGAATCTCTGCAGCAGGGGACGGTCGAAAATGAAGCTCGAGTTTCACCAACTGGATCGCCGTTATGAACATCTGCGGGTGGAAAATCCACAGCGGCAACGGCAACTGCTGGCGTCGTTGGCCGCCTCGGGACAACAGACCCCGATCGTCGTCGTCGCCGTTCCGGATCACCCAGATCGGTATCTGGTCATTGACGGTTACAAGCGCATCGCCGCTCTCCGACAACTGGGGCGGGACACGGTTGAGGCGGTGGTCTGGCCGATGAACGAAGTCCAGGCTCTGGTGCTGGACCGCTCGTTGCATTGGTCGGAACCAGAGAGTGCCCTGGAAGAAGGCTGGCTGCTAGCGGAGTTAGAGCAACGATTCGACTACGGCCTGGAGGAACTGGCCCGACAGTTCGATCGCAGTGTGAGTTGGGTGTCACGTCGCCTGGCCTTGGTCGAGCTTCTTCCGGACAGCGTGCAGCAACAAGTGCGTGTGGGTGAGATCCCGGCGCAGGTGGCGATGAAGTATTTGGTGCCGGTGGCACGTGGCAGCCTGGACGAGTGTCAACAGATGGCCGCCGCGTTTGCGCGGTACAAGTTCACGAGCCGGCAAGCCGGGCAGCTGTATGCCGCTTGGCGCGAGGCGTCGCCCGAGATCCGGCAACGCATTCTCGAACAACCGAAGTTGTTTTTGAAGGCGCAGCAGGAGGCTGAGCCTCAGACAGCGTGCTCTCCCTTCCAAGAACTATTGCGTGATCTAGAAATGGTAGCGGCGATCGCCCATCGGGCCAACCGACGCGTGAGCAGAGCTACCTCCAAATTCGAACAGCTGGATGCTGAGCAGAGTGAGCAAGTGCGCCACCAGCTCGATTTCGCCCTGCAAGAACTCCGTCGCCTGGCAGCCAGGATCCCGCAAGAAGCAAAACCAGAAAAGGAACAAGAACATGTTGAGTCAAAGTCAGCGAACCACGATTCTGCAACTACATGCTCAGGGAGTGAAGAAACGCGAGATCGCGCGCCTGCTGGGCGTTTCTCGACTGAGTGTGCGCAAGGTGCTTCGTTCCAACTCCGCACAGGTGCCACTGCTCCAGCGTGCGGAGAAGGCCGAACCCCATCGGCAACAGATCTTGGAGTTATTGGCCCGCTGCAAGGGGAATCTTGTGCGGGTCCATGAAGAACTCGTGGCCAGCGGTGCGGTGCTCTCCTACCAAGCCCTGACCGCCTTCTGCCGCCGGCATGAGATCACCCAGCCGCCCCAGCAGCCCGCGGGGCGCTACGAGTTTCCGCCCGGGAAAGAAGTTCAGCATGATACTTCGCCGCACGAAGTCGAAATCGCCGGCAAGAAACACCGAGTACAAACCGCCTCGGCCGTGCTGTGCTACTCGCGCATGCTGTTTTTTCAGTTCTACCCGACGTTTCAGCGCTTCGATTGTAAGGTGTTTCTCACCGAAGCCCTGCGCTATTTCGGTGCCAGCCCAACCCGCGTCATGATCGACAATACGCACGTGGTGGTGCTGAGAGGGACGGGGAAAGAAATGGTTCCCGTGCCCGAGATGGCTGCCTTTGCCGAGCGCTTCGGCTTCTCCTTCGTGGCTCACGAGCTTGGTGATGCCAACCGTTCTGCGCGGGTGGAACGACCCTTTTGGTTCATTGAGACCAACTTCCTTGCCGGCCGCAAGTTCTCCAGTTGGCAAGACCTGAATAGCCAGGGACGGCAGTGGTGCGATCGCGTCAACTCCACCTATAAAAAACACATACGCGCCGTTCCTCGTGAGTTGTTTGCCCTCGAGCAAAGGTATCTGAAACCGCTGCCCGTCTGGATCCCGGAAGTTTATCGTTTGCACCAACGGACGGTGGATGTCGAAGGCTACGTGGCCTTACACAGCAACCGTTATTCGGTCCCGGTGGGTTGGATCGGTCATCCGGTGGAGGTTCGGGAAACCAAAGACAAGATCGAGATTCAACGCGATGCGCGCAACATCGTGACCCACGAACGCATCCCCCACGAACAGCATCAACGGATCACGCTCGGGGCCCACCGTCCGCCGCGCGGCCAAGGCCTCAGGCGCAGCGATTCGCACCCGGAAGAACAAGCCATCCTCCAAGCCGCGCCAGAGATCGTCGATTATGTCAGCGCCCTGAAACAGCATAGTCGCAAGCTGGTGGTGCTGGCCCTGCGTCAACTGCTACGGCTTGTGCGGGAATATCCCCGAGAACCTTTCTTAGCTGCTGTCCGAGAAGCCGCCCGCTATGGCCTCTACGACCTGGACCGGCTGGAACGGATGATTCTGCGCCGCGTGCAACGCGACTTTTTCCTGTTGGACGAAGAGTTTTGAGAAGGAACCGGCGATGAATGAAGAACTCGACCAACTGCTCAAGAACCTCAAACTCCGACGCATGCTGGAAATCTATGAAGAACAGCTGCGTGCTGCCGAGAAGCAAGACGTCACCTACTCTGAGTTCCTCACCTGCCTGTTGCGCGCGCAGTGGCACCACCGGCAGGAGACCGCCTTGGAGTACCGCATCCGACGCGCCAGGCTGCCCGAGCGCTGGTCACTGGAAACCTTTCCCTTCGACCGCCAGCCAGGCGTCAGCCGCAAACAGATTCGCGCTTTCGCCGAACTGGACTTCCTCGCCAAGGCGGAAAATTTAATTTTCATCGGCCCAACTGCGGTGGGCAAAACAGGCTTGGCGACCGGCATTGTGCTGAAGGCCCTGGAGAATGGCTACCGTTGCCAGTTCATCCGCGCTCAGGATTTATTCGACGAGATGTATGCTTCTCTCGCCGACCGTTCCTCGCGCCAACTGGTAAAACGTCTGGCTCGCCTGGATATCCTCTACATCGATGAGCTAGGTTATTTAAATTTAAAGCCGGAACAGACGAACATCTTCTTCAAACTGATGGAGGAGCGCTACCGCCGCCACTCCACAATTATTACGACCAATCTCATCTATGACGAATGGCCTAACTTCCTGGGTAATCGGCCCATGGCCGAGGCGCTCTTGAGTCGCCTCCGCCACTGCTGCCACACCATCCACATTCAAGGCCCACCACTGCGCGATCCCCAAGGGTGAAAGAGAAAACCGATCGACTACTGAACAAAGCGTCACTGCACTTCGTTTCGCCTGTCAGGGGATGAGTATGCCATTTTTACGGAATAGTGCTGACCAATCTAGAACCGGTTTCTGAATCGTGTTCCTGGTGGTGGTCACTTCAGCGGAGCACTGGTGGGTAATTCCTCGTGAGCGCCATAGAGACTCGGTACTTCTTCGCCGAAAGTGTGGGCCGATTCCTATCTTCTGGCATTCGCAACCACGGCGGGGTTGAAGCTTGTCACATTTGACCGAGCGCTTCGTTCACGAGGCTCCGAAGTGCTCGTTCTTTAGGTCATGAAGTTCGGCGTCGGGCACGCCCGAATTTTGAAGGCCATCGGAAGTAACTGAGTTGGTAATTGAAATAAATGGCATATCCGGAAAAGTGGTAGGACAGTACAAATCGCCGCATTTTTATTGGCGACATGAGCTGTGGCGGAGAGGGGGGGATTCGAACCCCCGTTGGAGGTTTTAGCCCCCAAAACGGTTTAGCAAACCGCCGCATTCAGCCGCTCTGCCACCTCTCCGCGGTTTGCTTTCAACAGCTTACCACAAACATCTAATTCACCTGCTGAACAATTGCTGAACACTGATTCGGCGTGTCCAAAGTTGTCTCTAGGCTTTTCATGGCAGCTAAGACTACCGGATCAAAGGCCTTGATGTAACGCTCTTTGGTCACGTGTGGCTTTGCGTGACGAAGTATGCGCAGGACGACTCTCTCATTCGCGCCCAACTCATACAAATTCGACGCAATGCCTCGTCTGAATCCATGCCAGCCATACCACTCCAGCCGGATTGCTTCTCAAGAATGGGAAACTCGCCGTGGACAGTTTCATTCGCATCGAGAAACGATGCGAACACAAGAAACCCACATTGTGCGTGGATGATCTCGGAGCCAACGCTCTCCTCCAGAACTCGTCACACTTCCACAAAGAAGCGGATTTCCTGCTGCGTCGGGGCATTCGTGATGTACAGTCCGAGTGGGGCGGATGGCTCGGCCAATACCAAACAAGACCGCAATCGGAGCTGCGCAACCTCGACAGAGACAAGTGGCAAAGCCGGGGACGTGGCGGTCTCTCCACCTAATCTATTGGCAACGGTGAATCAGTTCTGAAGGGGCAATCTTGGATCGCTTCCGAATTGACGACCATCCGTTCGAGCTGTGGGAGGAGTTGGCTTGGGGCTTCCTTTTTGCGGTACGATTGGTCCACCTTGTATTCTGGCTAAGGGCGGGAGCGAGCGAGCATGGGAACTCTGATTCAAGATTTGCGCTTCGGCCTGGGCATGTTGCGTAAATCTCCAGGCTTTACGGCGGTTGCCGTGCTCACCCTCGCCCTCGGCATGGGCGCTACACTGCGATGTTCAGCGTAATGCAGGGTGTCGTGTTGGCCCCGCTGCAATACGTTAGTCCGGATCGTTTGGTAATGGTCTGGGAGAATAATCCACACTTTCCGCGAACGTGGGTTTCGTACCCTAACTTCCGAGATTGGCAGCGCAGTACTCGCTCATTCCAGCAAATGGACGCGTTCCTGGCTCTCGCTCGCCTCGCCATCGGTGTGGTTGCCGCTCTAATTCTCACCAGAGTGCTCTCCAGTTTTTCGCTCCTGCTGTATGGAGTTGGCGCGAGCGATCCGGTAACGTTCATCACCGTGTCAGTCATGTTGATTTTGGTAGCGGTCGTAGCATGTTACTTCCCCACGCGGCGAGCGATGCGGGTCGACCCAATGGTGGCCTTGCGTTACGAGTAATTCATGGCTCTTCTGCGAAACATAGCGAGCGGGCTCCGATCGCTGTTCCGAAAGGAACAGGTCAGCCAAGAGCTAGACGAAGAACTAAACGGATTCCTCAAGATGGCAGCCGAAGAAAAGATGAAGCAGGGTATGAATCACAAGGATGAGCTTCGAGCGGTGCGTTTGGAGCGAGGAAGCTTCGAAGTTACAAAGGAAGTCGTCCGCACTGCGGTCTGGGAATTGGTTGTGGAGACGTGTTGGCAGGATTTGCGCTTCGGCGCACGCATGCTGCGCAAGAGTCCGAGCTTTACCGCCGTGGCGGTGATCACACTTGCTCTCGGCATCGGAGCGAGTACCGCCGTTTTCAGTATTGTCGATGCCGTACTCCTGAGAGCGCTCCCCTATAAGGGCGCTGAGCGTCTGGTTGCTGTTTGGTGTACGGAAATCGGCCAGCCAGGAACGAAGATATTCGCATCCTATCGCGATTTCGAGGAATTCAAGGCCCACAATCACACTTTTGAAGAGCTGGCGGCCCTAACTTGGGCTAGGGCGGGCGAGATTCTCACCTGGCGTGGCTCGCCTCATGAAGTCCTTGCCATACCCGCGAGCGCGGATTTCTTTTCTTTATTGGGAATACCGGCAGCAGAGGGCCGCACGTTTGGCCGGGCGGATATCCAAAATGGTTGCACTGTTGTCTTGGCGCATTCGTTTTGGCAGACGGAGTTGGCCGCCGCGACGGGCATCGTGGGCAGCACTCTGACCCTCAGCGGCAAGTCTTGCACTGTCGTCGGCATTATGCCCCGGAGTTTCGAGTTCTACCCGAAACAAACCTCCTTATGGACTCAGATTACCCCGGAGAGCCAGTTTTCGAAAGAGCCCTTCGATTCCGTTGTCGGCATTTTTGGACGGCTCAAGCCAGGCGTTAGCATGGTAAGCGCTGAAAAAGAGTTGGTTGAGCTTCATCAACGCGTCGTCAAAGAATCACCCGCTGGAAGCTGGGTGGCACAAATCGCACCAATTGTCCGGGACCTGCGGGAACAGTTCACGTGGCTGGCCGGACGAAACCTGCGAATGGCGCTACTCGTTTTATTTGCTGCGGTCGAGCTCGTTCTGCTCATCGCTTGCCTCAACGTCGCCAATCTCCTGCTTGGACGCTCCACCTCGAGACACAGGGAGTTGGCCGTTCGTGCCGCGCTTGGTTCAGGCCGCTCGCGCTTGGTCCGTCAGTTGTTTACCGAGAGCATGCTGCTGGCGGCTTTGGGAACGCTTTTCGGAACCTTGTTTGCGCTGGCCGGTGCGCGGTACTTCGACTCGGCGAGTCTCGTCGAATTGCCTCCCGGTAATCACGTCACGATAAATCTCCACGTGTTGGGTTTCGCAATCTTCCTTACCACTGCGACCGGTTGGCTCTTTGGGTTGTTGCCTGCTTGGCGCGGATCACAGGTTGACTTGAACGAGGTTCTGAAGCAGTCAGGTCGCAGCATCATCCGCGGAGGCGGTCATCATGCAAGCCAACTTCTGGTTGTCGGCCAAGTGGCGCTATCGATGATTCTTCTCGCTGCCGCGGGCTTGCTGATTGAAAGTATTGTTCGGTTAGCCTCTGTTCCACTGGGCTTTCGCTCCGATCATCTTCTGACGGCCGAAGTTGCTCTCCCGCCGCAGGCTTATTCGCAATTGAATCAGCGATCCAGTCTCTACGCGAGACTAATCACGGAGCTCAGCGTGCTCCCAAGCGTGGAAGGAGTTGCGCTGTGCTCAGCCCTACCCCCCTACAACGGCGGCGGGTCTAGTGAATTAGCGGTAGCTGGAAAAGCTCCGATAGAAAACCTAGAAGCAATCAACACGGTTGAGATTACCCGTGATTATTTTCGTGTGCTCGGGGTTCCGTTTCCGCAAGGCCGTGACTTTGATTCGCGTGATCGCGAAGGATCACAACCAGTCGCCATCGTAAACGATCAGATGGTGCACCGCTATTTTCCCAACGAAGATCCGATCGGCAAGCAGATCAAATTAGGCAAGGCCGACAGCAAGATTCCGTGGCTGACGATTATCGGGGTTGTAGGGAACGAGAAACGCACTATCGTTTACCAGGAGATGGGGTATGTGGAACCTGCTCTCGTTTACCTACCTGTGAGCCAGGCCGCAGGAGCATCGATTGCAGTCGTGATGCGAACTGCAGGCGAGCCTCTAGCCTTAGAGCGCCTCCTACGGGAGGAGATGTCCCGCCTCGATAGCAATGCTCCCGTGTATGACGTCAGAACCATGAGGCAGCGCTACTCGGAATTCCTCGCGCATCCTCGCTTTCGGGCCATCCTTATGGGAATTCTAGCTGGACTAACATTTCTGCTCACCGCAATTGGTATCTATGGCGTTCTTGCACAGGTCGTCTCCCAGCGCACGCAGGAGATCGGAATTCGCTTGACCCTCGGTGCAGAGCCAAGCCAAGTATTTGGTCTCGTGTTGCGGGAAGGAATGGGCATGGTCGGCATCGGTATCGTCATTGGTATTTTGGGAGCATTCGGGTTGACTCGACTCATCTCAACAATGCTTTATGGCGTGGGACCGACAGACCTGTTTGTCTTTACTGCCGTCACAATGAGTCTGATGTCGGTCGCGCTCTTAGCATGCTATGTTCCAGCGCGAAGGGCCATGCGCGTCCCTCCAATGGTGGCGCTGAGATACGAATAAGATCATCTTGAGGTGATCAAAATACGGATGCGAACGATGGTCTTGTCAGCAACCTTCGCGGCACTTGCTGCAACCACGACCTGTGCAGTTTTTGCGCAAGAACCTATAGGGCAGTATCTTGACCAGTTGGTCGACGAAGCCTGGCAAGTGATCAATCGAGCCTTCGTCGATCCGACTTATCATCACCACGATTGGCAAAGAACACGCCGGGAGTTTTTATCCAAGAAATATGGGAGCACCAAAGAAGCCCAATGCTGGTGGGAGTCAAGCCTACCGACCCCGCGACTTTCGCCACAATGGCGGTAGTCTTCTTCCTGATCGCCGCGATAGCGTGCTGGCTGCCGGCGCGACGCGCGGCGAATCTCGACCCGACGGTGGCTTTGCGCGACGAGTGACAGCCTTAAGTTTGCGGTTACATCAACGCGCTGCAACTAACCGGAGGGCCATCTGAGTTCAGGGCCCGACGAAACCTCGCTTCCCCCAACGAGAACCAGGGGGCAGTCGTCCGGCTTTAATCAGGCGATAGAAAGCCACCAGCCATTGCCCGCACACCAACAGGTGTCGTCGGGTTTTGAATTACGTCGTAAGGTCCGCACATTATTGGAATCACCGCGCTTGAATGCGGCAGACAACTTCTGTGCAGTCTCTTCATCGCGCGCTCCTAAGCAGGGGACAAACATCGCGGCACAGACGAATCGCGCATCAAAGTGGTCGGTGG
>MNIJ01000038.1 GCA_001919715.1 Acidobacteria bacterium 13_1_20CM_58_21
CGGTTCTGAAACAGCTGCAAAAAGTTTCAGTTAGTGATGTGTGCATTTCCGTAATCACAAAGTCGGAACTCTTGTTCGGGGTCGAAGTGTCTCCGCGACGGCGGCAGGATGAAGCCGCGCTCAGCGCCTTTCTGCGCTACGTCGAGGTTCTGGATTTTCCTGACGAAGCATCTCTGCACTACGCAAAGATTCGCGCCGACTTAAAGCAGGTTGGCACGATGATCGGTGCGAACGATCTGTTCATTGCCGCTCATGTCCGCAGCTTGGGCTTGACGCTGGTTACGAACAACACGCGAGAGTTCGGCCGAGTTCGTGACTTGGCCACAGAAAACTGGACGATCGGGGCTTAATGCCTCCCAAAATCCCGGCAAGAAGCAACCACGTTCCAATTGACCCTTCCAGTGGCGCGGCCGAAGATCTTGTCATCATTTGTCACATTGCCAGAATCGCGCCAACCCTCCCAACCCTCTCGGGCTGGTAGCAGTAGTGTATAGCCGCGCAGAACTTCCGATTGGCTGCGATGATCCGCCCCAGAACAGCTTTTCGCTTTCCACTACGCCGTTTCCGGCTAGTTCCGCATAGCCGACAAACGCCGGAATGTACGGAGCAAGAAGGATGCCTTTGCAAGGAATCGGGGAACTCGACTATTCTCCTCGGTGTCTAACAAGACCATGTCGTAGTCTGCCGAGTTCGTTCGGAAGCGTTGAATCACAAATGGAAGCTCCAATTCGAGTCGAAGATGTTTGGAAAAGTTATGGAGCCATCACAGCAGTGCGCGGGCTGAGCCTGGGCGTTCCGCCGCAAAGCGTATATGGATTCCTGGGACCGAATGGAGCGGGCAAGTCTACAACAATTCGGATGGTTCTCGGTCTCCAGCGCCCCAACCGAGGGACAATATCTCTGTTTGGGCGTCCTTTGGCGGCAGAAAGAATTGCCTTGCTTAGGCGAATCGGTTCTCTGGTTGAGTCTCCCTCTTTGTACCCGCACTTGACCGGCCGTGAAAACCTGGAAGTTCATCGGCGACTCCTTGGACTGTCGAAACGCTGTATAGACGAGGTATTAGAGACGGTCGACCTTATCCCTGTGGCTGATCGTCTTGTGCGGAAATATTCTTCCGGCATGAAGCAACGGCTCGGGCTGGCCCAGGCGCTGCTCGGCAATCCCGAATTACTGTTGCTCGACGAACCAACGAACGGACTCGACCCTGCCGGGATTCATGAAGTGCGCGCCCTGGTTCGAGACTTGCCCAAGCGCCGTAATGTGACGGTTTTTCTTTCTACCCATCTGCTTTCCGAAAGTCGAACAGGTCGCAACGCACCTGGCCATCATTTGCCAAGGTCAGCTGATGTTTGAAGGAACGCGCGAAGACCTTCAAAAGCGGAGCAAACAAATAATCGTTGTACAAGTGGATAAGCCAGAACGGGCCCAGGTCCTCCTGGATGGCGTCTCCCGCACGATGACTTGTGAAGGCAATTGTATTCGGATTGAATCAGACGGTGACTGCGACCCAGCCCAGATCAACGCGATACTTGTGAAGGCGGGAGTTGCAGTTTCACAACTCACAACGCAGCACCCGACACTTGAAGATTTTTTTCTGGAGCTGACCCACACCCCAGCAGTCGAGAAGGAGTATGCGGTCCGATGACACTCTTGCGTGCACTACATGCCGAAGTGCTCAAGTTAAAAAGGACGACTGCGTTGAAAATGGTTGTGATCTCGCCCGCGGTTGTCCTGCTACTTATTTTGTTTATGACGTCCCAGGCGCCATTTTCGATGGTGCATCCCAACACTGTAAGGAACGAATGGATGCGCTTAGCCCACGTAAATCTGAGGTTCTGGGGGCTCCTGGTGATGCCCCTGCTCATCACCTTGGAAACTGCCCTCGTCGCCGAACTGGATCATTCGGAGAATCACTGGAAGAGCTTGCTGGCGCGGCCTGTACCGCGGTGGACCTTGTATGTTGCGAAGCTGCTGGTCGTCGTGGCCATGACGGCTGCGGCTACGTTCCTGCTTCTTTGCGGCGTCCTGTTGGACGGAACGATCTTGCCAAAGCTTCAATCGGAAATAGCCTTTGGGTTCCCCATTCCCTTGGGAGCAATCTTTCGTGAAGGCGCGCAGGTCATGGCGTTGGTGTTTCTGGCTCTAACCATTCAGCACTGGGTGAGCTTGCGATGGAAATCATTTTCGGTTGCCGTAGGCACTGGTATTGTTGCGCTGGCAGTGAGTTTCTTTGGCACTCGCTGCGGCGCGACAGGTCGGGAGCTGGCCGCAATACTTTCCTTGGGTGCTTCCAATGATGGTACTTGCTGAACAACCTCAGAACATCGAGACCGGGCTGGCTATAAGCGGTGCATTGGGCCTGGTTGTCGCGGCCGCAGGGTGTTGCGATTTCTGCAGGCGCGAGGTGCAGTGATTTGCATGCATCTCTCTAAACTTGATTGTCGAACCCGGATTGTACATGCTTTTGGGGTTTCGGAAACCAGCTGTGGGAGAAAATTGCGAGACCGGAAACCAAGCCTTTTCAATGTGTTTGAGACTTTTGACCATACAGGATGAAAACTTCCGCTTTGATGCAGCGAACGGTGTCGGCTTGGTCCGGTAAAGCCGGCCACGCTGCAATGCGATGAAGCGCTCAATATATTGAAATGAGTTAGAAGTGAAGTCGCGGGCGAGCGTTTCCGCTAAACGTCACAGTTTTTTGCCTTGACAAAATTCGGGCGCCTAGTATTTAAATACTGTCCATCGGGGCTTCCTCGTCGAGAATAACGTTATTGGGTAAGAGGGGTGGTTCGATGGTAAAGCGCTTAATTTCCAGTTTCGCCGTTTTGTGCTATCTGATTTTGGTCGCAAGCGGGCTCTCTCTGAGGGCTCAAGGCATTTTCGCGACTTTGACGGGAACTGTGACAGATCCCTCGGGGTCGGTGGTAGCCTCCGCCAAGGTTGTGTTGAAGGACGCCGTGTCTGGCTCGGCCCGCGATACGGTGACAAATTCCGAGGGCTACTACACATTTTCTTCGGTTCCGGTCGGAACCTATGTGCTCACTGTGGAAGCTACTGGGTTCAAAACATACAAAGCGGATGACATCCGCCTGGGAGGCGGCGAGCGGCGCAACGGTAACGTGATGCTTGCGGTTGGAAGCGCGACTGCAACCGTCGAGGTCACGGCGGAACAGGACCCTGCCATCGCGACCCTGGACTCCGGTGAAAAGTCGTTTACGCTGGAAACCAAGGAACTGCAGAACTTCGTTCAGGTAGGGAGTAACGCCGCCGAGTACATCAAAATTGTGCCCGGCTTCGGCATCGAAAACGGAACGTCGAACAAGGCGAACTACAACGGCGCAACGATTGGCATCAATGCCAACGGGGATTCCGGCAGTCAGAGCCCGCTCAACGCCGCTTTTTCTTACAACGGTCTGCCCACGAACAGCTTGGACATCACCTCGGACGGCGCGCACGTTTCCGATCCCGGATGTAACTGCGACACGCCGGTCAATCCCAACTCAGATTTCGTCCAGGAGTTCAAGGTCCTGACATCGAACTTCAGCGCTGAAAACCAGAAGGGGCCCATCCTCATTACCTCGGTAACCAAGGCCGGGGGCACGCAGTTCCATGGCAGCGGGTTTTTCTCCGCACGGAACCACGTTCTCAATGCAAATGACTGGTTGAATAACGCGAGCGGAGTAAAGCAACCTGCGAACTCCTACTATTACCCCGGTGGCACGATCGGCGGCCCCGTGCTGATCCCCGGAACAAACTTCAACAAGAGCCGCCAGAAGTTGTTCTTCTGGACCGGATTTGAATACTACAAACAAACTCTTGACACCGGGTTGCTTAGGGCGACGGTGCCAACAGCTGGCGAGATTACGGGCAACTTCTCACCCACCGAAGTGGCGAAGGAAGGGACTATTACGGCATCCGGCAAAGCTCCAGGTTGTTCGTCTATAGACATTACCAAGAATAAATGCCTGCAGAATTTCGCCGGAGGACAGATCCCTGCCTGCACCAGCACTGGTCAAACCGGATGCATTGACCCGAATATGCAAGCCTTGATGAAATTGTTGCCCGCGGCTAATGCTGATCCGAACGCGACCGGGGGCTTCAACTACGTCCAGTCCGAAATCTTCAGCCAAAACAACAGGCAGTGGGTGATACGAGGGGATTACGACATCAGCGACAATACCAAGGTCTTTGTTCGCTACAACTATCAGCGCGAAGTCCAGCAGTTCCCTGTCGGTCTCTGGTGGCGCAATACCGACCAGGTTCCCTACCCAACACCGATTGAGGGCAGGAATAAGTCCAACTCATGGGCTGGAACGATTACGCATGTCTTCAGTCCGACGATGACAAACGAAACCGTCATCGCCTATACCTTTGTCGGCTTTCCCAACGTGCTTGCGAATCCCAGCGTGGCAGACCGCTCCACTGTAGGCTATGGCTACGCGGGTCTGTTCAAGAATGGCGTCAAGCAGATTCCATCGTTCGGCCAATTTGGACCCAGTGAAGCCGCACTGGTGTTCAATCCCGGCGGATTCGAAGCCGGCGGACCTTCGCAGGGTCTTTACGCCAATAAGTACATGCCCAGCGTGAGCGATACGCTCACGAAAGTGCTCAGGAATCACACTTTGAAGGCGGGCTTTTTCTACGAGTGGATTCGGAACGCGCAGCCAGCCAGCAACGACACCAACGGCCTTTTGCAGGTCTCCGTGGGCAATAGTTTCAGCTACGGCAATGAGTATGCCGACCTGCTGACCGGCAACCTGAGCAATTATACCGAAACCAACTTCAACCGCATCAATGATATCAACTACACGACGGTTGAGTTCTTTCTGCAAGATTCGTGGAAGGTCACCAGAAGGTTGACGGTCGATGTGGGGATGCGGTTTACCCATTTCTCGCCATGGATTGACGGTAAGGGCTTCGGCTACTCCATCTTCGACCCGGCCGCCTATACGGCCGGAGGTGGTGCAGCCTGCACGGGTGCACCGACGTTCTGCGGATTCAAATGGCACGCCAAAGACAGCGCCGTTCCGGTAGGTGGATTCCCGACGAGGGCGGAGTTTTACCAGCCTCGTTTCGGTGCCGCCTATGACCTTTTCGGAAAAGGCAAAACCGTTCTTCGCGGGGGCTGGGGACGCTTCTACTATCACTCCGGGCAGTTCACGAGCGGTTTGGACGCTTCGGCAGGCGTAGCGACCGCCGGCTTGTCTCCCAGCAACTGGGTTGGAGGGACTGGTTGCCCGACGAATCCTACGGCTGGGTCAGCTCTATTTGCGTCCAACCTTTCTTGCCTCAACCTCGCCGCCACACCTGCTTCACCTGCGGCGGTCGACTCCAAGGAAGACGGGCAGCCTTTTACCGATAGTTATAGCTTCACCATCGGGCAGCAAACTCCGTGGCGAGGCTATTTTGAAGCTGCGTATGTCGGGAACCGCAGCCGGGACCTGGGAAATACTTCCGGTGGTGCCGGCAGCAACATCAACTTGGTTCCGCTCGGGGCGATGCTTGGCGCAACCAACCCGGGTACCGCTAATGCAGACCTTTACAGACCTCTGCAGGGCTATGGAGATATCAACCAGGCCACCAACAATCTCTATGCCAACTACAACTCCATGCAGTTGTCCTGGATTCGCCACGCTGGCCACTATACCGTCCAAGCCAACTACACCTATCAGAAGGCCTTGGGGATCGTTGCCCCCACTTATAACCCCTTCAACCTCGCAAGCAATTACGGTGTCCTGCCGTCAGACCGCAGGCAGCTCTTCAACATCGCCTACTCAGTTGACCTGGGCACACTAGTGCATTCAAACCACCTCGTGAACGGGGCCGCCAACGGGTGGCAAGTTTCCGGTATCACGCAGCTCGAAAGCGGCGCCAATCTCACTTATGGGGGCAATACCAACCCAAACAATCCCCCAGGCACCAATTTCAGCATGAATCTGAATGCTGCGATCATTCCGGGCTCGATCAGCGCGGCTAACCCGCAGGGCATTCCCATCAACAACAAATCCATCCTGGGAACAAATGCCGTGCAGTTGAACCCCATCGTGACATGCAATCCGCTAGCCAACTTGGCCCCGCATCAGTACATCAACGGGAATTGCTTTGCTGCGCCAACGGTGGTTGGCCAGAATGGCCCGACGATGCTCCCTGTGGCCTACGGACCGAAGTACTTCGACTCCGATTTGGCGTTGTTCAAGAACTTTTCCATTACGGAATCGAAGAAACTCCAGTTCCGGGTGCAAGCGTATAACTTCCTGAACCATCCTTTGTACTCGTTTACCGGCAGCAACCTGAATCTCAACTTCGTCCAAGATCCCATAACTCAGACGTTAACTCAGACCACTACGAACTTCGGCACAGCGACCCAAAAGCAGGGAGCTCGCGTCATGGAGTTTGCCGTGAAGTTCTTCTACTAGACCAAATAAATGCGCTTCAAACTAAAATGGGATGGCTTCGGCCATCCCATTTTTCTTGTACACTGATTTGGGATGCACTTACTGGTATGTGGAGACCCATTCTCTTCCTTACTTTCAGCCTTGGCGCGATCACTTGGGCACAGACTCCTCAGGAACTGGTTCGGGACGCGATCGAGAAGCAACAGGCGGGCAATCTCGATGGCGCGGTTGCCGAATACAAGCAATTTCTGAAGCTGCACCCTGAGGCCACTGCTATCCATTCCAACCTGGGAGCTGCTTTGGCCGGGCTGGGCCGGTTTGAAGAGGCTGTCCCTGAATATAAGACCGCCCTGAAGCAGTCCCCTTCTCTGGCGGCAGCCAGGCTCAACCTCGCCTTGGTGTACTACAAAATGGGTCGCATCACGGAAGCAGCGCGGGAATTGGCCAGGGTCCACGCCAAGGACCCTGCGAACGAACAGGCTGTGCTGTTGCTGGGCGACTGCTATTTGCGAATGGGACGGGAGAAAGACGTCATTCGCGTGCTGGAGCCGGAGGAGCGGAAGCATCCAGATGATGCAGCCATCGCCTACATGCTTGGAACGGCGTGGATTCGTGACCATCAAGTCGAGAAGGGACAGGTCCTGGTAGACCGAATTCTGCGTAACGGCGACTCTGCCGAGGCGCACCTGATGCTGGGCAGCGCCAAAATGAATGCTTCCGATTTTGCCGGCGCGCGGGATGAATTCGCCAAAGCCGTCATGCTGAATCCGAATCTTGCGGAAGTGCACGTCCTCTACGCCCAGGCGCTGGCGCTTACAGGAGACTCCGATCAATCTTCGAAAGAATTCAAGGCTGAACTTGCGGTGGATCCGTACAACTTCGATGCAAACTTACAACTGGGTGCAACGTCTAGGCAGGAGCAGAACTATGAGGAGGCTCACCGATACTTTGCCCGGGCGCTAAAGAGCAGACCGGGGGACCCCGGCGTCCGCTATCAACTGGCGCTCATAGCCCTCGACGAAGGCAAGCCCGAGGAGGCCCGGCAGATGCTCGAAACTCTGGTAATAGAATCGCCCCAGTTTACCGAGGCGCATGTTTCCTTATCGCTTGTTTACTATCGGTTGAAACGACCTGCTGACGGGAACAGAGAGCGGGAGATTGTTCAGAAACTGACGGCGGAAGCGCAAGCCAGCCAGCCTGGAGCTAAGGCGCAGTGATTTCACTGGAGACGTTCGAACCAGCCGGGGACCGCCTACGCAAAACCGACTGGAAGACCGACGTGACGAGATATTCTTGAGGCTGCGAGGCCGGAACGAAGTTGGCGGGAAGCCTGGGGCAAAAGCCTGCCGGGTGTCTACAGGCAAATGCGTGACCTGCCACATGCCAAAACTGGACTTGCCGGGAGCACGCTACAAGTTCTCGGATCATCGAATTCGAATCGTGAGGCCAAATGAAGAATATCCGGGTTAGGTCCCGGCAGATCGTTTTTGGCAGATCATTCAGTGACGAGAGCTCATTGCACGGTCCGAGTTCAAGCCCGATGTGCACACGATCCGTTTTCAAGGAAATAGCAGACCCCGAGCCGGCCGAGGAACTGGTGACGTTTGTTTTGCCACAGGATCAATGAATGAATTCTTCGCGACGCGGGTTTTTGCGATCTGGTTTGGCTCTGGGCGCTGCGAAGGCACTCCGAATTTCCGGACTGGGGTCGGAAACCTCCGGAGCACCCTTGTTTCTCGATGTGCCACCGTCATCAAGCGGCATTGAGTGGGTCCACGAAAACGCAATGTCTCCCAGCCGCTACCTGCCCGAGGCGGTGGGACCCGGTTGCGCCTTTCTGGACTACGACAACGACGGGTGGATGGACATTTTTCTGGTGAACAGCGGTCCCAGCGACTTTTGGAAGCCGTCAAAGCCTGTCCGTAATGCGTTGTATAGGAACAATCGGGATGGGACGTTCACCGACGTCACGGAAAAAGCCGGCGTAGCCGGAGCGTATTTCGGGATGGGAGCCGCGGTGGGGGACTACGACAACGATGGGAGTCCCGACATTTTCGTCACCGCGTATGGGAAATGCATTTTGTACAAAAACAATCACGACGGAACGTTCACCGACGTTACCGAGAAAGCCGGCGTCGCCACTCCAGGCTGGACCACCAGTGCCGTTTGGTTAGATTATGACAATGACGGCAGGCTGGATCTGTTCGTCTGCAGCTTCGTGGATTACTCGGGCGTGCGCAAACTCGAATGCGGGAATAACCAAATAGGTAGGAACTATTACTGCGTGCCGCGCGTTTTCAAGCCCACCGCAAGTTTCCTCTATCACAACAACGGCGATGGCACATTCACTGAAGTGAGCAAGGGTACGGCTATTGCCAAAGCTTTGGGAAAGGGCTTGGGTGTGGTGGCCACCGACATAAACAATGATGGGTGGATGGATCTCTTCGTCGCTAATGACACGGTGCAGAATTTTCTGTTTGTGAATCGCGGCCCCGGCCCCAATGGCCGCTGGAATTGGGAGGAAATTGCATTGCAAGCGGGTGTTGGATTCAGCGAGAGCGGGCGGCCCCGTTCAGGCATGGGAGTGGATGCAGCAGATCTCCATGGAGGTGGTTGGCAGGACCTGTTTGTCGCCAATGTTGATCACGAGATGTTTTCGGTTTACGAAAACAACAGAGATGAGACTTTTCGCGACGCCGCTCAAGCGCATGGCGTGGCGCGCGCTACAAGATTGCTGAGCGGATGGGGGCTGAAGTATTTCGATTACGACAACGATGGCTCTGTCGATCTCTTGCTGGCCAATGGCCATCCTGACGACATGATTGATAACTATTCGATGCAAGTGAAATACAAAGAGCCACTGCTTTTGTTCCATCAAGGTGAAGACCGCAAGCTCCACGACATTAGCGAGAGCGCGGGTTCGGCGTTTCAGAGATATTTTGCTGCGCGGGGTCTGGCTGTGGGCGACTATGACAACGACGGTGCGATCGACGTGCTCATTGCGACCAACGGAGGAGCTCCAGTGTTGTTGAAAAACAACGCTGCCAAGGGCAACAATTGGCTGGGACTCAAACTGGAAGGCGTGGAGTGTAACCGCGATGCCATCGGGGCGCGCATTCTTTGGAAAGGGGGCGGCAAACTGCGTCATCGCTTGAAGAACAATGGCGGCAGTTATCTCTCTTCGCATGATGTGCGAGAAGTCTTAGGCATTGGCGCTGCCACACAGATCGATGAACTCGAGATCCACTGGCCGGCGCCGAGTAAACGTATCGAGAAGCTCACCAATCTTGCCCGAAACCGGTATGTCCATATTGTCGAAGGCAAAGGGATGGTATGAAGGTGGCTTGGAGTGGAAGGGTGTTCCACCCCGCCTTTTCTCTGCAATCCTGAGTCCCTCAGCCATTCAAGCGTTGCGCTCGATTCGTTCCGGGCTCGGCTACAACTTCACAGTCTTGCCAGTCTTCGCAGCTGAGTATACGTGTGTCCGGGAGCCAAATCCGTTTTCGTTCAGCTAGTTCCAGACGACTCGTTCTTTACACGTTGCGCACCGGGCCTGGATATGTCGCGAGTTTGCGGTCGTTGGTGACCAGTGTCATTCCCTCAACCATCGCCTGAGCCAGCAGAATCCGATCAAAGGGATCCTTGTGTGTGTGTGCCAACTGGTCCGTGTTGATCGCGTGTTCGCTAGTGATCGGGAGTTCGGCATAGCCATTATCCAGCAGCCCACGGCGCAACCGCCTTGCGTCCACACGGAAATCCTGGCGTCCCAAGCTCTGTTTAATGGTAAGTTCCCAAAGGCTCGCAGCACTGAAGACGAGCTCACTGTCGGAATTCTCGAGAAGCGCACGCGCCGCCTTTGTCAGCCGTTTGGGATCATGAGCTGCCCATAGCAGCAGATGCGTATCCAGCAGCAGCTTCATTTTTCACCTTGGAACATCCGCGCGATTTCAGAGCGGCCCATCGTGTTAAAGTCATCGGGTACCGAAAACAGGCCGCGAAGAAACCCCAGCCTCCGTACCTGTTTTCCAGTCGGCGTGTCCAGGGCTGTGACCTTGACCATCGGCCTTCCTGCCTTAGCAATGATAAACGGCTTTCCGCCCGCCGCCTCGTCCACCAAACGGGACAGTTGCGTTTTGGCTTTATGGATGTTGACCGTAATCACGACCCCCCCCATAGAACTTAGTTCGGTTAGTTTAGTTCAGAACGGGCTCTCTGGTCAAGAGCCTGGTGCTCCTCTGCTCCTCACGCGCGCTGCAACACACCCTGCACAATGTAAGCTCAGCAACTATGTTGTTATCCAGAAGGAAGAAGCACTTGTCATCGTGCCAAGTGGCAATGTCCTGAACACCATTGTGCGTCTTCAAAAACGGTTGAACGCTGTCCGTTCTGGGCTTTTCCCGGAAGTTCATTGATGCGTCCATGGCCGGACCGGAGTTCGCATCGCGTCTGTTGTGAGGACGTGCGCGTATGCTAGGTTAGCGAATCGCTCGGGAGGCAACATGCGCTACGCGGAGTTCCGAAACCAACTTGAAGATGCTCTTCAGGAGGCTGGCCTCTTCTTCCATGGCGTCGATTGGCCCGTTGAGACTATCGACCTCGCGGACACGGCGCGGCGTTGGAAGGTCTATATCTTCAGAGCCGCACTTCGGAGCGCCGAACCATTCCACGTTTCGGCTGAGATCAGCTTCTATTGGACCCCCACCGACGCGGCTCGAGCACACACTTGCGAAGAAGACCTCCTTACGGAGCTTCTTGGCAGTAGGAAGCGCCCGGCTAGGACTGAGCAGCGGTGGAAGCGCGTAGACCTCTCGCTCCACGCAAGTCTCCCTTATGCTTCGACGACGCCGATGCCGGAGCACCGCGTGTTCGGTGCCTGGACCGCTTCTATTGAAGAAAAAGTTCATGCGGCCTTCAGTGAGATCGAGGAAAGGGACGGGCGCATCGTGGCCGTCCTCGGCGGGCACGGGGATCTCGACGTGAAAGTGCACTTCAAACCCGATGGCCTCGCTTCCCTGAGTGGTGTATCGATCTCCGGATTCCGGGTAGTTCGTGTGCCCCGCGTCTGGGACGATCCCGGTCGCCGCGAGGCGGAGAGGGGCTCAGAAAAAGAACTTGGCAGTCTCGCGCGGACGTTCAAGGCTACCTTCGATGAGTGGATCAAAAATGTCTCGGAACTTGCAACCTGGATCCGGTACTCGCCGCCACCGCCCGGAGCGAAGCCGATCGGACCCTGGTTCGAGGATCAATCCGATGACGATGATGACGGCGGGCCGGAGACGATACATTGATCGGCTGCTATGCCTAGGAGAATTGTAGCCTTAGAAGCGTTGAACGAGCTCGTTACCAATCTGAATCACTTGTTTAAGGATTTTGCGTGTTGCGCGGAATCTTTCTGTTCGAGCCTTCTGTTGGGCAATTTCGAGGAGAATTGAGAAGCGACCTTGCGGCTCCTTGCGCATTTGTGCGATCCGCAGTGCTCCAGCCATATCACCTTTTTCAGCCAGGAGGAACGCCAATGATCCCTATTGAGTTTCTCTATTCCCGTTTGGTACTGACCATAATTTCCTCCGCTACACGTTAATAGCATAAGGGAGTTGCCCAGCGCTGCTTGGTAAGCTAACATAGGTTAGCTAAGGAGCTGCCATGAGCATTGTCACCATTCACCAAGCCAAAACAAATCTTTCTCGACTAATTGAGAAGGCTTCCGAAGGCGAGGAAGTGATCATTGCGCGTGGGTCAAAACCCGTAGCCCGGCTCGTTCCGGTCGGAGAAGTAAAGGGTAGACGCCAGCCAGGGTCGTTGAAAGGCAAATTGCAGGTTGGACCAGAGTTTTTTGAGCCCCTCCCGGTGAGCGAGGTGTCGGGCTGGGAGTAGTCCAATTGCGCGCGCTCCTCGATACGCATGCTTTGCTCTGGTGGCTCTCGGATGACCCAGCACTAACACGGGCCGCTCGAAAGATTATTGCAGAAACCAGAAACACGCTGATAGTAAGTGCTGCTTCGGCTTGGGAAATCGCTATCAAGGTCAGGCTGGGAAAACTGCCGACCGCTACTGACCTGGCAGCGGATTTCTCTGGCCAAGTCGAACGCGAAGGTTTTCACCTTTTAGCCATTTCCGCAGAGCATGGTATTCGCGCCGGACTTTTGCCTGGCCCTCACAAGGATCCATTTGACCGTATGCTCATTGCTCAAGCTCAGGCAGACAATATGCCAATCATCAGCAATGAGGTATCCTTCGAAAGCTATGGCGTGCGGCGCCTTTGGTGAAACCTTCGTAGACTGTGTGCCTTCTCCAGCGCTGTACGCAACTGGATGGCTGTCAGCGAGGGTGCTCAATTCAAGGACCTGGAAACGTATTTGAAACGCCGGTCCATTGACTTGCCGAGCGAAAGTTCTAAATCCACGAAAGACTACTCCTCCAAATCATTGAGGACTAAGGCTTGAAGGAAGTGGCGCGCCCAAGGGGACGATTTCAGAACTTTTCTTAGCGAATTCGTGTCAAGCGTGCCACTGGCTGAGCTTCCTATTGACAGACTCGCGCCACTTGTCCGGAAAGGCGATCAGGCACTAGCAGACTGAGCCCGCATCGCGCAAGGCATCTGAAGCCGCGCTCAGCGTTTGGTCTTGAAAGCGACCGTATAACTTTCGAGCGGATAGCCATCCTGCGATGCGGATGCCAGTGGGGTGAGCACGAAGCTGTAGTTCCAATCCGGTTTCAATACAACAGGCAGCTTAATCGACAGATTGCCAGGCAGGAATTCCGGCGCGCCGCTGATTGGGAAATGCTCGTTTCCGTCCGGTCCCAAGCTAATCGAATAACCGTGATGTTTAGGCCCGGCTTGTGGATCCAACGCCTTATCGAAAGTGATTACGAGTTCTTTGATTGCCGGGTTGGCATCCTCAGAGTGATTCGGGAAAGGTTGCATACCACTTACGTGAACGCAGCGCTGACTGAAGCTGGCAATCTTTTCCGAGATACGCGGCGCGAGCGAACGGTAGAACTGAGCTACCGCAGGAATGAAACTCTCAAATGTTCGGTAATGGCTGCGCTGTGAGCTGTATTGATGGAGCAAGTCAACAAGCTCGTCCATCCATACGAAGCCAGTCAACTGCTCTCCCCGCATAAGGTACCGGACTTCACGGCTTTCATGGCCTCGCGATTCCATATACTGAATTACGGCTGCCCGGACGAGCGATTCGATGACCATAGTATCTGAGTTTCCGTAGGCTTGTGCTCGCATCTTGTCGGCGACACGCTCAAAGACCTGCCTCGCAGAAGCAAACTCGCTCTTGTGTTTTGCGAACGCCGGGTTCACGAAGGAATGGTTGAACTCGTGAATGATCGTTGGTAGGTAATCCGCACTATAGGTGGGATTTCCCGAATCGTCTTGAGTCCAGCACCCGATAATGGAAAAAAATTGTTCATGTCCATTGGGCCAAACAACTCTAGGGCCGTAGTTCCCGCCACCGTTATTCATCCCCAGAATCAAATGGTACTGACCCATCCGAACATCCCCATAAAAACTCTTGTACCAATTCAGATCAAGATCGTTTAACACCACTCGAAAGCGTTCCGTCGCGAGATGATAGAAGGACTGATGCGCCGCGAAGAATTTGTCAAAATGAGTATCGCGATAGAAATCGGCCAGCCGTTGGGCAAAGAGGATCGCGTTGTCCTTACCGAAGCGAGCGTCCGGAATATCATCCGTAAAGGCAACAAGCGGCTTCAGCGCCGGTGCGGGCGACAAATGAACGGCCAGACCCATCACAGCGTCAAAACCCACGTCCCTTTCGCCGGCCAGCTTCCTCGCCAGGGCTACAGCGGGGTGCTCCTTATAGGGCGAGAAATACGCATCGATGTCCGCTGTATAGGTCTTGAGCGGACTCATGTTGTACTCGGAATTTCCAGCTAGACGGAAAACGATGCTGAGCAATTCAACACGCGGATCAACGCGCGGCGCAAGCGACGGTTCGCCGAGCGTAGGGCGGACGAAGACGAAAATCAGACCAAGTAAACAAACAAATCGCAAGTGGAGTAAGCGCATTTGGCGGTCACTAGACAGCAGCGTTCCTCGGAGCCGACGTGAGAAAATTAATCTGCGATCAGCGGGGTGTCAACTGTTGAAATGATCCCGACCTCTGGCGACGGCACACTCGGAAACAGTCCAGTTGGACGACCGGACATCAAGTGAAATTTGGATTGGTCTCATCCTGGCCGAGCGTCGGACTTGAGTTCGAAACGAGGTAAAGGGTATCGCTTGAAGTTGTTGAAAACAAAAACCAGAAGGCGGTGGCGCGCCCGGAGAGACTCGAACTCCCGAACCTCTGCTTAGAGGTACGCAGTACAAGACTCTAAGTGTCGCTGCTGGTGTCGTTTACAGAGGAACGCACCATTTATCGTGGTCCTCGTCTAGATCTGGCGTCGCCGGATGCCAACCGAACAAATTTTCGATCCGCCAAGGGTCGGTGGAGATCAAGTGGCAGATCGTTCAGCGCCACGCCCATTAACTACTGATTTCCCGATGCTCCTCGTTTTTGACATCCTTATTCACTCAACCCCTCCTGGACCGGTCCTCGCTGGCTGCTTGCGGAAGGGCATGTAGAAACCCCCCTTTGGTTCTCCGGGGTTACAGGTCGCACAGGCAAGCCCGTGCTAGTTTGTCGTCTCATGCCGACCTCCATCCTTGATCGGCCGCATCGCTTCCGTGGCGTTCGATCGTTTTGTTCTCCACAGCAATTCACAATGGCGGGACAGGTCGGATCTTGTCATTCCTCGCAAGATTGGTTAGCTTAGTCGCTTCGAGAAAGAAAATGAGGGAAGCTCCAGAGTGGGTGTGAAATACAAACGGGAGACCAAGCTGCCCCGTCCGTCCGTTCACGGCACGGGTGCAAGCGTGCCAATTCCACAGGAGGAAGACGTGCGCGCCCTCCTCGCCAAAGGCAAAACGAAACCTGCCGTGGAGCTGGCCAGAGAGATTCATAAGCGCTGCGGTTGGCCAGAATCAGAAGCCTTGTTAGTGGATGCCTATGCGGCGCGCATTCGTTCCCTAGTGAAAACCGGCCTGAAGGAAGAAGCTAAAGCGCTGTTGGGACTGGTGCGCGAGCGCTACTCGTCGGCGGCGGCCAGGCTTGCGGACGTCGGCGCTCTTGTCAGCGCTTCGAGCGGAAACCTTGAGGAATTGCTGAGGCCCCTTAACGACCCCGCTCTTCTACCCGAAATACGAAGGGCCATCGAAGACGTCATCAAGAGTCAGGTGTGCGATCTCTCGGCCCTCGCCGAGTGTCGGTCGCTCTCTGCTGACCACCCCCTTCGTACCGCTGCTGCCGCGCTCCTGAGGGCCTTTGCCGCGGTTACGGCTGGCCCTGCTGAAGAGTCCGCCCTGGTGTTGCCGGAAGTCTCTCATCGCGGTCCGTTGGCCTCGTGGAAAATCCTGGTGCGCGCCATCGCCTATTTCTACCAGCAAGATGACGCAGCCTGCGAACGGTGCCTCGGGATCATCGATCCCCATTCCGCTCCCGCACGGCTGATTCCGGCCCTGCGGACCATGCTTCGTACGAGTGCCGACAAGCGCCTGGCTCCCGCTGCGGAGTCCCTGGTGTCCCAGGTGTGCGGAAGCAGAGTGTCCTTCAGAAGAGCGCTCCAGGCGCTGGACGCCGCGTTTGAAACGAGGGTCCAAGAGAAGATCCTGACGGAAATCCAGCGCGTCATGACTGCTTGTGACCTCGCCTATCCCGGGCTGCTGGAGCGCTTGCGACAGCACATCTCCGTTCGTGCTTTAGACCTTGACCTGCCCACGCGAAAAGTCCGGGCCGCACTTGGCGGTGCGTCGCTGAAGAAC
>MNIJ01000226.1 GCA_001919715.1 Acidobacteria bacterium 13_1_20CM_58_21
CCTGTACATATCTCGCAACCGATGACGCTCGCTGCCAACCGATCCCGTTTCCGGCCGGGGGGACGCGCTAAAGCGCGCCCCTACAGATTGAAGCCAATCCTTGCGCTGCTCGTGATCGTACATATGCCAGCGGGGTGCCGGCGAGCGCAGCACCCAACGCTCGTCGTGACGGAATTGCGCATTCCTACGAACGAGTCAGACTATCGAGGTCTTGAAGCCGTCATGGTGCGCCCGAATGACAACGCGCCGCACCCACTGGCGCTCATGACGCATGGGACTTGGGGCGGCCCGACGGAACGCTCCCAGTCAACGCCTCTCAAATTCATTCCCCACGCGCGCGAGTTCGCGCGGCGCGGGTGGACCGCGGTGATCGTGATGCGCAGGGGATTTGGAGATTCCGGCGGGATCTATATGGAGGATGCTGAGGAGTGCAGCCTATCTCCGAACCCTGCGTGGGCGACGCAAGAGGCAGCGAAGGATCTTCGCCAGGCAGCCTCTTATCTTGCTACTCGTCCAGAAGTCGATGGCTCTCGGATGATTGGCATCGGACTCTCCACGGGCGGTTTGGCAATGTTGGGACTGTCGGCGGACCCGCCGTCAGGACTGAAGGCGGCGATCAACTTTGCGGGCGGCCGTGGATCGGACGGCAAGGATCATGTCTGCAATCCAGACGCTCTCATAAGAACGTTTGGCGATCTCGGCAAGCGTTCAAAGGTTCCCACACTGTGGGTGTATGCAGCGAACGACCATTTCTTCGGCCCGCAACTGGCTCAACAGCTATACCAGGCGTTTGCGGACAATGGGGGAACCGCCAGATTCATCGCCACCGGCCCATTTGGCTCTGACGGCCATGAGCTGTTCTCTCAGCAAGGGGCGGCCATTTGGACACCCCTGGTAGATGACTTCCTGCTCAGCCAGCATCTCGTGCTGAGGGACACGTTGCTCCCCGATCCCCCGCCGGACGTGGCATCGCCTTCCCCTCTTGGGCCCGCTGGGCGTAAACAGTTCGAAGCTTACTTGCTAGGCGCTCCGCACAAAGCGTTCGCGACCTCACGGAGCGGCGCTTTCGGATTTAGCTACGGTCAGCGAACCACTGCGGCTGCCGAACGGAAAGCGCTCGCCAACTGCAACAAGTTCACCTCCGGAGACATTTCCTGCGCAATCGCAGTAATTGACGACGAGAAAGCGCCGAACTGACTCCATGAATTGGCCGCTTCCCTCTCGTAAAGACAAGTCAGGCAGAGTAGCTCCTTGAGGGCCTATCTGTACAGCTGCAAACTCCCTTCAGAGTTGGTATAAACAAGCCGGTCAGCGGCAGGTGATTCAGACTTAGGTAATTCAATTCAAGAGAGATGAACACAGTCCCCCGAGTGCTATCATAAGGATTCACAGAGCCGTTTTGGTGCGTATCCTTGGATATGAAAACTGGCTTTCAAGTCTGCACTCCCAAGCGCCTAATTGCTGGTGTTACCGCGACGCTTGGCATCCTTGCCATTGCTTGGCTTAGTTGGCCGCTTTTCAATCCTCTGTTTTCCCGATGGTCCCATCGACGAACTGATTTCAGCCGCGACATCCGGCCGATCTTCAATCAAAATTGCGTAGCATGTCATGGCGGGGTCCGACAAAAGAACGGCGTGTCTTTCATTTTTCGTGAAGAGGCTCTCGGCAAGGGCAAATCCGGTCGCCAGACCATCGTTCCCGGGCACCCCGATGCCTCCGAACTGATTTCGCGGCTCACTTCCCATGATCCCGATGTGCGCATGCCGTATCACGCACCTTCGCTCTCACCAGAGCAGATCTCTTTGCTTCGGCGATGGATTGCTGAGGGAGCTCAGTGGTCAGATTACTGGGCCTTTGTGCCGCCCAAACCGCAGCCACTGCCCACAGTGAAACAGGCAAATTGGGTTCGCCAGCCTTTGGACCGTTTCATCCTGGCGCGTCTCGATCGCGAATCGCTCTCGCCGTCCGCAGCGGCATCCAAGACCGAGCTACTCCGACGCGTTTCCCTTGACTTGACCGGACTACCACCAACTGTCGACGAACAGTCGGCCTTTCTCTCTGACAATTCGGACAATGCTTACGAACATCAGGTCGACCGGTTGTTAGCCTCTCCAGCTTATGGCGAACGATGGGCCTCAATGTGGCTGGATTTGGCGCGCTATGCGGACTCCATGGGCTACGAAGCGGATCATCGCCGACCTGGCGTATGGGCCTACCGCGATTGGGTAGTTGACGCGTTCAATCGAAACTTGCCGTACGATCAATTTATCGTCAAGCAGCTGGCCGGCGATCTGCTTCCCAATTCTACTTTTCAAGACCGCATCGCAACTTCTTTTCACCGCCAGACCCCCAACAACCAGGAAGGCGGCACCGACGATGAAGAGTTCCGCCTGGTCGCGGTGATGGACCGTGTTGCCACCACGTGGTCGGTTCTAAACGGCGTCACCATGAACTGCGTGCAATGCCATTCGCATCCCTACGATCCCATTCGCCACACCGACTATTACAAATCGCTGGCTTTTTTCAACACTTCAAACGACGCTGATCGTGACGATGACTTTCCCAGCGTACGTTTCCCGAAAGATAGTTCTCGGCTCTCCGAGGCGTCTCGCATGCAGCAGGAGATCTCAAGTGTTCTTCACGCCTTGACCATCTCCGACCGCGACGCAGTTGAAAAATACGAATGGAATCCGGCGCCGATCCAGTCCGCTGCGGCAAACGAAGTCATGGCTCTGGTGCCCCGGCTGCGCGAACATCAAGCCTATTTGCTCAAAATTAGAAAAAATAGGAAGTTAACCTCCAAAGAGAAAGCCGAAGACATCACCAACCAGTTAGTCACCATTGAAATTACGAAGAAAAGGCTCAAGAAAGCTATCGCCAGAGGAAAGCCGGCGATGACATTCCAAATTCAAAATGGTGAAGCGTTCGCCGGACCGGATACGCCTCCGGAATCTTTCTATGAACTGACTGCCACCAGCAATATTCCCGCGGTGACTGCGATCAAGGTCGAAGTGCCGCCGATGGATTCAGAAAAGGCACGCACTGACCCGGAGAACGGTTTCATCGTCCAAGAGGTTCAAGCTTCTGTTCTGTACCCGGACGGACACCAGGAGCGCATGCCATTTCGCTCGTTCCTTCACGATTCGGAAGCAAACCTCGAAGAAGCGGTAACGCCCGTGCTGGCCGCCGGAAAGACTGTGAAGAAGCAAGTCGCCGATGGCTTTGCGGCGAATCCAAAGCTTTTCCACACCCGGTGGATCGTCGGAATTTTTGCTAACCCTCAGCGTTTTGTCCCCAATTCCCGCATCGAAGTTACTCTGAAACAATTGCGCGAAATTGACTCCAGGCCCGCCATTGTTCAGCGCGTTCGCCTCGCTTTGAGCGGCGATCCTCGTTGGACGGTTCTGGGCAATGATCCAACGCGCCTCGCAGCACTCGCTCACCTCAGGGACCTCAAGCAACAGCTTGCCGAGATTCCTGCAGTGGACGTTCCTGTCATGTCCGAAGAGCAGCCTTACGAGCGACGAACCACCAGGGAATTTGAGCGTGGTAACTTTCTGACCAAAGTAGGCGCCGACCTCGCTCCAGATGTTCCCGCAATTTTTCCGAGGCTGCCGGATGGTGAGCCTCGCAATCGTCTTACCCTCGCCAAATGGTTTTTTTCTCCCGGCCAGCCATTGACCGCGCGTGTCGCCGCAAACCGGTATTGGGAACAACTATTCGGAACTGGGATTGTGGAAACGCTTGAAAATTTTGGCAGTGTGGGTGAGGAGCCCAGCCATCCCGAACTTTTGGACTGGCTTGCTCTACATTTCCAGAACGATCTCCATTGGGATATGAAGGCGCTTTTGCGTGAGCTCGTAACCAGTGCCACCTATCGTCAGAGCGCGATCACCACTCCCGTTCTCAAGGAGCGCGATCCTCGCAATCGCCTTCTGGCACGCGGTCCCGAGCAACGGCTCACCGCCGAGATGGTACGCGACCAGGCGCTTCTCGCAAGCGGTCTTCTGAATAGGAAAATGGGCGGTCCCCCAGTCATGCCTCCGCAACCGCCGGGTGTCTGGAACTCCGTCTACAATCGCGAAAGGTGGAAAGAAGCCACGGGTCCGGATCGTTACCGCAGGGCGATCTATACTTTTGTCAAACGCACCAGCGGATATCCAAGCTCGCTCATTTTTGATGCTTCCGACCGCACCACCAGTCTGCCCCGACGGATACCTACCAATACTCCATTGCAAGCATTGGTGACCCTGAATGACCAGGTCTATGATGAAGCCGCGGAGGCGTTGGCGAAACGGGCTCTGACGGAGGTTGCCCCGAAAAATAGCGAGAGCCTTCTTGATGCTCGCATTGCATTCGAAGCCCGTCTGGTTCTCTCTCGCGATCCCACGCCGAAGGAAATGTCCGTGTTGCGCGAACTATTTGAAAAGACTGTCACCATTCCCCGTACCCCGGTGCTGCAGGCAGCCAGCCTGCGTATCTCTGAAAATCCACAACCCAATGCTGCATTCGTCCTCAAACAATTGGGTGGGCTTAAGGCTGTCGCCGGCGTGCTCTTAAACCTCGATGCGGCCATGATCAGGTGATCCAGATGACCGATCCCTTCTACAGCATTTCGAGGAATCACGATTTTGATCTTTCCAGTGAACTGCATCCGGAAAGAACTCTCGCTCGTCTGCAGGCACAGACTCGGCGTCATTTCTTGCGTTCAATGACCGGTGGGCTGGGCGCTATGTTTCTGGGTACGTTGGCCTCGCCTTCCCCCTCCGCTTCTGCGGAAGAGCTGGCCACTGGCGACTCGGTTCGGCTCGACCTGAGGCGTGATCCCAAAACACCGCTGACTGTCTTGCCGCCACAGTTCGCCCCGCATGCCAAGCGTGTCATATATCTTCATATGGCTGGCGCACCCAGCCAATTGGAGCTCTTCGAATACAAGCCTCAGCTTGCCAAGTTCGATGGTCAGGATTGTCCTGCTTCCTTCTTGGCCGGAAAGCGCTTTGCCTTCCTCACCGGTATACCAAAGCTTCTCGGCTCTCAATATCCATTTCATCAGACGGGCCAAAGCGGCCAATGGATTTCTGACCGTCTGCCGAACCTGGAAAAACATGTTGACGATCTTTGTCTCATCAAGTCGATGCGAACCGATCAGTTCAACCATGCCCCCGCGCAATTGCTGGTTCAGACCGGCAATCCGCGCCTCGGTTATCCTTCGCTTGGCTCTTGGGTTGTCTATGGACTTGGTACCGAGAATCAGAATTTGCCCGGCTTCATCGTGCTCATCTCGGGTGGCAACACACCCGACGGTGGCAAGCAGCTCTGGGGAACCGGTTTTCTTCCCAGCGTTTACCAAGGCGTGCAATGCCGCTCGCACGGCGAGCCTGTCTTGTATTTGAATCCGCCACCGGGAGTTAGCTCGACGCAGCGCCGCAACATGCTGGATTCCATGGACGAAATCAACCAGCAGCGATATGCCGAATTCGGCAATCCTGAAACCCTGACCCGAATCGCCCAGTACGAGATGTCATTCCGCATGCAGATGGACGCGACCGATGCAATGGACATTCGCAAGGAGCCCGAATCGGTCCGCGCGAGCTATGGTTCGAAGCTCGGTGAATCCAGTTTTGCCAACAACTGTCTGGTGGCTCGCCGCCTCGCTGAACGCGGTGTCCGTTTCATTCAGCTTTATCATTGGGGATGGGACAGCCACGGAGCGAGCGCCAAGGAATCTTTGGATATCGGCTTCATCGAGCGCTGCCGTGAAGTCGATCAACCCATCGCGGCACTTCTCGCTGATCTAAAAAATCGCGGAATGCTCGAAGATACTCTGATCGTCTGGGGTGGGGAGTTCGGTCGCACCTCCATGCGCGAAAATCGCGGCGGCCAAGTGATGAAATTTGTCGGTCGCGACCATAACCCCGGAGCCTTCACCATTTGGCTCGCCGGCGGTGGCGTAAAACCCGGTATGGCCCTTGGTCAGACCGACGACCTTGGTTATGAAATCGTGAAAGACCCTGTCGAGGTGCGTGATTTGCATGCCACCATTCTGAATCTCCTCGGTTTCGATTACCGAAAGCTTAACTACCCATTCCAGGGTCTCGACCAGAAGTTAACCGGCGTAAAGCCCGCTCGGGTTCTGGCGGAAGTCTTGGCATGACTTGGCTCGCCCGCTCCCCGCTTGTCTTGCGGAGTCTCGTAATTTCATGACTTGGTCTGTCCGCAACCCCTCGGCACACGACGGTTTCGCAGCAGCCTCTTTTCTGATCTTCTTGGTTTTGCTGGCCCTTCTGCTGTTTGCGCCGCCTGATGGAATCGAGCACGCACCATTGCTACAGTTTGTCGGTCGCTTTCATCCTCTGTCCGTTCACTTTCCCATCGCTGTCTTGTTGCTGGTTCCGCTGTTCGAGATTCTTGGCCGAAAACGCGACAGTCCCTTTCTACTGGCCTCCGTCGATCTCCTCCTCTGCGTGGCGATTTGCGGAGCCATCGTGGCGGCGGTCCTCGGTTGGTGCCTCGCAAGGGGTGGCGGATATTCCGGCCCATTGGTTCAGCAGCATATGTGGGGAGGAGTGTTGGTTGCGGTTGCTGCCTGGCTGTGTTGGTTGCAGCGCTTGCGTGCCGGATCACTCGGACCGGCCCGTCTTTACGCAATTATGCTCGTGGGCACGGTGACCCTGGTTTCGTTTACGGGCTATCGCGGCGGACAGTTGTCTCACGGCGCTAACCATCTCACCCAATTCATGCCGCAGCAATTGCGCAGATTGTTGGAAGTGTCGGGCTCGCGCCATGGCGCGATGAATTCTGCGGACGAGAGCCTCGCCACGTTTTACGGCGCCCGGATTCAGCCTCTTTTCGAAGGCCACTGCGTAACTTGCCATGGACCGGCCAAGCACAAGGCGAACCTGCGGCTCGACACTTATGCGGCTGTCATGCGCGGTAGTAAACATGGCCCCGTCATCAAAGCTGGCGACCCCAAGGGCAGCGAACTTTTTCATCGCATCACGCTTCCTCCCGACGATGACGATTTCATGCCTGCCGCAAATAGGAGGCCGTTGTCTTCAAGCGACGTCAAGCTGATTGAAGCGTGGATCTCATCCGGGGCGTCGCACACTCTCGCCGTGGACGCCACCGCCGTTGTAACTGCCGGCCAGACAATCGTCGCCGAAGTGAACTTTCAGGAAATTGACGCCAATGCTGTTGCCAAGGAACGCGCGGCCTTCGCGCCAATCCTCTCTCAGGTTCAGTCGCGCCTCCCTAATGTCGTGGGGTATCAGTCCCGAACCTCAGCCGATTTGGTGCTTAGCGCATCGTGGCTTGGTGCCAAATTTGGCGATAATGAAATCGTTGTTCTGGCCCCTCTCAGCGAGCGGATCGTCGCTGCCGATTTCTCTGGCACCGCGATCACCGATCGGTCTGCCCCGGTTCTCGCTGCCATGAAAAAGCTGCGCCAGTTGCGTCTAGCGCACACTGCAATATCCGACGCCACTATACTGGAACTCGGATCGCTGGATCGTTTGGAGTCGCTAAGCGTCTTTGACACTGGGGTTAGCGCATCATCTCTTTCGCTGTTCGCCCGACTCTCCAAATTGCAGCATGTGTATGCTGGCCAAACAAGGATCGCGGCCAACACCGTCATCCCACCGCAGCTCAATGGTAAGCTCGTGTTCTGATGCGCAGCATTTCACACCAGAACCGTGCAACGTTGCGAGAGGCACATTGGTCGGCGCTCGCAACGGGCATCACCACGCCCGTGTCTTGCTCCCAGTCGGCATTTTTGACAAACGCAATGTGATTCCCACTTCCGCTCGATGAATTGCTGCGCCCAAGTGCCTTATCATGGAAGGCACTTCAGCGTTCTTGTCGCAGCGGAACGCCAAGACGAACGGATAACGGCGCGCACGCGGGCGCTCCCTCAAAAAGTCCTTCCAGAAAACGGAACCTTACCGGCTCCGAGGAGGCTCCCCCAGCAGAAGAAAGCAGCCAACCATAACCCTATGGCAATCTGTTGCGGCGTCGGAGACAAGCACTTTGCCAAAGGCTACAGAGCGCCGCAAGATTTGGTGTCACCGTAACAAGCGCTTAAGCAACTGCTCCAGCAGGATTCGGTCTTTCAACCGTAACTTCGTGAACTCCACTCCCATCCCCTCGCCGCGGACAACATTTCGCACGATCGCCTCTGCCTGCACGTTGCCGCCAGGCACCTCAAACGCAAGTCTCAGCTTCGTGCCCACTGGAGGTGGATTGGAGATGGAAATGAACAATCCTCCCCTGCCAAGCGTCCTTACGCGTGAAAAAAGTTGCAGATCGCCACCATGCCAAGCCACCCGCA
>MNIJ01000074.1 GCA_001919715.1 Acidobacteria bacterium 13_1_20CM_58_21
AGGCTGACGTGACGGTCGATGATGGCGCGACGGATGCGCGAATGGCGGCCGATGTTCACGTGATTATAGATGATGGATGCGGAAACCTCCGAGTAGCTGTTGACGCGCACGTCGTTGCCGATCACCGATGTTTGTACGTGGCCGCCGGAAATAACCGAGCCACCGGCAACGATGGAATCGAGCGCCACGCCCATGCGCTCCGGATCGGCGAAGACAAACTTTGCCGGGGGGTACTGGTGCTGCCAGGTGCGCAGCGGCCAGGCACTGTCGTACAGGTTGAAGACCGGCGACACGCTGACCAGATCCATGTTGGCGTCGTAGTAGGCGTCCAGCGTGCCCACGTCGCGCCAATACAGAGCATCCTTGCTGTTTTCATCGACGAAGTTATGGGCAAAGACGCGATGCTTCGAAATGATGCGCGGAAGGATGTCCTTGCCAAAGTCGTGGTGCGACTTGGGATCCTCGGAATCGGCCAGCAGGATGGGGATCATCAGCTGAGTGTTGAAGATGTAGATGCCCATGGAGGCGTTGCAATGCCCGGGATGGTGCGGGGACTGTTTTGGCTGCGCGGGCTTTTCCTCAAAGCCGACGATGCGCCAGTCTTGGTCGACTTCGATGACCCCAAACTGCCGCGCCGCTTCTTCGGCAGGAATCTGAATGGTGGCGACGGTGACCTCCGCTCCGGAGTCAAGGTGCTGCTGAAGCATCTTCGCGTAATTCATCTTGTAAATATGGTCGCCGGAGAGGATGAAGACGAATTTCGAACGCTCGCTGCCGATGGAGTAAATGTTCTGGTAAACCGCGTCGGCAGTGCCTTGATACCACTGCTGCGAGACGCGCATCTGCGGCGGGAGGACTTCGATATAATCGCCGAGGCCGGCCAGGGGCGACCAGCCGGCGCGGATGTGGCGGTTCAAGCTAAGGGCTTTGTACTGGGTGAGGATGAAGATGCGGCGGAGATTCGAATTGATGCAGTTGGAGAGCGTGATGTCGATGATGCGATAGAGAGCGCCGAAAGGCACGGCAGGTTTGGCGCGGTCGCGAGTGAGCGGCCAGAGGCGTTCCCCCTGGCCTCCGGCAAGGAGTACTACGATGGCATCCCGCATATCGGACATTGGTTGCCCCCTGCGGCGCGGATAGAGAAGCGGCTCATTCTAACAACAGAAACGGGGAAAAAGACATCCGAAGCCGGCGAGGGGCCCCCAGGCAGGCACCAAAGGCTCTCGCGATTCCTGTCCTTTCACGACGGCTCCCGATTATCCTTGCGTCAATAGCGTATACAGATGGTTATGGGGTGGGTTCAGTACCCGGCGGGCGGCCAGAAATGCAAAGATTCCTTGACTTGCATGGCGGAGTTGATTAGAAGAGGCCAGCTACCTTTCAGGGTGCACCCGCGAAGCGGACAATACATGAGATAATCAGCACCAAGGGGCGGTGCCCGCACGAACACAGGAGCCGGCAGCAGTTTGGCCAGCGCGAGGCGCCGCAAGATGCCAATCCGAACCGGATTGGGGGTGAATTAATAGCGTGGCTGAAGTCATCATCCAAGAGAGTGAATCTCTGGAAAATGCCCTGCGGCGTTTTAAGCGCAAGGTGCAACAGGAAGACATCATCAAGGAAATCAAGAAGCATAGCTTCTACATGAAACCCGGCGAGAAGCGCCGGGCCAAGGAAGCGCTTTCGCGGAAGCGACTGCGCAAGAAGCAGCGGCGGGAAGCGGATTAAGATTTTGGGCGGTCCCGGTTCGACCGGGATCCCCCTTCCGTTTTCCACGCGGCTCGGCGCCGCACTTCCGAGAATCAGGCCCCCGTAAGGCAGAGCGTTTGGGTTCGTGTATACTGGTCTCCTCAAGCATCTTGGCTCTCAGGTACAAAGTCCGCCCAATCTCCTGCTCGGCCACGGGACCAGGGGAGAGCGGCACATGGAATACCACGACAAGGTGCTGAAGTGTTCGGAGTGCGGAGCTGAATTCGTTTTTACTTCCGGCGAACAGATGTTTTTCGCCGACAAGGGCTTCAAGAACGAGCCCAAGCGCTGCAAGAACTGCAAGGCCAAGCGGGCCGAGGGCGGAGGGGGAGGACACGCCTCGTCGATGCGCTCGGAAACCAAGACGAATTGCTCGCAGTGCGGGAAGGAGACCACCGTTCCCTTCCGTCCCACACAAGGGCGGCCGGTGTTTTGCCGAGAGTGCTTCCAGCAGCGCCGGGCGATGGGCGCGGCGTAAAGCAACAACTAGAACAATCGCTCGAACCAGGGAATGCTTCGGGTGGGACGGATAGACCCATCTGTCCCACTTTTTTCGGTTCCTTCAACCGCAACTACACGCCATCAAAAACTGCCTACTCCCATGGGCGTCGAGTCGGGAAAGACCTTCCGGCTTGTTTTTGCCCCGCTGATCGAAGGGCATGTGCCGCGGCGGTCACGAACGGGGCCGCAGCAAGACGCCCGCGCCCTGGACGGCGCTGCCAACCAGCGGCGTGCATTTTCGAGGCACGACGCGGTATGATGTCTAACTCGGAGTCCCCAAACCAGACCAAGAGACCCGGAGGGCCATCCCATGGCTCACCGCTTCACCATCGGCGTCGAAGAAGAATTCCAAATCATTGATCCGGCGACCTGCGAATTGCGTTCGCACGTCAGCCAGCTGGTCTCCGCGGCTTCCCCGGACATCGCCGAGCAGGTGAAGCACGAGCTGCACCAGTCGATCGTAGAGACCGGCACGCGCATCTGCGAGAACGTCAGCGAGCTGCGCATTGAGATGCACCGCACGCGCGGCGAACTCGTCGCCGCTGCCGAACGCGCCGGACTTCAGTTGGCAGCGGCGGGTACGCACCCCTTTTCCAGCTGGATCGACCAGGTCATCTCTCCCGGCGAACGCTATCAGCATATTGTCGAGGAGATGGGCCAGCTGGCGCGCTCGCTGCTCATCTTCGGCATGCACGTGCACGTGGCCATGCCGGACAAACAGACGACCATCGATATGATGAACGGCGTAAGCTATTTCCTGCCGCACCTCCTGGCGCTTTCCACCAGTTCACCCTTTTGGATGGGCAGAAATACGGGGCTGAAGTCGTTCCGCACCACAGTGTTTCGCCGGTTCCCGAGGACTGGCGTACCGGAGCAGTTCGAATCCTGGAGCGCCTACGAAGATTTCGTAAACCTGCTCGTGAAGTTGAACTCCATCGACAACGGCAAGAAGATTTGGTGGGACGTCCGCCCGCACCCCACCTTCGGCACGCTGGAATTCCGCTTGTTTGACGTCTCGACGCGAGTCGAGGAGGCCGTGGCCATCGCGGCGCTGACCCAGGCCATCATTGTGAAGCTGCACCGCCTCTACCAGGCCAACATGAGCTGGCGGCTGTACCGCCGCGCGCTCATCGAAGAGAACAAGTGGCGCGCGGCGCGATACGGCATTGATGGAAAACTCATCGACTTCGGCAAGGAAGCCGAAGTGCCCATGCGCCAGCTGGTTCCCGAATTGCTGGAATTTGTGGATGACGTCGTCGATGATCTGGGCAGCCGCAGCGCCGTCGAATATACGCACACGATCATGAACGAAGGCACCAGCGCGGACCGGCAGTTGCGCGTATATAAGGAGACCGGCGATTTGCAAGCGGTGGTCCGGCATCTGGTTGCCGAAACGCGCGCCGGCGTAACCGAGCCGCGCACTTCCCCAGCACATGCGGTGAATTGACGGCCATCGAAGCGCGAAACCGTTCCTGACAGGAGCACGAGCATGAAAACGGTTGGCCTTCTCTGCGGGCGGGAATACAGCTTCCCTCCCGCTTTTATCGAGCGCGTCAAGAAGCTGGGCGCCAGGGACGGGGTTACCGCCGAAATGGTGAAGCTGGGCGGCACGCGCATGGGCGAGCCCGCACGATATAGCGTCATCGTCGACCGCCTCTCGCATGAAGTCGAGTATTACCGCGGTTATTTGAAGCACGCCGTTCTTCAGGGAACCTACGTCATCAACAATCCGTTCTGGTGGACCGCCGACGACAAATATTTCAACTACTCGGTGGCCTCCAAGCTGGGAATCGCCATCCCCAAGACCGTGCTCCTCCCGCAGAAGGGTTATCCGAGCAGCGTGGATATCACCGCCGAATCGCTCCACAACCTGGAATATCCCGTGGACTGGGACGGGCTGCTCGATTACGTCGGACGGCCCGCCATCTTGAAGCCTTTTTCGGGTGGCGGCTGGAAGCACGTCTACAAAGTGAACAACAAAGAGGAACTCCTTGCCGCGTACGACCAGACTTCGCCGTACTGCATGACCCTTCAGGAATTCATTGATTTCCATCAGTACGTGCGATGCTTTACTTTCGGCAAAACGGACATCCTTCCCGTCCACTATGATCCCAAGGAACGCAAATACCTGGTCGACCATCAATACCTGACGCCGGAGCTCGGCACGCGCGTGGTGAAAGACGCGCAGACGATCAACCAAGCGCTGGGCTACGAAATGAACACCATCGAGTTCGCCGTCAAAGGCGGGGTGCCCTACGCCATCGACTTTCTGAATCCCGCGCCTGATTTCGAGCGCGACCGCATCACGGAATTCTATTTCGAGCATGTGGTGGAAAAAATGGCCCGGCTGGTGATCGACCGCGCCCTGAACGGCAAGGCTTCGAGTCCCTGGCCGCGTTGGGAAGAGATGCTCGGCATCGGAGCAGCCGCGGGATTCACGGGAGCGCCAAAGAGCGCCTCGGCCGGGCAGAGGTCTGCGGCCGCTCCGGCGGGGTCGGTAAGGGGATCGTGATCGAATGACCAGCGCTCCAACACCTCGGATACTGCCTCGGTCTCCCGTTGAGGAGTGGCACGCCATTTTGAAAACTACGCTGGTGCGTTTGCCGGCGCTCCCGGAAGATTTGGTCAAGCGCATGCGCGGAGCCAAGCTTACTTTTGGCAATCGCGTTCATTGTCCTTTTCTGCGCCCGTTTTTTCTTTCCCCTGAAGACGAAGAGCGCGTGAGAACCGTGGCGGAGGCCATCGCGGATCTCGGTGAGCGCATCACCAGCACCGCGCTCCGCGACAAGAATCTCTTTGCACAATTCCATCTGCGGGAGGAAGAGGAACGCCTTGCTCGGATTCCCACGGGATACGGGCGGGCCAGCACGGCCTCGCGCCTGGATGCGTTTTTGCTTCCCGACTCGCTCAAATTTGCGGAATACAACGGCGAATCGCCGGCGGGCGCAGGCTACGCGGAAGCGCTTGCGGAGATCTTCCGCGAGCTTCCGGTAATGGATAAGTTTCGGCAAGGGTATGAAGTTCACTCTTACCCTCTCAGCGCCAAGCTCCTCGACGCTCTGGTGATGAGCTACCTGGACTGGGGAGGATCGTCCGCCAAGCCGCAGATTGCCATCGTAGACTGGGAAGACGTGCCGACCGTCGGCGAGTTCGAAATCCTCCAGCAACGCTTCGAGAAAATGGGCATTCCCACGCTCATTGCCGATCCGCGCCAACTGGAGTGGGACGGCAAATCGCTGGTAGCACAGGACAAGAAGATCGATCTCGTCTACCGCCGCGTGCTCATCAATGACATCGTGGCCAAGCCTGCCGAGTGTTCCGCGCTGGTCAAGGCTTACGCGGCGCACGCCGTGTGTGTGGCGAATAGCTTCCGCTGCAAGATTCCGCATGTGAAGGCGTTTTTCGCCGTGCTGACCGACGAGCAAAACGGCGCGCTCTTCTCGCACGGCGAGTGCGAACTGATCCGCCGGCATATTCCCTGGACCCGCGTCGTCGCGGACGCCAAGACGGCACACTACGGCCAGCCCATCGAATTGCTGGCCTTCATTCGTAAAGAGCGCGAAAACATGGTGCTTAAGCCCAGCGATGAATATGGCGGGGCCGGTGTGACCCTCGGCTGGGAAACCGACGAGGCCGCCTGGGACGCCGCGATCGAGCTTGCCCTTTCCTCAAAGAACGGCGCGTGGATCGCCCAGGAACGTATTCCCGTCCGCCGCGAAGTCTTCCCTTACATTGCGGACGGCGGCAAAGTCGATTACCGCGACATGCTGGTGGATTTCGCTCCGTACTTGTTCCGCGGAAAACTTTGTGGCTTTCTCACGCGCCTCAGCGCCACCGGTCTCGCCAACGTAACCAGCGGTGGCGGGCAGGTCCCGGCGTTCCGCGTGCGGGCCACCCCGGGACATTGATGAGCTGGCCTGGCCGCATCTTCCGTCCATGTACCGGCCGAACGGCCAGGTGAAGGCTAAAGACCCACGGGAAGGCTGGCGCCTAGAAAATCCGCGCAATTCAAGTAGAATTAACTAGATGAAATTTGGTTCCCCACAAAAGGAATTGATGCCCGGCGCGCGCAACGCCGTGGAAACATGCCTGGGCGTGCGCCCCGGTGAACACGTGACCCTGATTGCCGATGAAGCCAGCCGGGCCGTGGCGGCCAGCATCGCCGCCGCTCTGGACGAGCGGCGCGCCCCCTATACGGGCTTGCTTCTGGAAGACTTTGGACCGCGGCCGATGAAGGCTGCGCCTCGGATGGTCCTCGACGCTCTCAAAACGGCGGATGTCGGCGTGCTGTGCATGACGCCTCAGCCGGGCGAACTGGCTGCGCGTATGGCCATCGTGAGAGTGGTCGAGCGCCGCCAGATTCGTTACGCGCACATGGTCGGTGTCACGCCCCAGATCATGCAGCAGGGCATGCGCGCGGATTACCGCCTGGTGGATCAACTGAGTGAAAAGTTGCGCGCGCGCATGCTGCGCGCTGAAACCCTCACGGTAAAGACCAAAGCAGGGACGAAGATTGCTGCGCATTTCGACCGCGGCCTCGACTGGGTGAAGACCAGCGGGCTCATCAGCCCACGCTACTGGTCGAACCTTCCAGCCGGCGAAGTTTTCACCACCCCTGCGACGGTGGACGGCACTTTTGTTTGCGACGCCACGGCCGGCGATCACTTCAACGGAAAATATGGCGACCTGCAGGCCACCCCGTTGATGCTGGAGATCCACGGCGCGCGGCTCATCGGCGTGACCTGTGCCCGCAAGGATTTGGAGCAGGAATTCTGGGATTACTGCCACACCGACGAAAACAGCGATCGGGTTGGCGAGCTGGCGTTTGGCACCAACCTGGGCCTATCCGCGATGATCGGTATTCTGCTGCAGGATGAAAAATTCCCGGGTGTGCATATCGCCTTCGGCGATCCCTACGGCAGCCAGACCCACGCCAACTGGAAATCTAAGACCCATGTCGACGTGCTTACCCGCAACTGCGACGTGTGGATTGACGACGACCAAGTCATCGAAAAAGGCCACTACCAACTCGAGCATTTGGGCCTGCTAAGGTCCTCGCTCCAACCGCGAAACGATCACAACAATTCTTAGAAGAGTTGCGAGACGTATTCCCTCATCTGGTGCTTCCAGTAGGGCCAGTCGTGGCCGCCCTGCGGGCCCCAGTTGTCCAGCGAATGACGGATGCCCTTGCTGGAGAGCACTTCTGAGAGGCGGTAGGTAGGCCCACTGTTCTCCCAAGGACCCGTACCGGTGCTGAGGTGAATGTCACAACTTGCGATCTGCTCGTAGAACCAGGGGTCGCTGGCGCTCGAGAGGTAATCGACGGGATTGTTGAAATAAAAATTGTCGTCGTACATGCCGTCCATGAAGTTCCGCAGGTCGTAGACCCCGGACATGGCGAAGCAGCGTTTGATGACGTCGGGGTGCTTGAACAGACTGTTGGCGGCGTGGTACGCGCCAAACGAAGCACCCATCGTGGAAATGGCAATGCCCGGCGACTGGCAATTATTCCATACAAACGGAACCACCTCCTCGCGCAGATAGGAATCAAAAACCGCTTGGACGTAGGTGCGGTGAAACGGGTGCGCGCTCTTGTTGTAAAAGCTGTGCCCATTGATCGAATTCACGGAAAAGAATTTGATTTTTCCGGCATCGATGAAATCCGCAAGCGCGCCGACCATGCTCTGGCCCTCGAGTTCCCACTCGTCACCGGCGCTGGTTGGGAAACCCAGGAGCGGCGGGCCCCAATGCCCGTAGACGACCACGCCCAGCTCCATGCCGAGCCGGTGAGAGTACCAGCGCTGATATTCACGTTTCATCGATTGCCTCTTAGAGTTGTTGCGGGGAAAAGAAAGTATGCCAGCGGAGCAGGTTCCGGGCAATCGCTTGGGATGAAGTTTCGATCCCCCGTGGCCTCCGTTAAGATGGGTACGGAAAATTCTTCCATCCACGGGAGGAGTCCAAGCCCATGGCTACCGCTTCACCATCCCAGAAACCCTTCGCCGGACCGGAGTGCTGAACGCGTTTCAAAGCTCTGCCGCACGGAAGACCGCGCACCAGAAATCCGAAGGCACACATCACCGCGGCTGGCTGGGCGCCGCTCCTGGCGGTTGCAAAGGAAAAAATGCGGCGGCGGGCTAACCTCAGCCTCATCATGCTGGGCAGGAACTGACTCGGGCGAGGCCTACACCTTCTCGCAATATGAGAAGATGTTCAGGAATCCCGGGTTCGTGAGAACGACAGAGCATGCCGTTCCCGCAATTGCTTCTCTCGGAGAAATAGGAAACCCTCGTGAAGAAAAAAAACAAGCGGATCACTAAAAAGAAAACCACAGGGGCAAATCACGACCAGGCGTTGCGCGAACAGCTCGCCGCTCTCCTCAAAGGCGGCGGGGCGCACGTGCACTTCATGGATGCGCTGGATGGTTTTCCCGAAGCGAAACGAGGAACCTTCGTCGAAGGCTTGCCGCATACGGGCTGGCAGTTAATTGAGCACGTGCGCATTGCGCAGTGGGACATTCTGGAATTCAGCCGCGACCCCCAGCACGTCTCGCCTGGATTTCCCGAAGGCTACTGGCCGAAGACGCCCGTACCGAAAGACCAAGCCGCCTGGCAAAAGAGCGTCGAAGCATTCCAGCACGATCTTCAGGAAATGGTCAAACTGGTGAACAATCCGAAAACGGATTTGTACATGGTGATTCCGCACGGAGATGGGCAGACGATTTTGCGCCAGGCGCTGCTGCTGGCCGATCACAACGCCTATCATCTGGGTCAGCTGATCGATCTGCGGCGTGCGCTGGGTGCCTGGCCGGAGTCGTGACAGCCCGGTGAATCCCGCGTGCGGTTCGCGAAAACGCAAACTAAGTTCAGTAAGGCGTTTTGTTTTCCTGTTGCTTCCATGCCGAAAAAATAGCGAGGGAATCGTCGCGGAGAAGCTGGGTCATCGGAATGCGCCGCCCGGCGGGTGCGATCTTCAGCTCCTCATAGATGAAGGCGTCATCGAAACCGGCTTCCGCGGCGTCGGCAGCCGTTGCGGCGTAGAAAATTCGCGCGGGGCGAGCCCAGTAAATCGCGCCAAGGCACATCGGGCAAGGTTCGCAGGTGGTATAGAGTTCGCAGCCGCTGAGTTGAAAATCAGCGAGAACGCGGCAGGCCTCGCGGATGGCCACGATTTCCGCATGCGCAGTTGGATCGTTCGTGCGAGTGACGCGGTTCGTGCCTTCAGCAATGATGCGGTCTTCTTTTACGATCACGGCAGCGAACGGCCCGCCGCTCGCCGAGCGAACGTTCTCGAGCGCCAGCGCGATGGCGCGCCTCATGAAGTCTCTGGACATGTCGTGTTGCACGGCCGTGTTTAGAGAATGTACTGTCCGGTCGAAAATCGCAATGCGCCACTCTTCCCGCTTCGCCAAACTCCCGACCCATCCGCGCGGCATGCTTTCGCGGCCGCCGGGCTTGCAAGAAAACGGATTGGCGGTAGGATGGAGCCTGGTGTTACCTGTTTTTGCAGCCATTTTCGTCCCGTGGCGGAGCGAGGGCGCATGATTCATATCGACAATATTTCGAGCGGCGATCGTGAAATAAGCAGCGACCGGCGCGGATTCCTCAAAGGCATGCTCGGAGCGGGCGCATTTGTATTGAGCATTCGCCTCATGCCGGAGCAGCTGTTGGCTCGATCCGCAGATGCGGATGGCATGACCAAGGCTCCCTGGAGGCCGAACGTGTACCTGGCGATCGATGCGGATGGAACCGCGTACATCATCGCGCACCGCTCGGAGATGGGAAGCGGGAGCCGGACGGCGCTGCCGCGCATCGTGGCGGACGAGCTGGATGCGGACTGGGCACGCGTGAAGCTCGTGCAGGCCACCGGTGACGACAAATACGGCGATCAGGA
>MNIJ01000135.1 GCA_001919715.1 Acidobacteria bacterium 13_1_20CM_58_21
AATTCACGGGGAAAATCATCGCGCCGCCGGGCATGACCGAAACCGCGCAGCGCGCCGGGCACATCCCGGGCGCCGCCAATATTCCCTGGTCGCAGGCCGTCAACGAAGACGGCACCTTCAAGTCCCTTGAGGCCCTCAAGCAGCTTTACAGTGCAAAGGGCATCACCGGCGACAGAGAAGTTATTGCCTATTGCCGGATCGGCGAGCGCAGTTCCCACACCTGGTTCGTCCTGAAATACCTTCTGGGCATCAAGGACGTCCGCAACTACGACGGCTCCTGGACGGAGTGGGGAAATCTGATCGGCGCTCCGATCGAACGGGAAGCTTCCTCGGCTGCTGCCAAGTAAAGGCCGAAAGGGTAACGGCACGGCACAAATGCAAAACACGAGGGTGACCGGAATCGCCACGTGGCGTCCCACAAGCGGTCACTCCTTTTTCTGATTCTCTCCTGCTCAACGACAGTTAGTTATTTGTTTTCTGCACTTTACACCTCGATTGGCGGTGGCGATTAGCCTGCCAATCGTAATCACCTCATGTGCAGCACCTCCTTATGCCTTGATGGTGGGACCCGCGCCTCGTTGCTTGCACAAGCGCGAAAGGGCGATCGCGAATCCTTGGCTAAACTGATTCTGCCGTACACCCCGGGGTTGTACCTGGGGGCGCTGCGGCTGACTCGCAATCCTGCCGACGCCGAAGATGTGCGCCAGGATGCCTTCCTGAAGGCCATGACGCGGCTCGAGCAATTTGCCGGCAAGCCGGGTGAAAACCGGGACGACCTGCACGCTTGGGTTTCGCGCATTGCGGCGAACGCCTCGATCGACGTGATCCGCAAGCGGCGCGACGGGAGACTGTTCTCGCTCGAACAGCCGACCGGTGCGGGCGACGAAACGCTGGGAAGCAACGTGACGGCGTGCCAGGACAATCCCGAAGAACGCTTCGCGCGGCGCGAAATGCGCAAGTTGATGGCCGCCGCGATCACCCAACTGGCTCCGGATCTCCGCCAGGCGTGCCTGTTGCGCGACGTCTTCGAGTACTCGACCCAAGAAGTTGCCGAGCGACTGGGGATTTCGGCGATGGCGGTGCGTCTGAGGCTTTTCCGAGCGCACCGGAGACTCCGGGAAAAGCTGAGTATTGCGTTGCGGCCTGCTAAGCAGCGGCAAGCACGCCCGGCGGCGGTGGTAGAGACAGCACGTCGCGGAACACCAGGGCAACCGAGCGTTCCACTCGCAGTGTTTGCCGAGTGCGCCTACGGAGATTGAGTAACGATTGACGCGCCAGCCGTAGTCTTCACGTCCACGTGTTCCGTCGCGGTGAACAATCCAGGAGAGATTTTTGAGAACCATGGGTATGGCGGGAGTAGAATCGTCCCGGTTCTTTCTACAGGAGCCCTATGGAGCAGGATCGGCGCCGCAGTCCCCGGTATCCGTTCGTTGGATCCATCGAGATGCGCGAAGGCTCATCCGAAGACAAGAGGACGGCGCGCGTCAAAGAACTCAGCTTGAATGGTTGTTATGTGGATACGGAAAACCCTTACCCGATAGGGACGTCCCTGGCGATAAAGCTTTTCACCGAGAGCGAATTTTTTGAGGCCCAGGCAGGCGTCATCTATGCTAAGCCAGATCAAGGCATGGGGCTGATGTTCAAAGAGACGAAACCTTATTACCTCATGGTATTGAGGAAATGGCTGCTGGCGGCGATGATCGCAAAGAAAGGGCCTCCCGGCTGAATTTTTTCCTACCGGATTCTAGCTTTTCGCTCGTTCAAAATTGCTGAAGAGAGTTCCGCTTCCGTTCTTGTTCTGGAGAAAGGCAATCGCTTACCCCGCCCTGAACGCCGGGGCTTAGGCTCACCTTGGGGTCATCGGCCATGCCGGACTGCAAGACCAGGTAACTCCAGCGATTGAGGGTGCCTTTATTCAATTCCTGGGGATCGGACGTTGTGGTCGGAATACCTTTTGAGAGGGCCGCCGGCGTGCCCGCGGATCGGCGATCAACAGGAGCATCGAACGCTAGCTGGGCCAAACGCCAAACTACTGTTTCGATCGAAGAGCACCTTCGGCGACTGCGGAGTTCACCGGAACAGGGAGCGGCGGAAACCACACTTACTTGTCTGTGCGCACGCGCGAAACCGTGCGGGCCTCGGGACTCTTGGGGGTCCAATCTTCGGGAGGAAAGGCCACGCGCCAGAAGCTAGGGCGCGGTGCGGTGAACTCCAGACCGATCTCTCCCTTGCCGCCACGCACCGGCCCGAGGAACGCTACATGGCACTCTTGTTCCTCTAAGGTTTTGTCGTGCCGCATGTGAACCGTGCCACCGCTGGTGAGGCGAGCGGTCAACTGCACCAGTGCACCGTGGGCGTTAATGGCCAGAGTTGCGGTGAATTCCTCGAAGTCCTTGCCCTGAGCGTCTTTCCCGCGAATGCGCACGCCGACTTGCATTAACACGCGCTGACTGCGGCGCCGCGCCCCTGGATGCAGGGGCGTATACGAGCCTTGATTCATACAACCTCTCTAAAAATAACTATACGCGGCGGGACGGAATTGTCGAGGGCCTCCCGAAGAGCGTATTCAAAGTGGATACCGTGTTTCCTAATTGCGCTGATCGATCGGAACGTAATGACGCGTGTTGTGCCCGAGATAGATCTGGCGCGGGCGCGCAATTTTCTGCTCGGGATCGAGGAGCATCTCTTCCCACTGCGCGATCCAACCGGAAGTGCGGGGAATCGCGAAGAGCACGGGAAACATGGTCATCGGGAAACCCATGGATTGATAAATGAGGCCGGTGTAGAAGTCCACGTTTGGATAGAGCTTGCGCTTCACGAAGTATTCGTCTTCGAGAGCGATGCGCTCGCACTCCAGAGCGATTTCTAGGAGCGGGTTCTTGCCCATGAGCTCGAAGACTTCGTAAGCGATGTGCTTGATGATACGGGCGCGCGGATCGTAATTCTTGTAGACGCGATGGCCGAATCCCATGAGCTTGACTTCGCCGGTTTTGACGCGCTTGATGAAGTCGGGAACTTTCTGGATCGAGCCAATCTGCATGAGCATGTGCAGAACTTCTTCATTGGCGCCGCCGTGCAGAGGACCGTAGAGGGCCGCGATGGCCGCCGCCGTGGCGGAGTAGGGGTCCACGTGGGAGCTGCCCACGCCGCGGATGGTGTTGGTGGAGCAGTTTTGCTCGTGGTCGGCATGAAGGATGAAGAGAACGTCGAGGGCGTGCTCCAGGGTCGCGTTAGGTCGGTATTTAGGTTCGGTGGTGCGAAAGAGCATGTTGAGAAAGTTGCCCGGATAGCTGAGTTCGTTGTCGGGATAGACGAACGGCATGCCCAGAGTGTGGCGATAAGAGAACGCCGCGATGGTGGGAACCTTTCCGATGAGACGATAAGTCTGCTTCTGGCGCGACTCCGCGCTGAAGATGTCTTTCGCGTCGTGATAGAAAGTAGAAAGCGCGGCAATCGTGGAGATCATCATGCCCATGGGATGGGCGTCGTAATGAAAGCCGTCCAGAAATTTCTTGATGCTTTCGTGGATGAAAGTGTGGTGCGTGACGTGGTAGGTCCAATCCTTCAGCTGTGACGGAGTGGGCAATTCGCCATTCAGGAGCAGATATGCGGTTTCCAGGTAGGTACTTTTCTCCGCGAGGTCTTCGATGGGATAACCGCGATACCGCAGGATGCCGGCGTCGCCATCGATGAATGTGACTTTGCTGATGCAGGAGGCGGTGTTATTGAAAGCTGGGTCGTAGCTCATCATGCCAAATTCTTTGGGGTCGACCTTGATCTGGCGGAGGTCGGCAGCACGGATGGTGTCGTGGTTGATGGGAATCTCGTAGGATTTGCCAGTGCGATTGTCGGTGATGGTGAGCGTTTCGCGGGGCACGGTGGAGTCCTCGGACATTCTCGTCGTCGTTGCGGACAATGGGGAATCCATTGAAAAACCCTCGCAGGCCGCGGAGCGCTTGCCGCGCTTGCCGTATCACTGTACACCAAAGGGGGTGTCGCCGGAAACTGGCCGCTGGACACTAGCCCAACAGGCGGTGCAACGCCGAGCAATGCAAGGGTTGAGGGAAGAACCGCGGTAGGAGAGCGAGGGCCGCAAAATGTACCTCTTGACAATTGTCGTTATAACGAGTATTGTCGCTTTGCGGTATGTCCCTTATATAACTTTACAAAATATCTGCCTTCTTTTCCCCCTGGGCCGGGTGGATCCTGGTTTGATCTGCTCCATTTTGACCCGCGCGCGATCGATCCTTTTGATGATGTCCTCAACCGTGGCGCTTCAGATGAACCGCTTGGGGTTTTTGTTCTCAGCTTGCATAAATGCCTCGATCGCCTGCTTTAGATGTTGCCTGAGGTGCATAGATTTTCATAAAGTTTCGCAGGCCGGAGGCCCTAAATGACAAATTTGAAACAGGTAGGTAGCAAGGAAGTCCACGAGTTGAGAGAAAACGGTTCGACCTTGATTCATCTCCTGCCTCCGGAACAAGGTGGAAAGCAGTAGGATGGCGCCAAAAGAGAAGCAAAAAATTGAAATCGAAAAAACTCACAGAGACCCCTTACCTTTCGTTCAATCAAGCAGTTACAGCGGACTGCTCAGACTTTCTTGAGACAGCACTGAGCTGCCATAATATTTCATGACCGCCATCGGGAAAGATGATCGTTGGCATCTGGTCTGGAAGGAAGCGGCGTTGGGTCGAGCAAACACGCCACTCGACTACACAAGGAAACGTGCATTGTCTTTGCGACACCCGCAGCCCGTGCCAACTTCCCCGGGCCCTCAGTTCTCGACGAGCACGGGCAATTGGTCGACAGTGATCTCCGCTGGCAGAACTCTCGTATTGTTTTGCCAGTCGCGGTAGCCCGTTAGCTGTAGATGATTCGGTACGAGAACCGACCGGCCTGTTCCCGTGCTGTCCCACAACATCCAACCTTCATACCCGCCGGTCCGTTGTAACTCGCACGCCCAGAGGCCGTCTTCGTATTGGTCACAATGAGTCAGCGTGGCCCCAACCATCCAACCCTGAACGCTCGCATAGGCCTCGCCCGGTAGCCTGACCCCTTGCCAATTATCCGTCGAATCGCGACAAGCGGGCCCCCACAAGGTTCCCCAAGCGCAGTTGTCATAGGCATACCAAACAAAGCGTGAAATACCCGATAACGCCTGAGCCACGTGAAAGCGCATCAGCCAGGATACTTCTTGTTCCTGGTTGTTCGTTGTTGTTGTTCCCCAACTTGCCTCCGTGTCCCACAACGCAAGCCGTGCCAACCCATGTTTCCCGAGGGTATTGTTGAGCTGCGCCACCCCCTCGACAATGTCCTCGGGCTGTGTGTAGCCATAGCCATGAAATGAGGCGACATCCGCGTACGGATAGCTCGCCCCTGCTGCCGTCAGATATGCGTCGAGCCAACCGAGATTGGGGCCGTTGATGCTGCTGATGGATGGCAATAGGACCTGGTTCGGATTGACTCCGCCGCCAGGAGAACAAACGCCGTTCAGGCAGCCGCAGTTCGCCGGGTCCTTCGCGATTTGATGTAGGTCGCTTGCAATGCTCAAGAGTTGCGCGTTCGTTCCGCCCCAGAATTGCTTGAGGTTCGGCTCATTCCACGTTTCGTAATATTGCACCACGCCGCAGTAGCGTCGAACCAGCTGAGCAAGGAAGTCGTCAAGGGCACTCCTGTCGGGGGCATCGCATGAGCCCAACCACTCTCCCGATCCGCAGGGATCGGACGGCGCTGTCGACGCCCACGTCGGCACGTGGCCCAGAGTAAAAATAAAGTCACTTACGCCATTTAGCTTCGCCGTCGCGATCGTCCCGTCCATGGTCGACCAGTCGTACTGGCCAGCCGTCGGTTCGAGCATCGCCCAGTACGCCACATCCCAAAAGCGTAAGGTGTGAACGGGGAATGCGGGAAACGGCGCCGCCGCGTTCGATGAGGCCGGTTTTGGATAGAGCTCGTGAATGGTCATACCGAAATACGCTTCCGAAATGGCTACAGAAGGATTCGCGGGAAGAATCGTATTCATAAGCGAGCTGCCGGTGTAACCGAAGTGGGTGATTGCGGGAACGCTGGGATTTGTCACCTGGCCGCGGCACCCGCTGAGCGTCCCGGTGACCGCGAAACTCGCGCTGATCAGCATCATCGCAAGGCAGATGTTTCTCTGTGGCGAGGAACGGAACAGCGTGAAAACTTTGCTTCCTTTCAAATGACTCTGACTTTCGCGACGGCCGGACCATACCGTTCCTTTTCCAAATGCTGATAGAGAATGGCCGCTTTTGAAACACCGAGTCGTTGGATGAATTTCCGCATGAACTTCGGCCACAACTCCGGAGACATGGGGGCGGCGTATAGCGTTTTGTAGCAGGCAGGATAGGGTTTTTGCGGAGAACGTCATAAGTGTAGTCAATCTGGCTACGTTAAACGATGAATAGCACCGAACGTGGCGTAGTACCTTGCTCAAGAACAACAACTGAGCACTCGGCCAAATGACAGTTGGGACACGACCAGAAGAACTTCAGCGAAGCCGAAAAGCGCGGGAAGCTGCGGCTGGTGGCCTCGCCGGATGGGCGCAACGGTTCGGTGAAGATTCGCCAGAACAACGAGCTGTACGCGACGGTGTTGGGAGCGGGCGAGACGGTGAAGCACGAACTGAAGAAAGATCGCTACGCCTACGTTCAGGTAGCGCGAGGCAGCGTAAAGCTGAACGGAACGAAACTGGATGCGGGCGATGGTGCAGCCATCAGCGCGGAGAAAACCGTCGAGCTCACCGGTGTGGACAATACCGAGGTGCTGCTCTTCGATCTGGCCTGAAAGTTGAAACGGCTCTACGCCCCGCGTGCATGGAGGGAGTAAGGCGGATCCCGGGGTTACACCCTCCACCCCACGCGCCGCAGCAATCCGATGAATCTAGGGTCGTCGCGCATGCCATCGAAGAGCGGCTCGGAGTTCAGCTCGATCAGATCCGGGTTGCCCCCCCGGTAGGCAATTTGCAACCACTTGAACGCTTTAACGTGGTTGCGGCCGGCGGCGTAGACTTTTGCCAAGTTGTAAGGCAACACGTAACGCTGGCCCCGCAGGTCTTCCAATCGGGTGAGGATTTCCGCTGCTCGTTTGCCCTTGCCGGCTGCGGCGTAGGCCAAAGCGAGTGCCGCCTGGGTTTCCGTGCTCTGGCTGGCGAGTTGCACAGCCAGTTTCAGATGCGAGATGGCCTGGTCATATTCTCGGATCTGCACGCTCACCAAGCCCATCCTCAGATGCGGCAAGAAATGTTCCGGACTGATTTCCATGGCGCGGTGCAAGACCCGCAGAGCCTGGTCGTATCGCCGCGCGAGATAAAGAATCATCCCCAGTGAGGAGCCGATTACCGGAGAAAGCGGATCCATGCGATGAGCTTGCTCGGTGACGGCAATGGCCTCGTCCGGTTTGCCCCTAGACATCAGATATTCGCCGTACCAGTAGTAGACAATGGCCTGGGAGGGTTCAAGTTCGATGGCCCGCTGGAAGTCTTTTTCCAATTCTTTCCAGTCCCAGTCGTGCAAGCGGACATGCGCGAGCGAAGCGTGAGCCTCTCCAAGCCCGTGATCCAGCTCCAGGGCCTTTCTGGCGGCCAGTTTGGCCCTTTGAAAAGTTTCCTTGGCGGGGACCATGCCGCGGCAAGCCAGCATCACGTGGGAATCCGCGATTCCGGCGTAGGCCGTGGCGTAGTAGGGATGAAACTGGATTGCTTCTTCATAGTAGGCAATGCTCTTGCGCATGCCGTCTTCTGTCCGCTTGTTCCAGGAGTGACGCCCACGCAAGTAGGCTTCATAGGCCCGTGCGGGAACGGCAGGGGGGTGGGCCAGACGCCGCTCTTCCCGGGGACTCAATTTGACCTGAATCTCACTGGCGATGGCCCGCGCGACTTCGCTCTGGAGCTTCAAGACGTCCCCCAAGCTGCGCTCATAGTTTTTCGCCCAAGCATGGGTCTCCTCGGCCACCAGGATCAGTTGCGCTGAAATCCTCACGCGGCTCCCGCTGCGCCGCACGCTTCCTTCCAAAATGTAATCCACTCCCAGGTCTACCCCAATTTCAGCGATCCTCTTTTTGGTCCCCTTGAACATCATGGCGGAGGTCCTGGCGATGACGCCGAGCCGCTCCGGATTCAAGCGGCTCAATTGCATGATCATCTCCTCGGTGAGGCCGTCACTAAAATACTCCTGCTCATGGTCACCGCTGAGATTCTCGAAAGGAAGAACTGCAAGCATGATCTTGCCTTTCCTGGCAGGTGCCTGCTGTTTGGTAATCTCCTCGACCGGAGCTACAAAGCGATAGCCGCGTTTGGAGATGGTGGCAATGAATTCCCGGCCTTTCGCTTCATCATCGAAAGCCTTGCGCAGCACGGAGATTGTGCGGGTCAGACTGCCTTCTTCGATGAAGGTATCGCCCCACACTTTTTTCAGGAGTTCTTCTTTTTCAACGACCTCGCCCGCTTTCTCGACAAGCAGCAAAAGGGTTTGCGCAACCTTAGGAGCGAGCGGAACAGGGCGGTTCTCGCAATAGAGTAGGCCGCCTGGAGATTGCAGGCGATAGCGGCCGAATCGATAGGACTTTGCGCTCGGCATGCCCAAGATCCACGTCAGGATTTGGTAAGAAAAATATCAGCTTACGCGAAGGACTTCCAGTGGTCCGCATTGCCAAACTGCCGGGCAGCGGAATTTACGGCGCCTGGCGAGGCGACTCGCCGGAGGAACGAGCATCTCGCAAGCGGAAAGGACATCGGACCATGCGACTCATGAAACTTGGGAAGAATTTGGGTGCTGCGATTTATCTGACGGCGACTGCAACCGTTGCCGTGTTCACCGTTGCGGCGCAGGATACGGCCCACGCGCGGGAGGGGTCCGAGAAGTATCTTTTCATCTGCGCGGGAGATCAGGCGCGGAGGGCGCCTGATTTTCTCGCCGTGCTGAATTTTGATGAAGATTCAGGGAGTTACGGCAAAGTGGTGGCCAGAGCGCCGCTGCCGGAACCCGGAGCAACGGGAAACGAATTCCATCACATCGGCCTGTCCGCCGATGGAAACATCGTCGCCTGTGGGGGATTGCTCAGCGTTCTGAAAGGCCAAAACGAACTGTTCTTCTTCGACGTTTCGAATCCGCGCGCACCGAAATTCCTATCCTCCGCAAACCCGCCGCTTTCCGCGATCACCGATGACTTTGAGGCGCTGCCGAGTGGCGGGTTCCTGGTCACCATGATGGGGGGAGCCCAAGGCCACGCACCGGGAAGGGTCGCAGAATTCGACGGCCAACTGAACCTAGTGAAGGAGTATCCGGAAAATCCGCCGATGGATGGCTTCAATCCTCACGGCATCTCGGTGCGGCAGGAAATCAATCTGCTGGTGACCAGCGATTTCGTTTGTCCTTCGACGACGCTCCAGGCCGTGCCGGGCGGGGTGGATTTTCGCGGCAGCGTCCGAGTGTGGGATCTGAAACGCCGCGAGATTTTGCGCACCATCGACATTCCAAACGCGGGCGGCACTATCGATGTGAAGCTGATCCCCGCTGATCACCAGCAACGCGGGTTCACCGCCGGAATGTTGGATGACCGGCTGTACCTTCTTGATACCAAGCATGGCAGGGCGCGGGCGGTTTTTGATTTCGCGACCATCTCGAAGGGCGGGTGGCCGCAGCTGATGCGGATCTCCAGAGACGGCAAACGGCTGTTCATTTCCATGAACCAGGCGGGCAAAATAGCGATGTTGGACATTGCCGACGCGGATGAACCGCGCTTGCTGAAAGTACTGGATCTAGGACCAAACTCCGGACCGCATTACTTGGCGCTGACGCCGGATGAGAAACGGTTGGTGATCAGCGACTACTTCCTGAATGAGGACGACTTTGGAAAAGTACACGCCGAGGGTGACCACAAGATTCACGTCGCGCGCGTGGGGGACAAAGACCTGACGCTGGACGCCAGGTTTGAGGTTGATTTCAACACCGCGTTCGAAACCGGGCCGGCGCGGCCGCATGGACTGGCCATCAAGTAGCCGACGCGAAGGAACCGGCCTACCGTCCCGGGCATGACCGTCGGGGTTGTCTCCGGCGCGCTTTAACCCCCGTATTTCACCCGCGGGCGCGCTGGAATTCCGACAGGAAGCCAGTGAGAGCTTGGACGGATTCGAGCGTGACCGCGTTATACAGGGAGACGCGCATACCTCCCACAGAGCGGTGACCGAGCGTGCCAACCAGGCCGGCCGCCGCAGCTTCGGCGGCGAACTTCTTTTCGATGGAGTCGTCTCCCCCTGCCACGCGGAAGACTACATTCATTTTTGAGCGCGAGGCCTTTTCTACCGGGCAGGCATAGAAGCCGCCGCTCGATTCGATGGTGTCATAGAGCAGCCCGGCTTTGGCCTGGTTGCGCTTTTCGATGCCCGGAATTCCGCCTTGGAAGGCAATCCAATCCAGCACCAGGCCGACGACGTAAACCGCGAATGTCGGGGGGGTGTGATAGAGGGACTTCTCCTTGATATGCGTGCGGTATTGAAGAAGCGTGGGCAGGTTCTTGTCGGCGCGTTCCGCCAGATCCTTGCGAATGATCACCACGGTGAGGCCGGCCGGGCCCAGGTTCTTCTGCGCGCCGGCGAAGATCACGCCGTACCTTTTCACCTCCACGGGGCGCGAGGCAATGTCGGAAGACATGTCGGCCACCAGCGGCACGTTGCCGGTTTCAGGAAGCATGTTCCACTGCGTGCCTTCGATGGTGTTGTTAGTACAGATGTGCACGTAGGAGGCGTCCGGAGAAAATTTCATTTCCTCGCGGCGGGGCAGACGCGCGAATTTCTCCGCTTCGGTGGAGGCCGCGATATGGTGAAGAAACCCTTTTTTCAATTCGCCGATGGCCTTGGCGGTCCAACTGCCGGTATGGAGAACGTCAACGGGTTGTCCCGGGAGGCCCAGGTTCATCGGGGCCATTACGAACTGCATGCTGCCGCCGCCCTGGACGAAGATCACCGCGTAGTCCTGTGAGATCCCCAGGAGATTCCGAAGCTGCTGTTCCGCGCCGGCGTTGATGCTCTCAAATTCAGGCGAGCGATGGCTCATCTCCATGACCGACATGCCACTGCCGTGCCAGTCGAGGAGCTCGGCGCGAATGCGTTCAAGGACGGCAAGAGGAAGCGCCCCCGGACCGGCGTTGAAATTGAAAGCGCGTTTGGCGGCCGGTGCGGAAATCATAGACGAAGTCACGACGGGCAATCCTCTCTCGCCGAGGGCGGCGGAATCGCCGCGAACTTAGCTTAGCAGTCAGAATAACAGAAATCACTGCGGCCTCCGAACTGCGGCTCGCTCCGCGCAGCAAACCGCGCTGCTAACATCGCCAGATGGCTAAGGCAGCAAGTGTCATCAATTTTGCAGATAAGAAATTGAGCAAAGTCTTCTTGACTTCGTGGGGTGTCTCGAAGCAAAACTATTACAGCTGCCTTCCCCGAGGAGCTTGAAAAAAGCGGGAATGCGCCTGTAGCGGCGCGCTCGCTGGGACTATTTAAGGAGCTGATTGAGCACACCGCTCGTCAATTCAGGGCGCGGTCCACGGCAACAGTTCGAGCTGTCGATCGGCAGGGTGACCTTCCGGGTGCAGATGTCCGATCCCAAGCTCTTTGGTGCGGCATCGGCGCGTTATCGGGCGTTCACGGGTGCCGCTGCGCCGCCCATCAAGATCGCGCTGAACGATGGTGCGTTAGCCGCCGGTCGAGCGGCCGACTTTGCCTATGAATTCGAGGGCGCAGCGCTGCGCGCTTTTCGGAGTGAAATTCGTTTCGATGGCGTTAGGAACCAATATGCGCTCGATTCCCTGCTGCGCGTTCTCCTAAGCTGGAAGCTTCTCGGCCACCGCGGATTCCTGCTGCACGCGGCCACCGTCGTTCGGGATGGGAAAGCCTACATATTTACGGGCCGGTCGGGCGCCGGGAAGAGCACGGTGGCATCCTTGTCTCCGGAAGGCAGCGTCCTCACGGACGAAATCTCTCTGCTTCGCCGGGAACATGGAATGTGGCGCGCGTACGGAACTCCTTTTTGGGGCGAATTCCGGGCCGCAGGATTGAATATCAGTGCTCCCCTGGCGGGCGTTTTTCGACTTGTGCAAGCGGCAGAAAACCGCGTGACCCCACTCCGCCCGCTGGCGATTCTTCGCGCCCTCTTGCCCAATGTGCTTTTTTTCTCCGCCGAGGCGGAAGCCAATCGGCGGCTTCTTGAAATTCTAAGTCAGGCCGCGACCGAAATAGCCGGCTATAACCTGGCTTTCCGAAAGAACCCCACGTTTTGGGAGGTTCTTCCTTAATGAGCACTCCGGCCGCTGTTGTTTGGCAGAAGAACCCGGACCTGGCTTGGAGAGAAATTGACGACGAAACTGTCATCATTTCGCCGCATGACAGCGTGATGCACGAACTCAACGACACGGGGAGTTTCCTCTGGAAGAACATTGATGGGAAGAAGTCGGCGGCGGAGCTTGCGGAACTGCTGGTTGAAAATTACCAAGTCGCACCGGACATCGCCTTATCCGACGCCCAAGCGTTATTGGACGAGATGTCTTCGCGGAAACTAGTTGTGACCGTCTCGGCGACGGGGGGAGTATCGCTTTGACCGCTTCTTTGTCAGCGGGCGCCACGCCGGTAATGGATCGCCTAATCTCGCGTACCGTCGAAAAGCACCGGCCGCTCAGCGTGCATTTCGACTTGACCTACCGCTGCAACGAGCGCTGCGTGCACTGTTATCTGGATCATGACGACCAGGGAGAACTGACCACCGCCGAGTGCCTCCAAGTGCTGGATGATCTGGCAAGCTCGGGGGCGCTGTTTTTGACCTTCAGCGGCGGCGAGATTTTCCTGCGTCCGGACCTCTACGAGATTCTGGCCGCTGCCAGAAGCCTGCATTTCGACATCAGCTTGAAGACCAACGCGTTACTGGTGACGCCGGAACGTGCGGCGCGGCTCGGCGAGTTGGGCGTCCGGCGTGTGCAGATCAGCGTTTATAGCGACATTCCCGCGGTGCACGACGCCATCACCAAGGTTCCGGGATCGCTCCGGCGCACCCTGGCGGCGATTCCCATTCTGCTTCAGCACGGATTGCAGGTGAAGCTGGCTTGCCCGCTGATGCGGGAAAATCTGTTGGCCTATCGCGGCGTGATGGCGCTTGCGGAGAAACTAGGAGTTCCCTACATCCTGGATCTGACGATCACGCCGATGATGGACGGGTCCAGCGGGCCGCTGGCGCACCGCGCATCGGTTTCGTCGCTGTTACCGGTACTGCGGGATGCTCGGCTGCAGGCCTGCAAGCCGCAGCCGACTTCAGCAACGGCGCGACCGGAGAGTGTCTGGCCGCTCGGGAGCGCCGTTTCGAGCGGAATCGAAAGCCCGGCTTACCAAGACTTGCCTTGCAGCGCGGGTCACAATAGCTGCTACATTTCGCCGTATGGAGATGTCTTTCCCTGCGTGCAGCTGCCCCAAGCGGCCGGGAATCTGCGACGAGAGAAATTCGACGATATCTGGTATCACGCGCCGCAGCTCGAACGGTTGCGGGCCATCCGCGAGAGCCAACTTCCGATCTGTTCGCGATGCGAGATCCGGAGTTACTGCGAGCGCTGCCCGGGCCTGGCATTGATGGAAGGTGGGAATTTGCTGGGGGCCTACGAGCGTGCCTGCGCCCTGGCCGAGGAGAAAGCCCGGCTGGCCGGTGTAATCGCTCCCATCAGCGCGCTTCACAGGGTGCGCGACGCAGCTTCGGTACCAACGACGCCGGAGGCCGAATTTGGTCTTCTTGCTGCGGATTCTAATTCAGTCTAGGGGACCAGCGAATGGCTGAAGATTATAAGAACTCTCCCCCGGCGCCCGGCGAAAAGAAGCCGTATACGAAACCGAGCGTGAAGTCGGAACCGATTTATGAAACACTGGCCCTGGCTTGTGGCAAGCTGCCGGGCCAAGGCGGTGTTTGCAACGCTGCTCCGCGCCGGTCGTAGCGCCACCTCGCACACCTTGTCTGGCGCGCTTGAAACATCCAACGAACTGTCGCGGGTGGAGGGCTGTAGTTTTGGGCAAGCGAGTACCTCCGGTCTATTGACCTTCCCTCCCTAAGAGACCACTCTCTAGATCAGAAGCCGCACCAGTCTCGATTCCGAACGACTCTTGCCGCAATTCGGGAAACGACAATATTTATGCATGTCCGCACTTGCACACGCGCATCTCGGCGGCCAGCCGGAACGTAGAGACGATGGAATTTCCGCAGTGAGGTTTGATGGAGAATCGAAAAGAGCACGGGAAGAATACCAGTCGGGTCGGCGGGGAACGCCGCGCGGACGATGTGGTGCGAATTGCGGACGCGCTGAAGCGGCATGGCCGGATTACCCTGTGCGTTCACGGCACCAGCATGCAGCCTTGGGTGCGGCCGAAGGATATCGCCTTGATCCGGCAGACTTCGATCGAGAATGTCCGCTGCGGGGACGTGGTCTTGTTCCGGCGTGAAAATCAGCTCTTCGTACACCGCATTGTTGAGAAGCGCGGTTCGCTGCATGCCGCCCAGCTTTTTTCCAAAGGCGACGCGCATCCCACCTCCGACGGCGTGGTGCTGGCGCAAGAGTTATTGGGCCGGGTGATGCGCATTTACCGACATGACCGGCGGATTGATCTTGATGCGCCGCGACAGCTTGCTTTGGGGCTGTTCATCTCGCAACTGTCGCTGCATAGCCGCTTTTGGTATCCGCTGGCGAAATTCGTCGCCATTGTGACGCGCCCAGTGCGGCGGGTGATGAACGCGCTGCATATCTCCAGCGCACCGGTTCGCTGATTTACCGGGCTCGGCCTTCCTCAATTCCCTTCGAGCAGGGCAAACTCGACGCGTTTGCGCAGCGGATCGATCCGTTCGGCGCGCACGCGGACTTTATCCCCGAGGTGCCATTCCAGCCGGCGCGGCTGTGCGCCGTGGCTCCGGCGCGGACCGCGGCCACCGGGCATGGCCACGATGGTATGATCGCGCTCGCGAAGCACGCATCGCGCATTGGCGAATTCCTCCAGCGCGGTGATGGGCAGAAGGCCTTCCACGAAGACTTCGAAAAGCTCGACAAAGCAACCGTATTTCTGCACGGAAATGATCAGCCCGTCGTATTCCTCGCCGAGATGCTCCTCCATGAATTGGGCGGTTTTCCAATCCATCAGCTCGCGCTCGGCGCCGTTGGCGCGGCGCTCCGCTTCGGACGTTTCTGAAGCGATTTCCTCGAGGCTCCGCCGCGAATAGCGCGTGGATTCTGACGCTGGCAAAGAGACCGCCGGAGTCTTCCGAACATCGTGCGGATGATCGAGAGCCCACTTCAGAATGCGATGGACGATGAGGTCGGGATATCGCCGAATGGGCGAAGTGAAATGCGTGTATTCGGCGAAGCCAAGAGCGAAATGCCCCAGGGGCTCGGCGGCATAACGAGCTTGCTTCAGGGAACGCAGCATGAGGTAGGAGACGATGCGTTCTTCCGGTTTGCCGACCACCTTTCGAATCAACCGCTGATAATGCTGTGGCGTGATGTGCAGCTCCAGGCCCGGAAGCGCCACCTTCATGCCGCGGTCGCGGCCGTGCCCGTAAGAGTCGGGCCGGCCGGCTTTCGCGGGCGCCGGGACGCGGCCGTGGCGAACGGCGACCTCGCGCTGGTAGGCGTCTCGGACGCCGAGTGAGTAACCGAAGGCCCGTGCCAGCTCTTCGAATTCGAAGACCTTACGCGCGTCGGGCCGCTCATGAACGCGATGGAGCGAATCGATCCCGCGGTGCAACAGCTCGGAGGCCACGGCACGATTTGCGGCCAGCATGAACTCTTCAATCAGCCGGTGCGCGATATTGCGCTCGCTGCGGGTGATGTTGGTCATGCGCTGCTCTTCGTCGAACTCGATGACCGGTTCGGGGAGATCGAAATCGATAGAACCGTGCTCGTTGCGACGAGCATTCAGTAGCAAGGCTAATTCTTTCATTTCGCGGAAGCGGGGTGCCAGCGCCGCGTAGCGCCCGGTCGTTTCAGCGTCACCCTCAAGGACTTTGTTGACGTTCGTGTAGGTCATGCGCTCGGCGGAGCGAATGACGCCGGAAGTCAGGCGCGAGGATTTCATGCCGCCGGCGGCGTCGAATTCCATGAGCGCGCTCATGACCAGGCGATCCTCGTGTGGTTTGAGCGAACACATGCCGTTCGAAAGGGCCTCGGGAAGCATAGCCACGGCGCGATCAGGGAAGTACACCGACGTGCCGCGGAGCCGAGCCTCCCGGTCCAGAGCGCTGGCTGTTCGAACATAGTGCGCTACATCGGCGATGTGGACTTCGAGGTGCCAGCCGCCGTCGGCGCGATGTTCGACGAAGACGGCGTCGTCGAAATCGCGCGCGGTCTCTCCATCGATGGTGACGATCGGCAAGTGGCGGAAATCTTCGCGGCCGGCACGCTCGGTTGCACTCACGGGCTGCGCGGCACGCTCCGCTTCATCCCGAACTTCGGCCGAAAATGCGTGCGGCAGATGATGCTTGCGGATGATGATCTCGGTATCAACGCCGAGATCGCCGGGACGGCCAAGAATCTCGATGACCCGGCCGGTCGCGGGTGCGCCTCCCCGCGGATAGCGCAGCAACTCCACGTTCACCACGGCGCCGTCCAGTTCCTCCAGCCGCGGGATGCGTCTCGATGGCATGCTGGTTTCGTCCGCACCGCTGAAACCCAGCTTCTTCGACAGCCCGGGGGTCAGTTCCTTGCCGCGGGGAATCTCCACTTGGTGCTGGATTCTAACATCGTAAGGCAGGACCACATTTTGTTGGGAGCCGTAGCGAAACAAACCGACCACCGTCGGATGGGCCCGGCCCAGGATTCGTGTAATGCGGCCTTCGGCACGCTGCGCGCCGGTGACGCCGCCCAAACGCTGAATCTTGGCCAGCACGTGGTCCCCGTGCATGGCGTCTTCGATGGCCTCGCGAGGAATGAAGACATCGCCGTCGAGGTGCGGCATGGGCGTATCCGGAACGACGAACCCGTAGCCGTCGTGGTGCTGAACCAGGCGTCCTTTCACTTCCAGGCGACCTGCGAGCGCGGTGGCCTGGGGACTCCCACTGGCGCGCTCCTGCGGTTCCTGGCGGGGGCCCGCCCGTTCCGACTTGCGATTCGCTAGGCCGTACCGTCCACCTGGCAATTCCGCGATGGCACGGCGTTTCTTGAGCTTTGAAAGCATCTTGAAGAGCGGACCGTGGTCAGATTTTGTCAGATGTAGACCCTCGGCGATCTCGCTCGGGGACGCGGGTGCGCTCCTAACCTGCAGAAAACGTAATATGTTATCGGGGTTGAGGTGGGAGGGTCGTGGCATAGGTGTTGCGGCCGGAGACGGCCGACGCTGATTTCCACCCGTAATTTTAGTCACTTTCTTGGGTTTCTCAGGAACTTTTTTCAGGTTTCCGGGATTATATAGGCAGGCCAACACACGACCGGCTAGTCACCCTCCGTCAGACTGGCCGGATTCCCCGAGAGGGGAAAGAAAAGGGGGCGGGACGACCTGGCCCGCCTCCCTTTTTCATCCCCGGTCAACCTTTCACACAAACCACCTGGCGGAGCGTGTGGACGATTTCCACGAGATCACTCTGCGCGGCCATCACTGCCTCGATGGGCTTGTAAGCCGCCGGCGTTTCGTCGATGACGTCAGCATCCTTGCGGCACTCCACGCCTGCTGTCATTCGCTGGTGGTCTTCCACGCTGAATCGCCGCTTCGCTTCGGTACGGGACATGGCCCGCCCGGCGCCGTGGCTGCAGCTCAGGAAGCTCTCCACGTTGCCCTTGCCGCGCACGATATAGGAACGCGCTCCCATGCTGCCGGGAATGATTCCCATATCGCTCTGGCGCGCGCGCACCGCCCCCTTTCGAGTGACCAGAATGTTCTGGCCGTAGTGACGCTCGCGTGCCACGTAGTTGTGGTGGCAGTTGATGGCTTTCAGCTCGGCGACAAAAGGCCGTACCTCGCCGGAATGGCGGACCGCACCGACGATCTGTTCCATCATCAGGTGGCGGTTGGAGCGGGCGAAGTCTTGCGCCCATTCGACAGCTTCGAGGTAGTCATCGAAATGCTCGGTGCCTTCGGAGAAATAAGCCAGATCTTTGTCCGGCAGGTTGATGAAAAATCTCTGCATGTCCTTCCGCGCGACTTCGATGAAGTAGCTTCCCATGCGGTTCCCCACTCCGCGAGAACCGCTGTGCAGCATGAACCAAATATGCTCGGCTTCATCCACACACACTTCGATGAAATGGTTGCCGGTCCCGAGCGTGCCGAGGTGATTTGAGTGGTTGCCCCGATCGAGCTTGGGGTGCTTTTCCAAAATGGAGTCATAACGCGGTTTGAGCGTCTGCCAGACTTCGTTGTTGCGCGCAGGAATCTCCCGCCACGCGCCCACGTCGCCGCGTCCGCCATGATTCGTGCGGCCATGCGGAACCGCCTTTTCGATCGCGTTGCGGATCTCTTTCAAGTTGTCCGGAAGATCGCGGGCGTTTAGGTCAGTCTCTACGGCCATCATGCCGCAGCCGATGTCCACGCCTACCGCAGCCGGGATGATCGCGCCCTGGGTCGGAATCACGCTGCCAACCGTGGCCCCGATGCCCCAGTGCACGTCCGGCATGGCCGCCACCCACTTAAATATGAACGGAAGCTGGGCCACGTTAAGAAGCTGCTGGCGCGCTTGCTCTTCGAGCTGCACACCCTTGGTCCAGGCCTTAACGGGCACGCCGGTTTCCGTCTTTAGCAGGTTGTAATTCGTTTCCTCAGGCATGAAAGTCTCTTACTATTCTTATCGCGCGATGGCACTCAGGAACGGGTAATGGCCGGCCGCGCCCATGAAGAAAAGCATGGGGAAGGACAGCCAGAAGGAGGTGCGCGCGGTGAGATAGTTCCAACGCATCAGCCGCTCGGCTTCCGGCGGCATCGGCACACCTTGTTCTCCGCTGGTGCGCGCCCAGGCGATGAGACGCTTCTGCACCCGCCAGATGACTCCCCAGGTGTTCAGCAGCATGATGAAACCGAGTCCCCCGCCCACGCTGATGGCCAGGTGCGCGTTTGAAACATTGGGCCCGCCATTCAAAGCCAGCACCAGCCAGGACGCTGCCACCACCACTACGGAAATTCCAATCATCCGTACCCAGGCGCTATCGAGAATTCCTTTCGCCGGAAGCTGGAGCGCGTAAATGAACACATAGGCGGCGAGCCACACCAGCAGCCACCACCCGAACCACTTGCCAGTCAGCGAGCGATCACCGGCAAGTTTGGCATCCGCGGCCAGATGGATGCTGAAGTAGCGCATTCCCACGAGCACTGTTACCAGCGCCGACGAGCGAAACCAACCCATGGCGCCGGGCATCAGCTGGGGATAAATCTTGATGCGCAGCTGGGGATCACATTTTTTCATCGCCGGCGTCAGGACCAGATTGAAGAAATACAGCAGTCCTATCCAGATGATGCCGAAAATGAGGTGCAGCCACCGCAAGGCCATCATCTCGTTCGCCTGGGCCGTGTCCAGGAAGGCCAAGTGTGGCCGCCACCCGGGAAATGAAAACGTCAGGAGATAGAAGATCACTGGAGCACCTCGGTTGTAGAGCGGACCGGTCTCGCCCAACACCGTAGCGGATTGCGCGGCGCATCGTCAATCAAGCAATCGGCAAGCAATCGGCAATCTGGCAATCAGCTAATCGGGCGCGATTGGCCCGCAGGGCCGGCGAGATGAGCAGCTGGTCTCTCTCCTTGACAATCTAGGAGGCTATGATTATATTCCTAGTCCATCTAGGAGAGACCGCTTTCGTGGATAAGCAACTCGAACTTCTGCAGGGCACGCTGGACATGCTGATCCTCAAGGCCGTTTGCCTCGGGCCGCTCGACGGCTACGGCATGCTGTTGCGCATTCAACAGATCTTCAAAGATCGTCTGGAGATTCAGCAAGGCTCTCCGTATCCCGCCCTGTATCGCCTTGAACATCAGGGTTGGATTCTGAGTGAATGGGGTAAGTCGGAAAACAATCGAAAGGCGCAGTATTACCGTCTCACCGCGGCCGGAAAGCGCAGGCTGCAAAGCGAAACCGAAAAGTGGAACCGGATGGCAGAGGTCATCGCTGGAATCCTGCACAGGACACCAGAGGAAGTATGACTTTGTTGAGTCGCTTTCGTTCCTGGTTGCGCACCCTTGTGGGGCGCTCGCGCATGGAAAGCGAGATGGATACGGAGCTGCGATTTCATATCGAGGCAGTCGCGGAGGATTTGGTGCGCAGCGGCGTGCCGCCCGGAGGCGCTGCGGCGGGCGCGGATGGACTTTGGCGGATTCGAGCGAGCCAAGGAGGAGTGCCGCGACGCGCGCGGCGTGAACCACCTGGAAGGCTTCCTCCAGGATTTGCGTTATGGCATGCGCACGCTACAGAAGAATCCTGGCTTCACTGCCGTTGCGGTACTGATCCTCGGGCTCGGTATCGGTGCCAATGCTGCGGTCTTCAGTGTTTTGCACGCCGTGCTCCTTCGTCCGCTACCCTATAGGAATCCTGAACAATTGACGATGCTCTGGGTTACGGACTCGCGCCCCCGCGGTTGGGCCGTTACCGACGGAAGCACGAGTTATCGCGACTTTCTCGAATGGCGCCGTCAGGCACATACCTTTGAGGATCTAGCTATCTTCTACAAGCGGGGTTGGTCGGTAGTTACCCTGACCGGCGAGGAGCCAGAGAAGGTCCAAGGGGCGTTCGTCTCGGCAAATCTCTTCGCGCTCATGGGCGTTCAACCGCTCCTCGGTCACGCCTTTAGCGATGAGGATTTGCAGCACCGCGAACGGGTGGTCATTCTGAGTCACGGACTCTGGCAATCGCGCTTCGGCGGCTCGCTTGAGGCCCTAGGCCACGATATCCATATTGACGGCAAGCCTTGGCGAGTGGTGGGCGTGATGCCGCCTCAGTTCCGCTTTCCCTTTCTCGCGGGCCACTGGGAGAACCGCGTTGAGGGCGAGGTGCAACTCTGGGCGCCGTTGACAACGAACCCATACGAAGAGCCTTCCAGCGATCCATTCAACCAGACGCGTCCACAAGGCGTTGCCAGATTCCAAGTCATCGCACGATTGAGTCCGAAGATGCCTCTTGAAGCCGCACAGGCGGAGATGGACACGATCGCAGCGCGCCAAGCGCTTCACTACCCTGATTCCGACCGGACGCTGGGCGTCGAAGTGCGCCGACTCCATGAGTATATCGCTGGCGAAATGCGCAGGCCGCTGTTGTTGCTTTCGCTCTGCGTCCTACTGCTGCTGCTCCTGGCCTGCACCAATCTCACAACTCTCGTTCTCGCACGCGGTGTCGCGCGTCGGCGGGAGTTGGCGGTGCGGGTGGCCATTGGCGCCACTCGCTCGCGGATCATTCGGCAGCTACTGACGGAATCCGTGTTATTGGGGATCATCGGTGGCGGTGCCGGCGTGCTACTCACAGGTCCGGCACTCCATCTGATCGTGGCACTCTCCCCGCTCACCGTTCCGCGTCTTGATGAAACCCGCATTGATGCCGCTGTGCTGGTCTTCAGTTTTTTGCTCGCGCTGCTTTGTGGCCTCGGTTTTGGTTTGGCGCCGGCGCGCCGATTTTCCGTCGCCGGTCCCCATGAGTTGCTGAAGACCGGCCAGCAAATCGCCGCAAGCAGCACACTTGGACTGCAGGGATTGCTGGTGGGAGCTCAGTTTGCAATCTCGCTAGTCTTACTGGCCAGCGCCGGCCTGCTGATCCGCAGCTTTGTCGAAGTGCTGGCACTCGATCCCGGCTTCCAACCCGATCACCTACTCACGATGAAAGTGCAATTTGCCAATCCGGACGCAACTCCTCCTGCCCGCATGGCTGATTATTACCAGCGGGCATGGGAGCGACTGCACAAAATACCCGGGGTGCAAGCCGTGGGCACCGTCGGCAACATCTTCTTTCTCGAGGAGAACCAGAATCACGCGCTGCGCCAGGTCGAAGGACATCCGCCCGAGCCCATCGACAGTTGGACACCGCTGGCTTGGACGCAGGTTAGTGGCGATTATTTTCGCGCCATGGCCATCCCTCTGCTTCAAGGCAGATACTTTACGCCACAGGATGGGCGGGAATCCCCTCCCGTGGCCATCATTAATCAGGCGTTGGCGAAACGGTATTGGCCCGGCGAAGACAGCATCGGCAAGCGGCTAAAGGGATTCGATCCGCGGGGCCGCAATGATGAGTGGGTGACAGTTGTGGGGCTCGTCGCGGATATGCGCAGCCATGGTCTCGAACGCGTGCCTATGGCCGAGATTTACGAGCTTCAGGCGCAAAGGGGAGAAGCCACGCCTAACTTGATCGTGCGAATCTCCGCTGACCCCATGCAACTCGCGCCGACCATCCGCAGTACCCTGCGTTCGCTCGATAAGAGCGTCATCCTTTCCGGTATCACCACCATGCAGGACGTGCTGCGTGAGCAAACCGCGGCGAGGCGTTTTCAGGCTTGGCTGATGGGACTATTTTCGGCGCTTGCGCTGCTGCTCGCGGCGGTCGGTGTGTACGGGGTGATGCATTACTTCGTCACTCAGCGCATTCCCGAAATTGGCGTACGGATGGCTTTTGGTGCTTGCGGCAAAGATATTGTTTCGCTCTTCATGCGACGCGCCATGCGGTTTGCTGGCGCTGGACTCGCCGTCGGATTAGTGCTGGCGCTCTGGTCGGCATCGCTGATCAAGCGGATGCTGTTCGGCGTGACGAATACCGACCCGCTGACTTTTCTTGGCGCGCTGTCGTTGCTCATCCTAGTCGCGCTATCGGCAACTTATTTCCCGGCCCGCCGCGCGACGAGGGTCGATCCGATGGTGGCGCTGAGGTGCGAGTGATGGAAATCTTGCGGAACAAGCAGGAGGAAGTATGAGGGTGCGGAGTCGCGTCGGTTCGTGGTGGCGCGCAAGTCTCGGACGCCTCGCGAAAGGAGAGCAATTGGTGCCCGAAAGAGGACTCGAACCTCCACTCCCTTGCGAGAACTGCGACCTGAACGCAGCGCGTCTGCCAATTCCGCCATTCGGGCACAGGCTTCATTCTACATTGCCGGATTTCTTTCAGCAACGAACCCCGTGTCGGGGGGTGGGCGACATGCAGGTGCCATGTTGCGGGATTCCTTTTTTTGTGGCATTGTTCTGAACGTCTATGTACGTACAGACAATCTGCGGTAAAGAAAGGAAACCCTTATGCCTGACGATGTCGCTACTTTGCAGACCAAAAGATCCAAGCTCCTGGAGGAGTTCCTCAGCTTGGGTGATCTGCGACCTGGTTCCATTACCGCCGTGACCCGACGCTGCGGCAAGCCGTCCTGCCACTGCGCCAAACGCAACGACCCGGGACATGACCCGCAATTCCGTCTCACTCGCCGCGTGGCCGGCAAGACCGTGACGAAGCAAACCCCTTGCCGGCCCGGCCGGCAACGCGGATCGGTCCAACGGGAGGTTCACCATGGATCAACAACTAACGGGGCCATTGCTGTACCTGCTGATCGTCTGGGGAGTCGTTACCGCTGTATTCTTAGTTCTGTTGCTTCGACGCAGCCTGCTCGCAAGCCACGAAGATGATCAAATCTTTCTCGACGCGGCTGAAGAGCATATGGCCAAAGAGCAGCGGGAGCTGGTTGCGAAAATCAACGCGCTCTCGCGGCCCATCCTGGGGACCGGCATCCTGGCAGGCGTTCTGCTGTTGTTGATTGCTGGAATGTGGCTCAAGGAAGGGCTAAAAGGTCTTTTCTAGGTCTCCATAGTTTGCTGGCGAGTTTCAGCGCGGCGACGGCTTGGCAGGTTGTTGCTGCCCTGAAGGCGCGTTTGCTGGCGTGGCCTGGGGGACCCTCGGCGCGAGCGAGGTGTGGTTAAGCACGATGACCCAGTGGTTGTTGCGCTTCTCGAGTACTACGGTGGTCTGGCCTTGGGATTCTGTCTGCTGGCCATCCACAACTGCTGCGAAATCCCACTGGTAGCACGCCCAACCCACCATACCATTCACTTTGATATAGGTATTTGTGCGATCCATGCGCACCTGCTGCATGCGCGCACGCTGCTGCTGGTAAACGGCAAGATAGTTGGTCCAGCCGAGAATCGGCGGCGCCCACGAGCCGTTCACAATGGCAACATCGTCGGCGTAATCCTGGCGGAGCTTTTGGCTATCCCCGAGTTGCCATGCGCCCAGCATTTCCGACAGCGTGTAATCAATCTGCTGTTCGTCGGTCAAGGGAATCAGCATCTTGGAGCTGTCCGTGGACGAAGCCGTGTCGGTCTTCTTTTTCTTTTCTTTTTGTGGCGCAGCGGGAGAAACGCAACTCAGGGAAAGTGCGGCTACCAGCAACAAGAAAATGACCCTTGGAGTCGTGCGGCTGGCAAAGCGGGTTCGAAGGTGCTTGTTCATTCGCGTTTTACCCCTCGGTTGAAGAGAATAGCACGCTGACTTCGGTGCCGCGGCGATGTGCCCATTTGGTTTACCATGTGGGCGTTCTAGACCGGGATATAAGGCCCATCTGTTGAGCCCATGGTCTTGGCTCTTCGCTCGAGCAGGGCTTTTCGCCTGAAGTGCGGTCAGCAACCCACCGAAGCCGTCTCAGAAAAAACCTCTCCTTTAGGGACAAGAGGATGTTGTTTGCGTCGGTCGTAGTTCAGCCGTGAGGTTTTTTCGCTGCGGACCGGGCTGGGCGACTCTCGGACGCGCTGAGTAAGTTGACGAAAAGCCGGTAAGCCCCTGGGACGCCTTCGGGAAATTGACGAAAGAAGGCCAGGCCCGTGTAAATGTAAGTGCCCTGGCCATAGTGAGTGTAGACCAGGCCGCCTTTGAGGTCAGGCTCGCCGGGATCGTTCATGGCCAAGAGCGGCGTGTATTGGGGGTCGAATTCCGTCCAGAAATAGAGGCCCCGCTCTTGCACCCAGCCACGGAAGTCGTCTTGCGTGATTTTATTTGGCTGGGTGAGCAACGGATCATGCGGCTTCAGCAGTTTCACGGAAGAGTTCTTGTCCGTGATGCGCGGAAGCGGACGATTCACCTGCCCTGCACCCTCTTGTGCGGGCGGCAGCGGCGGCGAGATCAGGGCCGGATATGGTGCATAGTGGAATTTGTCCCAGGCGAATTCCCGCTGGTATTGCACGACGAGTGTTCCACCCTTCGATACATAATCGAGCAGCCGCTGATTCGCTCCCGACAATTCCGGCCGAAGTTCGTACGCGCGCACCCCGATCACGATGGCATTGAAGGGGGAAAGATCCTGGAAGGCTAGCGCCGCCGCGTTCAGCATGTCCACACGAATGCCTAGGCGCTCGAGCGCTTCCGGCACCGGTTCGCTCTCCGCCGTAACGTAGCCAACGCGGAGATTCGCCGGCACCAGCACCTCAAACGCGTGCAGAACGCACTGGGCAGGTTCGCTCCAAAGCTGCGTCGGCAGCGTCGGCAAGGGTTCCAGCGAAGTGGTGAACTTCACCGCCTTGTCGCCACGTGCGCGGTCGGCCACGCGTTCGGCGTACGCAGAAATCTTGAAGTTCCCCTTGCCCATCTTTAGTGGTGGCGTCACCGTCAGTCGCGCATAGCGGTCGCCCACGCCCTCAAATTTCAATGGCACGGCTGGACCGGTTTTCCACCCTCGCGGCACCGTCAGCCCCGCGCGAACCTCACTCGCCTCAGTTGTGTAGGAATGCACCCGAAGCAGTACATCGAACGGCTTGCTCTTTCTGGCGGCAATCTCGATCACTTGTTTTGGCTCGATGGCCGGCGCGTAGGCCGGAACGATTCGCAGAGGCATTCGATCTGCTCGCGTGGAACTCGCGCGAAGCTGCATTACCGGCGAGCTAACCGTAAACGAATAGCCGTCCACCACCGCTTCCTGGCTGACCACCACAAGCGGCGGAGGTTCCGGCAAGATGGCAGTAGCCGGTGTGCGCTGGGGATTCGGCCCTGCAGAGACGGTAAACCGAACGGACCCGCTGGTTTCGGCCTCTTCTTTGGTGACGTTCCAATCAGAGGGAAGCAACGGTACGGGGTTCTTGAAATCTCCCGCAATTTCTTTACGATGACGAGAGTCCACGCGAACCGTGAAGGTCTCTCCGGAGACGATCTCGCTGCGATCGGCGAGCGCATCTAGTCGCAGCCCGACGACGAGAGCCAGAGCCGCGTCTATTTTCCCCCGTTTCCGTTTTAGACTTCGCGACAGGGATACGACCGGAGCGGGAACTTGGTAGGAAATCGAGGGCACGGGCACTTCATTGATTTTCCTACCTGCGGCAACCAGGGAACTGGCGGCCGACTTCCAATCGAGTCGCAGCGCCGCATCCCGGGCCGCCACCAGGGCGCCATCCACGGTTCGCATGAGCGGGTCAGCGCCCATATTCCCGGCTTCAAAGTCTTCGTCCAGGGGACCAAGTGGCTGGGCCAGCGAGGCGGGATCGAATTCGCCGCCGTCCTCGCGTAGCAGCGCGACGGCGCGCCGCAGAAACGGCGAGGCTAGAAACCCGGTGATTCCCTGGGTGCGATGATTTGCGAAAGCATCGAGTCCCATTTCGCGCCAGGATTTTCCGTAGAGCGGCGAAATCTCATCGACAGGGATCAAGTAACCCTTGGGAGCCTCGCTGCGGTCGAGGTCCAGCAGGATTACAGGCTTGCGGTCACCCCAGGGCGTGGAGTCCTGTGCTTCCGGCGATGAGCCGCGCAGCTTGAAGGAAGGATCCGCGGCCAGCGCGACCGCCTTGGGCGTGAGCAATCCCGCGGCTTGATGATGTCCGTGGCCCGTGTGCACGCCTCCCCAGCCGTTAATCACCAGGTTGGGGCGAAATCCGCGGATCACCGCGACCATGTCTTCAAGGACCTGGTCGCCCCAGATCCGCTCCGTTTCTTCCGGGGTCTTCGAATAGCCAAAATCTTTGGCTCGTGTAAAGTAGAGCCTCACGCCGTAGCCCCGTGTCGCCGCCAGCAATTCCTCGGTCCTGATCAATCCCAGTTGCGGTGCTTGTTCGGGGCCGAGGTCGTTCTGCCCGCCCTCGCCGCGTGTGAGGGCGAGTAGCGCGACATCCGCATGGAGCCCGCGAGCCAGATAGGTAAGCACCGCAGCGCTCTCGTCGTCCGGATGAGCCGTCACGTACAGGATCCGCGTGGTAATCCGAGCGCTTTCGATGGCCTCGATGGTTTCCGGCAAGCCGATTCCTGTCCCCGGCGCTGGAGGAAATTGGGCCACGACCGGAGCGAGCAAAAACGCCGTCGCCCCGCAAGCCATCACGGCAAGGAGCGTCAAACGTTGAAAATAGAAATTCACGCTACCTCCACTCGAAGGCCTCCGAGAATTCTCACTGTGAACCAGTAACCATCGACGGCGAAGTTCCAAACGGCCATTGTCGCACCTTCCGCGCGCGAATGAGAAACGCCAGGGCTCCCAGCGCGATCTCCGCCAGCCCCCATTTCCGTGTCGCCCCGGTCTGCCAGAACAGCCAGGCCCACCCGATCATGGTCAGCACCGCTGGCAGCGGATACAGCCACATCTTGAACGGCAATCGCCCCGTACCCCAGCGCCGCCGCAGCAACATCACTCCCACCGCCTGTCCAATGAACTGCACCAGCAGCCGCAGGGAAAGAATTCCGGCAATGGCCGTCTCCAGCTTCAGTGAAACGCTGAAGAGAAACGCCAGCCCCCCGAGAACCAGCAGCGACACGTGCGGAAAATGTTTCCTGGGATGCAGGCGCGCAAATACCGGAAAGAAATTCCCATCTAGCGCCGCCGAATAAGGCACCCGCGAATAACCCAGGAGGAGGGAAAACACCGATGCCATGGCGATCCACAAGACCATCCAGGTGACAAATCGCGCCGAACCAGGCCCATAGAGTTTTTCCACGAACATGCTCACGATGAACGGAGAATGCTGCGCCTCCCGCCACGGTACCACACCGAGAAGGCTGGTCTGCATCGCCAGGTAAAGCACCGCAATCCCCAAAATCGAAAGAAAAATCCCGCGTGGAATATTCCGTTCCGGATCTCGGATTTCTCCTCCCAAGTTACAGATGTTGTAGTAGCCCCAGTAGCTGTACACCGTGTTCACCATTGCCGACCCCAGCCCCGCCAGCCACACCCACGACAGATCAAATGCTCCCGGCGGGAAATCGAACGCCATCTTGGCATCGAAATGGCGGATGCCTCCCCAAATCAGCCACAGCATCGTTCCCATCACACCCGCCCACAGCAGCACGGAGATTTTTCCGATGGTGGTGATTCGCCGGTAAAGTAAAATCACCAGGAAAATGACCAGACTCCCGGAAATTGTTTTCGCTTGCAGTGTTGAAAGCGGATGAAGATATCCCGCGTATCGCGCAAATCCGATCGAAGCCGAGGCCACCGAGAGCGGCGCCTGCACGAAGGTCTGCCACACGAAAAGAAACGACATCAATCGGCCCCACCGTTCTGGGCCATAAGCCTCGCGTAGAAAGACATACGTGCCGCCGGCTTTGGGCATTGCCGCGCCCAGCTCCGACCACACGAATCCGTCCAGCGTCGCCAGCAGCGCGCCCGCCAGCCAAGCGATCAAAGCCTGTGGCCCACCCATCGCCCGAATCACGAGCGAGCTCACCACGAACGGGCCGATGCCCACGATTTCGATCATGTTCAGCGCGACGGCCTCTTTCAGCCCCAGGCCACGCTCCAATAAGGAGGGCTCCGTTTTGTTTCCCGTTGTCACCGGTTCGGCGAGAATAACAAATGCCCCCTGCGCCTCCTAATCCAGATTCTTTCCGCAAAAATCATTTCGTACTCTTCTTGAACAGCTTAAACTCGTGCGGCGCAAATCCTGAAGCTGCAAAATCGCTTTCGCGGACGGGGACGATGAATATATCGCGGCTAGCTCGCCGGGTCGGCCTGGCTTTCGTGCTCCTCCTGGCGCCTCTAAGCATCCCCGGCCGCGCCTCCCACATCAATTTGCCGCCGGAGACACCCGCCATCCTCGACAAAATCTATTCTTTCGACCTCCAAGGAGGGATAGAAGCCGCAAAGCGTCTGCAACAGGAACGGCCCAATCACCCGCTCGGATACCTGCTGGAAGCGGAAGCATGGTGGTGGCGGATCTGGTGCACTTCTGCCGATTTCAAGTATGGCATGAGCGATGCCCGGCGTCGGCCCAAGGGCGAAGCAGACCGCGACTATTTTGAATTAGCTGCCCGGGCCCTGTCGCTGGCAGAAGCGCAGACGAAACAGAGTGAATCCGCCGAAATGCAATTTTATGCCGGCATGGCTGAAGCGTCGTCGGCGCGGCTTTACGCCCTGCGCGCCGAGAATCGCAACGCGGCTCGCTCCGGAGTGCGCGGGCGCGATCATCTCCTGCGCGCCAAAGCTCTGGATGCGGATCTCGCCGACGCCAATCTGGGCCTGGGTCTTTACAACTATTACGTGGACACGCTCAGTGGCATCGCCAGGGTCTTGCGCTTCTTCATGGGCATTCCCGGCGGTTCAAAGCAAGAAGGAGTGCGCCTGCTCGAACAGGCCATCGCCCAGGGCATTCTCACCACCAACATTGCGCGCTTCTATCTGGCGCTGAATCTACATCGCTATGATCAACAGTATGAAAGGGCGCTTAACATCCTCGGCCCCCTGGCCGAAAAGTACCCGGGGAATCCGCTATTTCAACTGGCGCGCGGCGACCTCTATCGAAAACTTGGCCGAAAGCAGCAAGCCGCGGCCTGTTATCGCGCAGCAAGCGCCTTGCCAGTCCAGGATGGAGAGTGTCTCCGTCATGTCCAGGAGCTGGTGCGCGCATCGCTTGCCGCGCTGGGCGCGGAATAAGTGAATCGCTTCCACGGTGTTCGGTCGCCGGACGGGACGGTATCTAGCGGCTATGCTTACCTCTGGCCTGCGATTCGCCCTGCGAATCCGCTTTGACCTCCTCCCCATCCAGATGATAATCAGGTTGGGTTGCCCGAGATTCGTGGCCAAGTGCGGCCTGACGCTGCGGTGGATCGAGGCTGGGGCCCCGAATCCGGCTCCGGTCAACGCGCGGCACGAATTTGGCATCTCACCCGCAAACTGCGCTGGCGCCACGGGCTCCCCCTGCTGGCGCGAGGCAAGCTGCCCCGGCAAGGCTGGGGCCGTCAGAAAAGATGAAGGAGACTCAATGAAGCGGTCTTGGACAGCATGGGCTGTCGCACTGGCGGCGATTTTTGCTGTAGCCGGCTGCAACGACTACGGCAACACCTTTCAGAACAACACCGGCGCCTCGATTTCCTTTCTTTCACCCGCCCAAATCAGCGCCGGCGGTGCTGACTTTGTCATCACCGTGAATGGCGGCGGGTTCGTGACAAAAACTGTCGTCGAATGGAATGGAAAACCCCTCAAAACCGCCCCCACACTCGATAGCGGTGGAAACATCTTGAATGAAACCGCTAGTGTTCCCGCAGCGCTTATCGCCAAGCCCGGCGTAGCTACCGTCATCACTCTCAATCCTACCTCTGGCGCGGGAAACAATGGCCTCTCCAATCCCCTGGCCTTCATCATCAATCCGCCGCCGAATCCTTTGCCGGGACTCACGAGCATCGCTCCCGCCAGTGCGCCAGCGGGCGGCGCGCAATTCACGTTGATGCTCAATGGTTCAAACTTTCTTCCCACCACGGATCCCTCCGGCGGATCCCAGGTAAATTGGAGCGTTGCAGGGACGCAAAGAAAATTAACCGTCCTTTCGGGAACATCTTCTAATCAGATTCAAGCTAGTGTCAGCGCCGATCTGCTGGTCAACCCCGGCACGACTAATTTGACGGCCAGTGTGACGGTTTTTAATCCACCGTCTCCCGCTCCGGTGGGCTGCACCACGGTGTGCACTGGTGGTGGCGGCGGGGGATCGACGGCACCCGCAACCTTCACGATTTGCCCCTTGAGTGGGTGTCCGCCAGGCACGGCGGCTGCGACGGCGGCGACGGCGCAGGTCGCCGAGGAGACGCCAGCGCTCAGTCTTGACGGTCGCTATGTGGCGTACACCGCGGTCGAGAATGATCGCGCGCAGGTCTTTCTGCGGGATACCTGCGAAGGCGCTGGCGCAGACTGCCGGCCGCATACCGCGCTGCTGTCGGCGGCAGCCGATGGCACTCCGGCAAACGATGAAAGCCACTCGCCTTCGATGAGCTCCGATGCGCGCTATGTAGCCTTCAGCTCGGCGGCCACGAATTTGGTGGAACATTCGCCCCCGGGGCGGCAGGTCTATTTGCTTGATACTTGCGCGGGGGTAGGAGATTCCTGCAAGCCATCGACGCATCTCATCTCCACCGATGAGAACGGAGCATTGGTTGGAACGGAAAGCATTCTGCCTTCTGTCAGCTCTTCGGGACGCTTTGTGGCGTTTCTGGCGGTCACTCCCAGCCATTCCTTGAATCAGGTTTCCGACCCGGCCGCGAGCGGCAACAGCGGCCACCGCCAGGTATTTATCCGGGATACTTGTCTCCGTGCGACCAATTGTACGCCGAAGACGACGCGGATTTCGCTGCAGGCAGGTGATGGGTCAGGACCCGGCTCAACGCTCGCCGGTCCGTCGATGAG
>MNIJ01000104.1 GCA_001919715.1 Acidobacteria bacterium 13_1_20CM_58_21
CGGTCCGGTGAGAAAGCCCTTCCAGAAAAGGTGAAAAGCAACCGGCACATCCGGGTTATCGCTTGCGAGCCGGGCTTCCGCGATTCCGCGGTTCAGGAAGCGGTCCGTGGCAACGGTGACGGCGGAAGCGAGAAAAACGGAGAGCGCAACGACGCTGACGATCCAGGTACGCGAAGTCCGGGCGTTGACCTGCAAATTGTTTGGTGCTTCGTGAGAAGTATTCGCGTGGTTCCGTCCCGCCCCGTGGGTACGCGGATGGAAAGCCAGGGCGTAGGTGCCTTTGGGCAGTTCCACCATGATTTGGTCGTCGGCGCCCTCAGAGGCATAGTATTCGGCTAATTTGGTGCGCAAGCGACCCGCCTGAACGCGGACCATCGAGTCCACGTGCGGATCGAAGTCCAGCTGGCGCCCGAACACTTCTGTCGCAATTTGGTACTCCTTTGGGGAGAGACCCGGGTGATCCATGGAATGATTCGCCAGATAACGCAACAGTTTGCAAAGGGACTCCGAACCATGCAGAGTATGGCTGCCGAGGAGCTTCTCGATTTGAGCGAGATTTTGGGCTCTTTCAGTCACGGGGACCACCGCTCGGGCATTGTAACACCAAGGTAACGCGCTCCGCATCTCTTTAGGAGACCACAGCTTATCTCGTGTAACCGTATCAGACTCATAGAGACTATCCAGGTCACTCTAAAAACTGATAGAAGGCATCATAATTCTTCGTCGCCCCTCGTTTGGGTGCGGGCCTTTCTGCGTGGAGAGGGCTCAAGAGTAGTAATGATTGTGCGGTGGTGACGAGGCGAGAGAAGTTCGAGGAGTTTGGGGGCTGTTCGCTGCGGACTGGTGGGTCCAACAGGTCGCGTTTATTCCATTTTTATTTTGAAGAGTGAGCAAGTGTGCCCCGTGCAATCAAAGCGCGGGCGTAGTACCTGTTGAACAAAGCTGGCGAACGTAGCAGATTTCCTGTTTATGCGGCGAGCGGTTTTATTCGAATTGGAAGAATTAAGGGTGCTCAGGAGGGGTGTCATGAAAAAGCAAGCAACTCTAGGATGGATTCTAGTTCTTTGTCTGGCGCTTGGGTTCGGCGCGAGCACGTCTCTGGGACAGGCCGTGTACGGAAGCATTATTGGCACCGTAACTGACCAGCAAGGAAACGCAGTTGCTGGAGCTAAAGTCACGGTAACGTCGGTGACGAAAAACACGAGTGAGGAAACCACGACGAATGATAGTGGAAATTTTTCAGTAATCCACCTGATCCCTGACACCTATAAGGTCAAAATCGAGGCGGCGGGATTCAAGGTCAATGATGTGGCTAGTGTCCTGGTGCAGGTGGACACGACGGCGCGCGTCGATGCGCAGCTGCAGGTTGGCGCCGTCACCCAAACGGTCGAAGTCACTGGCGAGGTTCCGCAGCTCAAGACGGACCGCGCCGACGTCTCACTGGATTTCAGTTCGGACTACGTCGAGAAGCTCCCCTTGGTGAACCGCAATTTTCAGTCGCTCCTCTTGGATGCGCCCGGGTCACAGCAACTGGTGGGTTGGAGCCATGCCGCCACGGAAAATCCACAGGGGTCGCAGCAGACTTTCGTCCAAGGCCAGCACTTCAGCGGTACGGGTTACGAACTGGACGGTACCGACAATCAGGACCCCATCTTGGGGATCATCATCATCAACCCCAACTTGGACTCTGTAGGGGAAGCGAAGATTACGCTTTCGAACTTTGACGCTGAGTTCGGAAAGGCCATTGCAGGCTTGATGGTGGCCTCGACCAAGTCCGGTACCAATGACATCCACGGCAGTGCGTTCTGGTTTCGCAATTCCGATGCCACTCAAGCGCGCAACCCCTTCAACCAGGGACCGAATACGCCACTCCCATCCGCAAAATGGAATCAGTTTGGCGGTTCGGTCGGCGGTGCGATTATCAAGAATAAGTTATTTTACTTTGGCGATTACCAGGGGACTCGTCAGGCCAGCGGAGTCACCAACAATATAACCATTCCTACGTCCACGGTTTTGAGCACATGTACCGCATCAACAGGCACTTGCGACTTGAGCCAATATCTGGGCAACGTTTCAGGCGGCAACGGCCAGATTTATGATCCAAACACAGGGGATCCGAATACCGGCGTGGGACGCACTGCTTTTCCCGGCAACAAGATTCCCGTCGGCATGTTGTCTCCCGTGGCTGTTGCCATTTTGAAACTTTTTCCGCAGCCGATTAACAATAACTTGACCAATAACTTCTTCGGCTCCGGTTCTGGCCCGTTCCACGGAAATTCCTTTGACGCTCGGGGTGACTACCAAGCGGCGGGAAACCTACATATCTTTGGGCGTTACACGCGAGCGTTCTACAGCCTAACTGGGGAACCCAATCTGGGTATTGCGCTTGGTGGTGTGGGAGGCGGAGTCGGGGGACTGAGCGGCAGCTCCAACATTCACAACCACAGCTTAGCGGCAGGGTTCGACAAAGCCATCAGCACAACGCTCCTGACCGACTTCCGGTTCGGCTGGTTCCAATACAATCCGCATTCCATAAAGCCGGACGCTAACGTCGCGGCGGCAGAAGCTTTGGGGCTGCACGGATTGAACCTTCCCAGCGATTCGTCCACCGGAGGTCTACCGGCTTTCGTGTGGGACAGCGGGGATAACAAAAATACGCAATTGACTGATTTTGGAGACGGCTTGGATCCCTCAAGGTGCAACTGCCCGTTGATCGAGAAAGAGCACCAATACCAGTTTGTGAACAACTGGACGAAGATAAGCGGCAACCACACCATGAAGGTTGGCGCGGACATCCGCTTCGCACACAACCTGCGTTTCCCGAGCGATGCGAATCGAACGGGTCAACTCTCTTTCAACCACCTGGAGACATCCAACAGGGTCCAAGACCCCGTGACTCTCAAATTTTCACAAGTCGGCGGTTTAGATCTGGCCTCGTTCCTCTTGGGTGATGTTTCTTTCTTTGAGCGTTTCGCGAGCACGACCCAGACCGCATCGGAAAGCCAGAAGCGCTTTTTCCTTTACGCTCAAGACAGTTTTCGATTGACCAGCAAATTGACGTTCACCTACGGCATGCGCTGGGAGGACTACACTCCCGAATCCGTGAACGCCAAGGGTAACGGCGGTTTCGCCAACCCCTCCCAAGGCGTTATTCGCGTGGGCGGTTTCGGTCCCTACGGCCTTAACGGCGGCATCAACAGTTACCTCGGAGGGTTCGCGCCTCGCCTCGGCATCGCGTATCAGGTACGGCCAAAGACCGTGGTGCGTATAGGCTACGGGCGCAGCTTTGACATAGGAGTGTTCGGCTCGAACTTTGGTCATGCGGTAACGCAAAATCTCCCAGTGCTGGTTCATCAGACGCTCAACCCGAATGATACCAATCCGCTGGCCATCAATGGTAACGTCCCGGTGTATAACATATCCGGACTAAATGGACTTCCCGACCAGCCGACGACGGCCCCGTTTCCGGTCGTTCCTTCCAGTGGCATATTGCCGCTGAAGGGCCCGAATGGAAATGTGGACCCGAGGATTCGTCCAACAACACAGCGAGTGGCTGCGGTAGATATGTGGAACGCGACGGTTCAACATCAACTGACGTCAACGATAAGCGTTGAGGTCGCGTACCTTGGCAATAAGGGGACACACGGCTTTGCCGGTGACGGGCCTGCATATAACGTCAATCCAAGAAGCATCGTCGGGTTTGGTGGTCCGAATCCGGACAACCGACGCCCCTACTTTGGAAAGTTTTCGACACCCTACTTCGATCCAGCAACTGGCATAACGAGCAATGTTGTGTGCTGCTCGACGGACTTGGGCAACTACTTTGGCATGGACGCGAGCAGCAATTACAACGCGTTGCAGCTTAAGGTAGAAAAGCGGGTCTCGCAGGGCCTTCAATTCGTCTCACATTACACTTGGTCTCGGGCGAGATTCCACGATTCCAATTATTATGCGATCGATCCAAGCGTTGCGTATGGGCCCGACGATCAGAACCGCAATCACGTCTGGGTAACAAACATTTTGTACGAGTTGCCGTTCGGCAAAGGCAAGAAGTACATGAGCAGCGCCAACACGCTGACGGACTACGCCATCGGTGGTTGGAGATTGACCAGCACTACGAATTGGAGTGGTGGTCTGCCGTGGACGCCGAGCTACAGCTTATGTGACAAAGACCAGGATGTCGGTGTCTGCCGTCCCGATAGAGGCTCAGGCGCGTTCTCTCAGGGTGTTCACAGAGATCCGAGCTCAGGCGCTCTCGTGTGGTTCACACCCATTCCGCTACTGGCTACCAACGGCGCGACAGGAGGAGCTTTCACTCGTCCGGCGGCGGGTACGCTCGGCAACATCGGCTTCGACTCGTTCCGCGGGCCGCACCTGTTTACCTCGAACCTCTCGCTCGCGAAAAACTTCCGAATCACCGAGCGATACAAGGCGGAATTCCGCATGGACGCGAATAACATTTTCAACCACCCGGTAATGGGTTTCAACGCCAACCAGGGGAACCATTGCATCGATTGCGCGGGTCCGAACACGGATCCTAAAGCCGATGCAGGGAAGATCACCAACATCGAACAAGACACGAATATGCGACTACTCACGTTCGGGTTGAGATTCTCTTTCTAACAAGGACGCGGACACCCCCACCACCCCGACCCCCGACGGGGAGCCTCCTGACAGGCTCCCCGTTTTAACTCTAAGTCCGGTGTGGAGCGGTTCAAGAAAACGCTCGGGAATTGGACAGAGTGCTTTATCCCGAAGTAAGATTTTTGGTGTCAGTCCCCCAGGGACACACTCATGCGTCGTCGTAGCCTTACTTTGCGGCAACTATTATCTTTCCTCCTGTCTATTGTGGCGGCAGCACCTCTCCTTCGAGCATTGCCCTCTTCGCCCGCCGCCCAAAAAACGGCGCTGCATCTTGACGGCGCCCCGGCAGATCCTTTTTCGACAGCTTCGGGAAAGCCTGTTGTACTTGTCTTCGTGCGCACTGACTGCCCGATCTCCAACCGCTATGCGCCGTTGATTCAGGGAATTAGCTCGCAATATGGATCCAAGGTAGCCTTATGGCTCGTCTACCCCAGCAGAACGACTTCCAGTGAAAAAATTCGCCAACATGAACGCCACTACGGCTACAGACTCCCCGCGCTGCGTGATCCACAGCACGCCCTCGTCACTCAAGCTCAAGTTCAGGTCACCCCGGAAGCGGCTGTTTTCGACGCCAATCATCACCTGCTCTATCACGGCCGCATCGATGACTTGTACCAGGATTTCGGGCACGCCCGCTCCGCCGCCACCACACACGAACTCGACGATGCCATCCGAGCCGCTCTCAGCGGGAAAACACCGCCACCCAATAGGCCCGGCGTGGGATGCTACATCGCGGACCTCGAATGACNNNTTTGGCCCCGCCACTGCAGCGGCCTTGGCCACACACGGAGGTGCCACTGCGCGGCCCCCTATGCATGCCGCACAGCAGGCCACCTTCAATCGCGATATCGCTCCCATTCTCTTTCAGTACTGTGCCCCATGCCACCGCCCCGGCGAAGCTGGCCCTTTCCCGCTACTTACCTATAGAGAAGCAAAGGCGCGCGCCCGCCAGATCGCTGCGGTAACTTCGAAGCGCTTCATGCCTCCGTGGCTGCCGGAGCCGCAGGAGTTGCGATTTGCCGACGAACTCCGCCTGTCCGACGAGCAGATTGCTCTGATTCAAAAGTGGGTCGAGCAGGGGACGGTCGAGGGCGCTCCCGCCGATCTGCCACCTGCCCCACAATTTGTCCCCGGCTGGCAGCTCGGCCGTCCGGATGGAATCATCGAAGCGGAAAAACCGTACACTCTTCCCGCGAGTGGCTCCGACATGTATTGGAATTTCATCTTTCGAACGCCTGTCGATCGCACGCGCTGGCTAAAAGCCATCGAGATCCGGCCCGGCGACAAACGTGTCGTCCACCACGCGAATATTCTCGTGGATCGCAACCAATCCGCGCGCCGCTTGGAGGCAGAGCCGCGCGCGGGTTTCCCAGGCATGGAACTCAAAATCGAATCAGAAAACTTTGATCCGGACAGCCACTTTCTCTTCTGGAAACCCGGCACCGTGCCTAAGCCCGAGCCTGAAGGTATGTCTCTGCGCCTGGACAAAGACACTGATCTCGTTTTAAACATACACTTGCAGCCTTCCGGCAAGCCGGAGAAGATCCAACCGAATCTTGGGCTGTACTTCACAGACAAGCCCGCGACCCACTTCCCTCTGCTGCTCCAATTGGAAAACGACAAGCAGCTCGACATCCCTCCTGACGAAAAACGCTTCTTAGTCACAGACGAATTTACACTGCCGGTCGATGTGGATCTGCTAGCGATCTATCCCCACGCGCATTATCTCGGCAAGGATCTACAAGCCCTCGCCACTCTACCCGACGGCTCGGCGAAAACACTCATTCACATTCCGCAATGGAACTTGAACTGGCAAGCTGTCTACCGCTACGCAGATCCCGTGCCTTTGCCGAAGGGTACCACCATCTCCATGCGCTATATCTACGACAACTCCAGCGAAAATCTTGCCAACCCAAACGACCCTCCACGCCGCGTCGTCGCCGGGAATCGCTCCAGCGATGAGATGGCTCACCTTTGGCTTCAGGTCCTTCCACGCGTCTCCTCCAATGCAGATTTCGATCCGCGCATGTTGCTGCAGGAAACTATGGCCCGGCACAACTTGGAAAAAAATCCTACCGATTTCGAAGCACACTACAACCTCGCGGCCATGCTCCAAGCCCGCGGCGCGCAAGCCGAGGCGATCCAGAACTTCGAACTCGCGGTGCGTCTTCGCCCTCAAGACGCTACCGCCAATAATGCCCTGGGCGCGTCTCTCCTGGCCGCGGGGCGAATCGGCGAGGCCCTACCATATCTGAATGCCGCGCTCCGGGCGCAGCCAGACAATTTCGACGCGCACTACAATTTGGCAAGTGCTCTTGCTTCTCAGGATAAGTTCCTCGAGGCAATTGCGCAGTATCGCGCCGCCATCCGCTTGCATCCGGACGACGCCAACGCGGAGGCCAACCTGGGCAGCGCTCTGGCCGAAACGGGCAAGCTCTCTGAGGCCAAGCTGCATTTTCAGCGCGCCCTGCGGATCGATCCCCATCACAAGTTAGCACGCGAGAATCTCGAACAAATCAACCGCGATCCGAAGAGTCTTCAGCAGTAACGGAGAGTTTGCTTATTCTTGAAGTTGCAAAAGTATTGGGACTGATGATCGGGCTTGAGCCAGTTGCACTAGAGGTTCCAACATTCGCAAAGTTCGCCATACGACCGACATTTTAGCGGCGGGGCTATTGGCTGGTTTTCTGCCCGTCTGCGGTGTGGTGTCGGCGCATACGGTTTCGCACAGAATGCCCCCTCAGTCGGGCAAGGTAGCCAAGCAAGAGTCGGACGGTTCACAAGATCCGGCGTTTGCCGAGGCGCGGCGCCTTTCACAGCAGGGCAAATTCGATGAGGCAATCGCGAAACTCGAGGCACTGGCAACAAATGACCCGATCTTGAGGGGACTTGCTCATGAGCTGGGCGTTACCTACTACAAGAAGAGCGACTATCTGAAGGCGGTGGCCAGCTTCAAGAAGGCCCTGGAGGAAGATCCTGGCGACAACGAAGCGGTGCAATTGATGGGCCTGTCGTATTACCTTGCTG
>MNIJ01000237.1 GCA_001919715.1 Acidobacteria bacterium 13_1_20CM_58_21
CTCGGAAAAATCAGTCCCGATCAGGGCTTTGGACTTGGCTTTGGCGTGGAGGGAGAGAAAGTTCCGCTCTCGGAACTAGGGTCGCCAGGAGAATTTAATTGGGGTGGGTTTTTCTACACCGCATTTTCCATTGACCCAAAAGAACAGATGATCGTGATCTTTATGGCGCAACTCCATCCGACGGGGGATTTGAGTCTGGACCGCAGGGTCAACGCGCTAGCTTATCAGGCGATTGCCGACTGAAGCCGATTTCGTGCGTTCCTGCTATGAAGTTGGGCACCTGCACGGTGAACGGGTGGCTGTGGATACTAATTTGCGCCAGGTGACAGGTTGAGGCGACTTTTGCGCCATGCAAGCCCCGAAGAGCTCTTCGAACAGGTCACGAATATCGTACCGGTGAACGCGCCTGTGTTATTCCGGCTGCTTCAAGCGGACGCTGAAATCCCTTCAGCTGGATCATGATTCTACCCATAAATTCCTTCGCTCCACGAAATCTCCGGCCATCTCGTCGCAGGGCATCGTACCTCTTGCGCTGCGCTTCTGCGCGTGCTTGTGGCGCGGGTGGCGCCTGCCACTTAGAATGAGCAGAAGGGCTACATCATTCAGACGAACTATGATTTCGATTCGTAGTGTCTTGGCAGTTCTTCTCCTGTCCGCGGCCTTCTCTGTAAGCTGTAGGCAGGCGCCGCCGCCGAATGCCATGCCGCAAGAACCCGCGCGCGCCGTGGCCGCCAGCGCATCCGTGGCGGCCGAAGCCTCCTTGCCGCAGCGTGAATCGCCACCGCCAAATACTCAACCAATGATCCACACGGCGACGCATGCGTCTCTAGAGCCGGAACTTCAAGAGGTCGAGGAACGCCAAGGGCCGTTCACGTTCGGCGGCCAGACGTTCACCGTTGTGGCACACAACAAGCGTGTGCCTGGCAAGCTCGGCGAGTTTCAGCAGGCGCTCGCGTCATTGGATATTGCCGATGCCGCCGGAGCGGTCCTGCATCACGAAGAGTTTCCGCACGCGGTCGAAAACGGCGAGTTCACCGAGACCTGCTCGGTGAGTGTCAATCCGATTGCCGGAAGCAACGGCGCAGGCCTGCTGCTTGACACCGGATGCCTGCCGTCCGCACCGATGAGCGGCGGCCCCTGGCAGATCTTCGGGATAGTGAACGGAAAGCTCGCTCCTATCGGAAAGCCCCTTTACGCGGAAGGCGAAAGGGGCGATTTCGTTCCCGGCAAGGTCAGTCATATGGGCAACCTCACCCAGATTCTGGCCGACGAACTGAAGATCCGCCTGTTCACCGGCTATTTTTTCGTTTCCGTGCCGGTTCGGTTGAACTGGATGGAAGGCAAGCTGGCGTTGGCCCAGCACTGTTTCTATCAAACCGGCCACGGGATGGCCGAGGGCGGCTGCGAGATGCCCGTCGAAGGAGTCGAGCGACATCCGGGCGAACAGGAGCTGACTTTCGTGCGGATGTTTAGTGAATCCAACGAGCAAATCGGCACGCCGGCGCACGTTGTGGTTAAGAGAGAGTCCCGAGTCGAAATCCTCGCCGCAAAGGTCCTGGTGACGTGGGAAGAAGGGAAAGACGGAATCGGGCTGGGAGTAGCCGACGACATCTGGGTAAAAGTCCGCATCGACGGCAAAGAAGGTTGGATTCACAGCGACGAAGACTTGCAAGCCATCGGCCTCTATCGAGCGGGCTAGGCGCTCCGTCTGCCTCCCTGTCATTTGACCCCATGGTGAGCGCAAGCCCCGGCGTTCAGGCCGGGGTAAGCGATTGCCGTATATATTGCTCGCGTCCAAAAGACCTACGGGCGGATAGCCCGAAAGTTAGCCTCTTCGTTGTCCTCCGCTGAAGTAAGGCGGTTGTGGGAGGAACCCAGAGATTCCCGCAAAACCAGCGGGGGACTTCGTAGGAATCCCTGCCATTCATGGCCGGGAGGAGGTCAGGCGCTATTCTTGCGGTATTCGTCAAACGCCGCTAGGTAGCGGTCCACATCCTTCCGCAATAAATAGTACGGCGTCGACAGCCGGATCTTGGACGGTGCTCCACCTCGGATGCGGATCTTCTTGGTCTTCCACATCCAGTTTTCGATCTCCGTGATCTGAATCGGCGCGACGTTGACCGTGGCAATGGCGCAGCGCAGCAGCGGATCAGGCGACGTCCAGGACTCCGCGCCGCGCTGGACCATTTCTTTCAAGACTTGATCCGCCATTTGCCGGTGACGCCGTTCGATGCGCTCCATCCCGATCTGGTTTGCCAGTTCGACCGCCGCGCGCATGCCCCAGAGTGCGGGCACGTTGGAACTGCCAATGCGCTGGAAGCGTTCCGCGCGCAGTTTCGGTTCGTCCCAACCGGCGGTGACGATGGTGTTCCACAGCCGGTCGATCACCTCGTCTCGTAGATACAGGAACCCGCTGCCCTTGGGCGCTTGCAGCCATTTGTGGGGGCTCGAGGTGTACATGTCGCAGCCCATCTCGTCGAGGTTCAAGCGCATCATTCCGACGACGTGTGCGCCGTCCACGGCGGAGATAATTCCCTTCGAACGCGCCAAGGCGCAGAGTTCCTTGGCGGGCAGAACCACGCCGGTGACCGTGGTGATGTGGCTGAAGAACAGCACGCGGGTTCGCGGCGTGATGGCATCATTGATCAGATTCATCACCGCCGCCGCGTTCGGCACGGGCTTCGGCAGGGTGATTTTTTTCACCACAATACCGTATCGCTTGGCGCGCAGATTCCAGGGCTGCTCACCTCCCGGATGCTCCTGATCGGTCATCAGCACTTCGTCACCCGGTTTCATGTCCAGGCCGTTGGCGATATAGCTGTTGGCTTCCGTCGCGTTGCGCACCAGCGCGAGCTCATCGCGCCTGCAACCGACAAACTCCGCAAGCGGGTCACGAAACTCGTTCCACGCGCCGTAACCCCAGATGGGATAGTCTTCAGGATCGCTCTGGGCCATCTTTTCGGTATCGTTGTAGCCGTCGAAAACGGCGCGCAGCACGGGCATTGGCGAAGATCCCACCGTCCCGTTGTTGAGGTAAACCTCGTCGGCAGGAATCAAAAACTGTTTGCGCAATTCCGCCCAATAGGCTTCTTCGTTTGAACTATAAAGCCCGCTATCGGGAAGCTTCCGCGGTTCCTGTTCGAGAAGCGGCGGCCAGCCGAGCGTGCTGGCAGCACCGGCAACGCCTGCAATGGAAGACAGGAAGCCACGCCGGTCGAACATAAAATACCTCCACAGAGTCAGTTGCGCGGATTCTACGCGGGAAGTCCGCCCATCACAACCGTCATGCGACATCCTCTCGACTTGCCGCGGCGTGCGCCTCAGTCTATCTTTCTCAAGCGTCATTCTCGGTATGAAAGGTCGGTAGACATGCGCTTTTCGAAATGGATCGTTTCGGCCATGTTCACATTTTCGATTTGCAGTTCGTGCCAGCTGTTCTCAGAAGAGCAAAGCAGCAAACCGCCAGTCAAGACCGGCGCGAAGGAAGCGGCCAAACCGAAAACGGGCGCACCGCTCGACAGCGTCATGGAAGCGCTTTATGCCGCTCACACCTTCGAGCAGACCGCGGTTGCGCCCGACGGCAAGAGAGTCGCCTGGGTGGAAACCCTCCTGGGCCGAGACGGCGCGCCCGATGGCCATACCGCGATCTACGTCGCCGACCGCGAATCCGGTGGCGCACCGAAACGCGTCACTGCGGCGACCTTGAAGGTGGCCCGCGCTGAAGGGGGTCTTGATTGGTCACCGGACAGCCGGCAGATTGCGTTCCTCTCCGACGCCGTCGAACCCGGCCAGCTCCAGTTGTATGTGGTGAGCGCTTCGGGTGGCCCGGCCAAGAAACTGACCAGCGCCAAGGGCCTCCTGGCCACGCCTCGCTGGTCGCCCGATGGCAAGACCATCGCCCTGCTTTCGACCGAAAACGCCACACGCGCGGCCGGCCCACTGGTAGCGGAAACTCCCGAGACCGGCGAAATAAAAGACGCCTTTTTCGAACAACGCCTCGCTCTGGTTGACCTGGCTAGCGGCGAGGTCCGGCAAGTCTCTCCCGCCGACATGTACGTCTACGAATACGATTGGTCGCCAGACAGTTCTCGTTTCGCGGTGATCGCGGCGCCCGGCAATGGCGACAACAACTGGTACCTCGCCAACCTTTACCTTCTCGACGCCGGACCTCTCGGGCTGATGAAGGCCATTTACAAGCCGCCTTTCCAAATTGCGAATCCGGCATGGTCGCCGGACGGCAAGAGAATCGCTTTCATCGCCGGGCTGATGAGCGATGAGCCGTCCGTCGGCGGTGACATCTACACGATTGCCGCGGCCGGAGGTGAAGCCAAGAATGTCACGCCGGAAATGCAAACGACCGCAAACTGGCTGGCTTGGACGGGCCAAGGGAAAATCGTCTTTGGGGAAATGGTGGAAGGCGACTCGGGGGTGGCCATGGTCGATCCCCACGGTGGTCCGATCGATTCTCTCTGGCGCGGCCAGGAACAAGTTTCCGCGGGCCTCTGGGGCACCAACATTTCTCTCGCGCGCGATGGAAAAACCTCCGCTATCTTCCGCAGCTCTCTCACTGACCCGCCCGAAATCTGGGTCGGCCCCATCGGCTACTGGCGGCCGGTCACGCATCGCAACACCGAAGTAAAGCCCGCTTGGGGCGAAGCCAAAAGCATCCACTGGAAAAACGATGGCTACAACGTGCAGGGCTGGCTCATCTATCCCCGGAATTTCGATCCCGCGAAAAAATACCCCATGGTCGTGGCAGTTCACGGCGGTCCGGGGGCCGCGGTGCAGTCGAAATGGCCGGACTCGGGGAACTTCGTGATGGCCCTCGCGGGCGCCGGTTACTTTGTTCTCGAAGCCAATCCGCGCGGCAGCTATGGCCAGGGCGAAGCCTTTACGCGCGCCAACGTCAGGGATTTCGGCTACGGAGATTTTCGCGACATCCTGGCCGGCGTCGACCAAGCCCTCGGCGTCGCTCCCATCGACCCGGACCGCCTCGGCCTTACCGGTTGGAGCTACGGCGGCTTCATGACCATGTGGGGGGTCACGCAAACCAACCGCTTCAAAGCCGCCATGGCCGGCGCCGGCATCGCCAATTGGCTGAGCTACTACGGCGAAAATAAAATCGACCAGTGGATGATTCCGTTCTTCGGCAAGTCGGTCTACGATGATCCCGAGGTCTACGCGAAAAGCTCGGCGATCAATTTTATCAAGAACGTGAAGACTCCCACCCTGGTCATCGTTGGCGACAGCGACGGCGAATGTCCCACGCCGCAGTCCTACGAATTCTGGCACGCCCTGAAAACGCTCGGCGTTGAAACGCAATTGGTGGTCTTCGAACACGAAGGCCATATGTTCGTCAAGCCGGAGCACCAACGCGAGCGCATCCGCCGCACCGTCGCCTGGTTCGACACCCATCTTCGCTGAGCCCCGCGGATTTCAAAGGTGATAAACGTTGTCGGGGGCGTTACCTGTTCGGAGGGAGTGCATCGAAGGTACTATGGGAATCGACGCGCCCTTCGGCCAACCTGTCCCCGGTCGCCGTTCCGTCGTTGGCCACGACATGGGAGGGTGCGATGGGTAAGTTTTCCCGCAGTTGGGAGCTCGTCAAGCAGAGCTTCACCATTCTTCGTTCCGACAAACAATTGATGCTGTTTCCGGTGCTCTCGGCCGTTTCCTGTTTTGTGGTCACCGCCGTTATTGCCACCGGCGGCGCGTTCCTGTTGCTGCCGGCGAGAGCCGCGGCTATAGCCGCAGGCGAGCGGTTCAATCCGAACCAGTCGCCCATGTTTCTGCTCGGCATGTTCACTTTATACGTGGTGAACTATTTTGTGATCGTATTCTTCAACGTGGCGCTCGTCGCAGTCGCCAATAGCCGCTTGATGGGCGGTAGCTGGACGTTTAAGGACGGCCTGGAGCTGGCCTGGGAGCGCAAGGGCACGATTCTCGAGTGGGCGCTGGTGGCCGCGACCGTCGGCGTCCTGCTGCGCACTCTCGAAGAGCGCCTGGGCTTGATGGGCCGCTTGATCATGAGGTTTATCGGAATCGCCTGGACGCTGGCCTGCTACTTCGTGGTCCCCGTGCTGGCCTTCGAAGACCTTACCCCCATCGATGCCCTGAAGCGCTCCTCGAAGCTGTTCCGCGATACTTGGGGAGAGAAAGTCATCGGCGGTTTCAGCCTCAGCATGGTTTCTCTGGTGCTCATGCTTCCCGGCATCGGCTTGCCGATCGCCGCCGCGTTTCTAGCGGGCATCAACGGCATGATGGTAGGCTTGATTTTGATGGTTCTCTATTTCCTCGTGCTGTCGGTTTTCATGTCCGCCGTGGGAGGCATCTTCAACGCGGCGCTTTATCGCTATGCCTGCTTTAAGCAGGTGCCGCCGGCCTTCTCCGAGGAGCTGATCGTTTCAGCTTGGGCGCCCAAGAGCTAACCTTCCACCGCCTGGGCGGCACGCCATCTCCGCCCCTTCACGCTGTCGCCCGGTTGGGGCCCTGTAACCCGAGCGGCCCCGGGCGCGTCTCAATGTTCAACCGGGTGTTGGCCTTCATTTTCGTGTGTAGTGTTTTTCGACGGGGCCGGCAAAAAATCAGGACTAACTGCCGGGCGGGTCCGCGCCTTGACAGTAAGGTGAAAATTTTTCCTCAACTCGCGAAAAGCGTAGAATCCCCCTTGCCGCTCATGGCAAGGGTAGAGTGGATTTTATTTCGAAGATGATCCGCTTTCTCAAGAATAGCATCGCGCGTCCCAGCCAGGTCGCCCCGCAATTGACCCTCGGCCGCCTGGAGTTTGATCTCATGCAGATTCTGTGGTCGCGAGGCGAGAGCAACGTCCGCGACGTGGTTCAGCAGTTGAAGCGTCCGCTCGCTTACACCACGGTCATGACCACACTCGACAGACTTCACAAAAAGGGTTTGCTGAATCGGCGTATGCCCGATCGGGCATTTCTTTATTCCGCGCGTTTGTCGAGCCAGGAATGGGGACGCCAGCGGGCGGAAAACATGCTGGTCGCTTTTCTTGCGGGGTCGCACCCCTCGCGTGAGTTGTTGCTCTCTTCCTTCCTGGACGCCGTCGGCGAGCACGACGCCGTGCTCCTCGACGAGCTTGAAAAGAAAATTCGCAGGAAGCGCCGGGAGCTGTTGCGGCGAGGCCGGTCATGAACTACGCTTGGAGACTCTTGTGCCTCTCGCTGGCTTCCTTTTTCCTCGTAAACGCAGCCGTGGGTTTGACCACCGCCTTGCTGTCGCGGGCGGCCGTGCGAATGGCGGAAACCATGCGCCCACGCTCCGCCGCTCGTTTTTTATTTGCCGCCCGCATGCTGGCGTGCGCGCTGGGCGCCAGTGCGGTGCTGGGGCTGTGCGTGCCCAGTTATCTATGGCTTGAACCGCAAGCCTCTTCCGAGCGCGTCGGCTGGGCTTGTCTGACGCTGGCCCTAGTAGCGGCTGCGGCTTGGTTGGGCTCCCTCCGGCGAGCCGCGTGGGCCCTGGCCGCTTCCGTTCGTTTGAACCGCAGGTGGCAACAGGCGGGCTCGGAAACTCTCCTGCCCGGTCGATCAGGGAGGGCGGTAGTGCTGGTCAAGCAAGGCGCTCCGCTCTTGACGCTCGTCGGTGTCTTCCGTCCACGCTTGTTCGCGTCTGAGAGTGTGATTCGTTCTCTTTCCGCCGAGCAACTCGACCTGGCCTGGCAGCACGAAAATGCTCATGGCCTCTCGCGTGACAATCTCAAGCGGCTCTTTCTCCTTCTTGCGCCGGCTCCCATTCCCTTCCTCGGCGGTTGCGCTTCCCTCGAGCGGTGTTGGGCAAAGTTCTCGGAGTGGGCTGCCGACGATGAAGCCGTGCGCGGAGATTCTCAGCGGGCGCTCGCGCTCGCCGCGGCGCTCCTGCGTGTGGCGCGAATGGGGACGGCTCCGCGTCTGTCGTTTCTCCACACTTCTCTCTGCGCTGGTGACCACGATCTCTCTCTGCGTGTCGAGCGTTTGCTGGCCCTCCGGCCGCCTGCAGCAAAACCGCTGTCGCGCGCGCGATGTCTGGCCTTCGGCGCAAGTCTCGGGACGGCTGCGGGCATCACCGTTTTCCTGGCGTGGCCCGCCACTCTCTCCAGCGTGCATCGTCTCCTCGAACTCTTCCTCCGCTAGTTTTGGGGGCCAGCCTTTCGCTAAGGCTTGGCCGCATCCAGTGGCTCGGAGGGCGGCACAGCTACGACCTGTGGTAGTAGACCGCCGCTTTCCTTTAGCCTATCCGTCAAGATGAGCAACCGTGCGATCGCCAAGCGTCTTGGCTTCTGCGCTCTCTTCCTATTCGTCGCTGTGGCGCTCCTACCCTATGCCTTGCTGGCCCAAAACCCGCGCGGAACGCTTCGCGGTGTGGTCCAGG
>MNIJ01000167.1 GCA_001919715.1 Acidobacteria bacterium 13_1_20CM_58_21
GTTTTCTGCTGGATGTGTTCTGTCTGGGAGTCAAGAATGCCTTTGTGACCATCGTGGCCAGGGATGAGTATGCCCAGCGCCGGAGAAGTTGGTCGACGGCTGAGAGCCTTCAGCCGATGTCGGCCGCCTGCTTCCGGAAACTGGTCGAAGGCGGCGTCGCTTACGCGCACGACCTAGGATTCAGGCCCCATAAGGATTACGCCGTGACGAGCCAGATCTTCGGCGATCTGGAGAGCACCACTTGCCCCACGCGCTTCGAGTACGGGCATGAGGGCAAGCCCTTCTATGTTTCCGGTCCCCATGAGACCTTCACGCAGGTGACGGCCACCGTCGAGCAGCTCGAGCGGCGCTTGGGCACAGGAAATTTTGACTACCTCGTGTTGGCATCGTAACCCCGCGAACCGAAAACGGTCGTCTGCCTCACGAACTTACGCAAGCTCACCGGAAGCACACGATTGGCTCGCGCGCCTAAAATCCTTCACTCCGCAGCCTTACCTTCAGCTGGCTGGCATTCTGAAAGACGAAGACGCTGATAGCGGCGCCGCTTGCGCAGACCTACACGTTTGATTCGCCATGCGACTACTGAAGTTGGCCAGTCTTCTTCTCTTTGGTCTCGGAGAACGTGGGGCGCTTCTGCGATTGCTGATCTTTCCTAAGGTACAGTGATAGTAACCGTACCGAGTGCGATGGTTTTCTGCTCTGTATCTGCCTGAATCTGCAGGGAGACGGTGGAAGGAGTGCCACCGCCTCCGCCACCACCCCCGCCGCCATTACTTCCACCTCCACCTCCGGTAGTCCCACCACCAGCGCCAGCCAAACCGCCTCCACAGGAAGTGAAGACAAGACTTAGGCTAGCGGCCACAAAAAATAATGCAAATCCCGCAAAGAGTCTCCTGCGATTCAAAGGAGAAGCTTGCAGCGCCGTCCCGATGAGCGCCAACAGCCCAAGACCGAGCAACAATCCCTTGGGGATCAATGGGCCTTGCAAAGGCGGCACTTCTTCACTTTGTTCCCTTATCGCGGAGGCGGGCTTTTGGCTGACGCTAATGGAAAGAGTTGTACTCAGGCTGCCGTTTGGCGCCAAGGTTCCCTGAAACGGTTGGAAGTTGCAGGCCACAGCCTGGGCACTCGGCCCTCCGCAACTGAAGGATACAATTCCGGTGAACGCGTTCTGGGAAGCAACGGTTACAGTAAAGTTGGCCGAGGAACCGACCTGAATTGTGGCGGAGGTCGGAGAGATCGAACCCGTAAGGCCGCCCACAACGATCTCACCCGTTTGGGTGTGCGTCACCGGACCGCTGGTGCCTGCCACAGTAAATGAATAGCTCCCCTGCGCCAGCGCGGGCAGTGTCATCGTAAGCGTAGCGGTGAATCCCGGATTTTGGGCTCCGATGCTCGAACTGTTAAAGGAACAGGTAGCGCCCGGAGGCAGGTTGTTACAACTTAGATTCACGGCCTGGTTGTAACCATTCACCGAGGTGACCGTTACGCCGAAGTTCAGAACCGCACTTGAGAGAGTGCTTTGCGAAATCGGCGTCAGCGCGATTGTAAAATCACCCACCTTGAGAGTTGCGTTGATTTGCTGGGTGATGCTTGCGTCGCTGGCGACGATTGTAAACGTGTAGCTGTTCTGAACTGCGTTGGTGGGTACAGAAATGATGAGGGAAGTCGATGTGAAATCACCGGGTGAGACGGCAAGCAAATTCTGTCCGAATTGGCAGCTAAAACCTGCTGGCAGTCCCTGGCATTGTAATTGTACCGTCGTCGCGTAACCCGCCAGAGAATTCAAGCCGAGACCGTAATCTAGCGTCGTGCCTCCGGGAAGTGCCGCTTCGGTATTATTTCCTAAAAAGATGGAATAACCATATCTCATGCTACCGCTCGCCATTGTTCCGTAAGTGATTTCGGTCTCGCTCCCCAGCGTGGCCTGAATTGAAAACACGTGGGTTGGATCGAAGCCGCTGTTGATCTGGAATGGGACGAGTTGAGTGATCGTGCCCGGCGGTATCGTAACGCTGGCAGGAACGGTTATTGCCGGGTCGCTCACTGCCAGCGATATTGTCGTCCCGGAGGATGATGGCAAACTCAGCGAAAGCAATACACCGCCTGCTGACGCCAGCACCGGATTCGATTCCATGGCGATTTGAAAGGCTGGGCCAGGAATTGCCGACACCACGTTAAATGAGCTGGTAAACGCATCGAGCTCCACCAGGTCTGCTAGCCCATCACCATTTACATCTACCGCATTGGTCGGCACTCGAAGCTGGTGAAAATTGGTTTTGTTATAGGAAGGGGTGAATGTGCCATCGCCATTGCCCAGCAGAATTTGCAGATAAGCTTGACGTTGGAACGTGACGGGGTTCTCCCCGGCAACCTGCTGAAACACCGCTATGTCCGGATTACCATCGCCATTGAAGTCAGCCACCAGCGGCGAGCCGCCCGAGCCCATGCCGTTGCCGAATAGATAGCCGAGGCCGAAATCCCCGGCATAGGGCTGATAAGTGTTCGTCTTATTGAAAGTTCCGTCGGATTGACCCAGCCATATTGCGAAGGCGGGCGAACCGAAAGTAAGTGTGGTTTCGGCTTCGACGATCTCAACGATGTCAGGAAGGCCGTCGTGGTTGAGGTCCGCGATGGTAAAATTGCCAAAATTGGGCAGAATATCCTTTGCAGACTGAAAGGTTCCATCGCCGTTGCCCAAAAATTCGAAAACGTCCTTGTCGAACGTACCTCCCAGCGTGCTTGTCATCCTGATCAATACATCCTGCTTGCCATCTTTGTTGAAGTCGCCGACGTAAATGGAACCCGGGAAAGAACCGAGCGCTCCTGATGCATCAAACGAGGCCGAAAAACCTTGGCGAAACGTGCCATCTCCGTTGCCCAGAAAGATCGTCAAACACGCTGGTGAATTTGCGCAGAATCCATCCCCGTCAGCAATCGCTAGGTCGAGCTTTCCGTCGCCGTTGAAATCGCCCACGGCTAAGATTCCCTGTGCATTCAGAACCCTGGTAAACCGCGCGGGAGCAAACGTGCCGTCACCTAGGTTCGCGGAGAAAAAAATGAAAGGTACTCCCGTCGAGAACTGATTTCCGATGGCCACAAAATCCGGCTTACCCGTGTTCCGGAAGTCGGCGAGTTTGAAGTCACCAACCGGGAGGGTAGCATCTACTACGGGATATTGCGTGGGTGGGCCAAATTTTCCGGTCCCGTCATTCAGCAGCACTGTCAATTGGAAAGGATCGGGATATAGCCTGCCATAATCGAGAACGACCAAGTCCGGTTTTCCGTCTCCATTCACATCGATCGGAACAAAATTTGAGAATGGCGCGTTTGTAACTCCGCCGAGATTTACGCCGGCGGCGTAACCGACGTATCCCCCTTGAGCACCGCCCAAGCTGCCGGTCCCGTCGTTATTGAATACGGTAGCTGAATCGTCGTACTGATCCACGGTGATCACGGACGGAAATCCAGTGCCAGTGAGATCTACCGCTGTCAGTGCAACCATGGAGGGAGCACCCCGGTAAATTTGCGGGCTTCCAAAATTGCCGTGGCCGTCGCCCATACGAACGGCAAGCATATTGCCGCCGATTTGGCCGAAGGTAGTGTCTTCACTGGAGATAAACCCCGATGTAACCAGATCCAGCTTGCCATCATGGTTCACGTCCGCCAGCGCTAGACCGATCGCGACGTCGCCCGCTCCGTAAGACTGGACCTGAGTGGACAAATTATCTTGAAACATCCCGTCACATTTTCCAAAGAACTCCCAGGCAATGCCAAGGGTGTCCGTCACTATGGCGTCGCCGCAACCATCTCCATTCACCTCTCCCAAAGCTGCGCTTAGGGGGAAAATCCCCAATTCGGGAAATCCCACATAAATCGTTTGCGAAAACTTAAATGTTCCGTCTCTCTCATTAACGTACGATGAAACAACAGCACCGTTTGCGTCCACTAGCACCACGTCGGGGAAGCCATCGCCGTTGAGGTCCATGACAGCTACGGACACCGGGAAAACGGAAAAAAGTGTCTCTGGCGGAGCAAACTTCGGGGGTAGAAAATGTCCCGTCCCATCGCCCGGAAGCACGACGAGCGAACCGGGCGTAGGAGCGCCGTTCAGACCCACGAGAATGTCCGCTCTTCCGTCGCCGTTGAAATCCGCAGCGTAGACGTTTATCGCTGAAGCCGGCAGATAATACAACGCGCCCACACCGAAGGTTCCGTCTCCGTTTCCTAGCAACACTTCGACCGAATTGCTGTCCGCTTCCGCGATGACAAGATCCAGAGTGCCGATCTTCCGCAAGTCAGCGGCGACCACCCACACCGGCGTTTGCCCGCGCAGGGGGATAATGGTGGGCAGAGAGGCAGTGCCATCTCCCTTGCCGAGGTACGACCACAAGTTGTTCCCTCCACCGTTCGCAACAACCCAATCCTGATGACCGTCCTTGTTGAAGTCCCCCGTCGCGATACCTGTCGGCAAGTAGTCAGTGGGCAAGGACCTGGGCAGCTGGAACCCGGCAACTGCGGGTATCGCGGGACTCGTCCCCTGTGCCTGGACGCCACCAGCATCAGAGCTTGCCGATGAAGCATTTGAGGAATTTGCCTTTGCCGATGGCGTGGCCAGTCCGGCCCGCGGCCTCGTAAAACGCCGGAGGTATTCGCCTCCCCGCTGATTGGCATACTTCCAGCCGAGGAATTGGAACGGAGGTTCCGGAGGAGTGGGAGAGGCTGGTGGAAGGGCTCCGGGTGGAAGATTCGAAGGGAGGCTTCTCAGAAAGGAAGCACCGGCTAATGGCGCTTGAATCGTGAAGGTCAGCGCGTTAGACGTACCTCCTCCCGGCGGGGGATTAACGACCGTCACTTGCGCCGTGCCTGCACTCTCCAGTTGTGAAAGGAAAACCGGGGCGACCAACTGGGTGGATCCGTAAAAAACGGTGAACTGGGTCGGTTGTCCATTCCAGTAAACAGAAGATCCGGGCACAAAGCCAGTGCCATTGACCGTCAATCGAAGGCTGAAGGATCCAGCCACAGCACTAGAGGGAGAAAGTGAAGTCAGAGTCGGCCCGGGAGATAGGACCAGAAAGGCGATTGCATTCGAAAGTCCGCCTCCTGGTGCGGGATTAGAAACGCTTATCGCTGCTTGGCCGGAAAAAGATTCCTGATCTAAGAGGGCAGATGGAATAAGCGCTGACAGTTGTGTGCTGCTTAGAACCGTCGTTAGAAGATCATGGCCATTGAGCTGCACGCGAGAAGTGTTGACAAAACTTGAGCCATTGACGGTGAGCGTCACCGAATTTGATCCCAGCTGCGCTGATGGTGGGGAAATCGACGAGATCACAGGCACAGGATTGGAAGGAGGTGGCACGGACGAGGCCAGCTGCCATCGAATGGCCATATTTTCTCCGACATCGGCTGCATCAAAACTCCATTGCGTGCCAATACCCGGCGACGTCTGAATGCCCACGGTCGCCGCGGCGCCGTGGTCCTGGAACGCGCAAGCTCCTCCGAACGTCGTGTTGGCATAATTGAAAACGATATCGCTCGAACCTTCGGAAAACACGGTCTGGAACGTTACGTTTACCGAAGCGTCGCTCCGGCATTCGAAGCTAAGCATGTTTCGCCACTCCACTACCAATTGGCGATTAGGTGCCACACCCGTCACTTGCCAAAAGACATTCTGAGCGTTGTTCGGAATTCCAACCAGGTCCTGCCAAAAAGGTGCGACCATCGAAAAAAATGGTGGCGAAAGCACGATCTGGCCGGAGGCATTGGGAGGCTGCCGCGGCAGCGGTTCATTTGCGTAGCCGTCAAATGCTTCGGTGAAGCTGATCGTCCCATTGCTGCTTACATACAGGTTGCTAAAGCCTCCGCCGCCGAAAGCAATCGGAAAAGGCGAAGAGATTTGAGCGACGCCGTCGTCATTCATGTTTAGGTTTGTTCCGGCAATCGAAACACTGTTGTAAGGTGCAGGCGAGGGCGCGCCGTAATTCTGGAGAATCTCGACATCGAGCATGTCCCCGCCCGGGAACGACAACTGATAGCTTCCTGGTTGTGATGGTGTCCACTGGCCTGTGTATACCCCGTCGCCAGCAGCGATGTCGGTCCCGGTTCCGTCATCTACTAAATCCACGACTGCTCCGCCAGGAGAGACCGTAACTTGCATCGCACCACCAGGCAGGGCACAGTTGATATTCAGGGTTTCGAGCCTAACAGGAGCACCTACACCCTCGGCAATCACGGTCTGGGCTGGACTTAACCAGGCTTTGACGGCCTGGTTGGAACAGGTCATCGAGCCGAAGGCATCGAGCCGCCGGCCAGTGACGGTCTGCGCGAGCGCGGGGTCGCTAACCCCGCCCGCGAGAATCAGATTCTTAATCGCACGCCAGTCGCGCGTGGGATCTTGCGCCGCGAGTAATGCCGCCAAGCCCGCAACGTGAGGCGCTGCCATTGACGTACCGCTGAAGACGCTATAGGTGTTATTCGGGGTGGTGCTCAGGATATCTTGTCCCGGTGCTCCTAGTAGTACTGAGTGGCGTCCAACATTTGAAAAACTCGCGAGCCCATCAAATCTTGTTGTTGCGGCAACCGAGATCACGTTCGGCAGATCCAAGGAAGCCGGATAATTGGGCGTTTGGTCGTTGTCAGTGAAGTCGTTTCCGGCGGCCGCAATAAAGAGGATGCCATCCTTCTGCTGGGCCGCAACCGCATCACTTAAAGCTTGCGAAAATGGCCCTCCCCCCCAGCTGTTGCTTGTGGCCACGATATTTACGCCGTTGTCCTTCATAGCTTTGACGAATTCCAAGCAGGTGATCGCGTCTGCCGTACTGCCCTGACCACTCTGATCGAGGAATTTGCAAGCAAGTAAGCGAACGGTCCAGTTCAACCCGGTGACGCCGACACCATTATTTCCCGCAGCTCCGATCGTCCCCGAAACGTGACTGCCATGGGCGTTGTCATCCAACGGGTCGCAGGTATGCGCAATGGCGTTGAAGCCATGTGTTCCGGGGGCGCAATTGATGACGATTCCATTGATGGTCGTTGTAAAAGCGGATGGGTTCGACCAAACGTTTGCGACCAGATCCTCATGATTGTAGTCGATGCCTGTGTCGATGACCGCAATCACCACATTCGAACTGCCCGTTGTTAAGTCCCAGGCTTGCGTCGCGCGGATATCTGCCCCTGGTGTCCCGCCTGTCTGCCCAGTGTTCTGCAGATTCCACATCTGCGCAAACTGGGGGTCGTTCGGTGTGATCGGGGTAGTCGGTGGGCCCAATGCGTGAACGATATAATTTGGTTCGGCGTACAAAATGTTCGGATTCTGACGATAGGCCTGGAGTGCTTCTCCTACAGAACCACCTGAAGGCAGGTGAACTAACTGCAGACCCTCTACTATCGACCAAGTCTTCGCAGTCCGACCCACTACCACGGCATGCGCTGCTTCCGTCGCTTGCCGCGACACGCCGGGGCGAAAGCGCACCAAGACCTGCCCCGGTTTAAACTTCGGTTGGCTCGCCCAGTCCCTCTTCGAGGGAGCATGCGGTCGGTCCGATTGTTTGGTGTTCCCAAGCGCCCCGCTAGGGCCCGCAAGGGTTGACATCAATACGAGCGCACTCACCGCGTAGACGTTTCGCCATGGTGGAACCTCCCTCATGGAACGTCTCCTACAAGTTGCGGGGACAAGAGAAAACAGTTACGACGGGCATCGTAGCGCGGCGTAAGTTGCAAGTCGAGCATATTGCTGTAGGGGGTAGCGCGTGGACGAAGATATTCGGCAAGCGCTGGCCTTCGCGGCTGCTTTAGCTGACGACAAGGTCTTGCCCCTACCCCACGCCCGATGCGTTCCACAGTCCATCATCTCGATGCCGCCGGGGTCGAGTCCGCCCGCGTAGGGGAAAAAGGACTAGCCACTGCAAGCGACGCGGAGATTATCGACTTTGCGCGCCAGGACGGTCGGATCGTTGTGACTTTGGATGCAAACTCCGCCGCCGACGTCATCCGCGCGCAATTTGATATGCGACCCCAGCTTCTTGAGGCCAACGCGCAAGTCGTCGAGAACAACGGGCGTGTTGCGGTCCACGCGGCCCGCTTGTGTATTGTTTGGAGGAAATCGACGAGCCGGAAGGCGTAGCTCTGAAGGATGTGGCGTTGAACTTGGGCGCGAAATCCGTCGCGCCATTCCGGGAAGAATTTCACAAGGACCTGCTCGGCGGAATTACCCTGCTGCGCCATGCCGGTGCGCCTTTTGGAGAATCTCGGAGCACAGCCCAC
>MNIJ01000120.1 GCA_001919715.1 Acidobacteria bacterium 13_1_20CM_58_21
ATCTCATTGGCGTAGGGGCCCAGGTGCTCGCGCAAGCCAATCTCCTCGGCCAGATGGTGCAGCACCAACAGCGGGCCATAGAGCTTCACCTCGTCGACTTGGGCGTCGGAGATCGAAGCGGAAAGAACCGTATGTCCATCCGCCTGCTTCCCGACATAGCGAAGGAAGCGTTGCACTACCTTGCCTTTGATCCTGCGGCTCTCCACCTCGGCCAGGTAGACTTTATTCCCTTTCCTGTATTTGCGGATGAAGCTCATCCTGTCGTGAGTATATTACTCACGACAGAACGAAATGCAACATTTTTGAAAGAAAATGACAACAATGGTTAACCCCGCGTAAATTCAGGGGATTTTACAGTCGGCTTGCGCTTGCCAAATCGTAGTGAGCATTTTGGGCTTGGAGTTCAGGGCAGTAGCTGACGAGCCGCGCTACATCTTGCCAGTCGTTGTAACGTTTGTAGGTGATCTCTTCTTGCAGAACGGCGCCCATGGAGATCACCGTCGCAAAGGCATACCCGAATATCAGGAATTGCAGGAAAAATTCGCGGCTCAGCACGCCCAGCCACGCAGCGAGAATGATAGTGGCGATCCCCACGACCTCCACGACCGGGGCGAACAGCTCAAAAAGCCACAGATAGGGGAGCGCAAAGCAGCCGATCCTGCCGTAACGCGGGCGGAAGAGCATATCCCGGTTTGGCCAGAGCACGTCCAACAAACCCTTCTGCCAGCGCGCTCGCTGTCTTCCAAGAGACTTGAGGTCGGAGGGAACTTCCGTCCAGCACATGGGATCCGGAACAAAGCGAATCTGATAGTCGACCCCTTTTTCCAGCAGGTGGCGGTGCAGGCGCGCCACCAGATCGAAATCTTCCCCGATGGCGCGAGACCGGTAGCCACCAACCGCGCGCACCAGATCGGTTCGAAACATGCCAAATGCTCCAGAAATAATCGTCAGCATGTTTCCCTGCGCCCAGGCCTCCCTGCCAATGAGGAACGCCCGGAGATACTCAATGACCTGGATCACTTCAATGCTCTTGTGCGGCAAACGCACACGCCGCAAATGTCCGCCTTCAATTTCCGACCCGTTTAGGACGCGGATGATTCCGCCTACCGCAACGACGCGTTTGGGATCCGCCAGGATGGGAACCATCATGCGCAGCAGCGCATCGCGTTCGAGGAGCGAGTCAGCATCTACGACGCAAACGTAGGGAGAGGTCGCCGCATTCAAGCCGGCATTTACCGCGTCCGCCTTGCTTCCGCCTGGTTCTTTGTCAATGACCACCAGCCTGGCGTCGGTATCGCTCCGGTATAATCCGCGTACCGGCGCACTCTTGGCCTCCGAAATGTACACGGCACGGACCGGCCGCAGGTGGAATTCTTCCTGCATTTCCTTGAGGGTGCGATCTTCTGATCCATCATTGACGACGATGATCTCGAGTTCCGGGTAGTCAAGCTCCAGGAGGTTGCGTACCGCCACGCGGATGGAGTTCTCTTCGTTATGCGCGGGCGCAATGACGGTAATTGGCGGAGACATCGGGGATTCTTTGATCCACGCCAAACGGTGGCTTTCCAGCCTCCGCTGGTGCGCTGCGCTCGTCTTTAGCGCGACAATCAACATCATCAGGTAGGATAGATTGCAGGCCAGGTAATACCAGAAGAGTGTGTGGTTGGAGATATCCAGAAATCGAATCATTGCGGCGGCACTGCTTTTTCCGGGATACCCCCCGCTATCGTCGGCTCTTCTCGAAGCAGCGTCGCGGTACGCAGCACTTTCCTCAGACGATCCCTTGCTTCCTGGTTGATTTTTGGGCTGGCTCCGAGCTCCTCGTCGAGCTTTTCCCGCAAATTTGAATTCTCGAGGGCGGTCAGGTAGGCATGCAATCCGTAGCGATCACCTGTCTCCACGACCCGTTCGAAGATCGGGGCCATGTCCTTCTTGAGGTCCACCAGCGCTTCCGCGGCTCGCAATCGCACCAGCCGGTTCGCATCCGTTAGTCCGCGCAGCAAGGACGGAACTGCCCGCGGATCGGAGAATTTTCCCAAGCTTACGATGGCGCGCAGCCGAACAAACCATATGGGATCCCGCGCCAGCTGACTGAGGAGATCGAAGGCCAGGCCGGATTTCGTGTGGGACATGGCACGGGCTGCAGCGGCCCGCAATTCGTCGAGATCGTCTCCCACGAACTGCAACAAATCCAATCCCAGCGAAGGAGTAGCCACTTCGCCGAGAACCCGGCCAAGCACCTCGCGCAATGGGCCTGCCGCATGCTGCACATAAGGAAGAAGCAACTGGGGACGTTCCGCGCAGCACTGGATCAAAGCGCTCTGCAGCGGCAGCGCCGGCACGGACAGCCCTCTTTCGCCCACCCATGCCAAGATTTCTTCCGCGGCTTGCGGAGAGGCCATCCTCCCCAAGCCGCGCAGCGCCGCTAACCTTGTTTCCAGATCGCCGTCGCGCAGGCCCTCCGCGAGTGCTGGAATGCCTTCCGGCGCGCGCGTGCGCCCCAATGCCACCAGCGCCTTCATCCGCCGCCAGCCGGTGAGTTGCCGTGCTTCAAAGATGCGCTTCTCGATGAGCCCGCTTTCACGCAGAAATTTCAGTAATCGCGCCGATTCTTTTGGACCCGCGGCTTCGAATGCATCCAGCACGATGGTCTCGACAATCCGCCGGTCGAAAGATTTCTTACGCCATGCTTCGAACGGAAGCTCACCTGAAATCAATGCTTCCCACTTTTGACGCAATTCGAAAACGCGTGCGTCGCGCTTCGCGAAATACCGCTTTCGGTACGTCCGGCGAAGCAAAATAAACACCAACAGCAGGCCATCCGCCGCGATCGCCGCGACGATGGCCTTCAGCACATACGCTGCTGGTCCTAGGCGCCAGAGCTTTTCAAAAATGGATTCCATAGCTCAATCCAAAACTTGTATCTGTTCTGTTCTGCGTGCGTTTCTGATACGAGGCGTAGCCTCGGAGGTCCTGCCCGGCTCTTAACTGGAAGCGCAATGCTGCGCCATAGGTTTGCGAAGCGAATCTCCCGATCTGCTCTATTTGCGCGAAATCTTCGGTGCCCGCGGCGAAGAATACGCTTCCGGAAAGCCGCTGCTGGCCCCAATTTGCGAGTGGAAATCCCAGACGTGTCATCCCGGATGGCCGCCACTCCGTCCCGGTCCCTCGAAACGCACTCCGCGCGCCGGTGGCTCCCAGCGATAGCGTCCACTCCTGCGGGAGGTAGACAATCGCGGTGCCATTCAAGGTTAGAATGCGGGACTGTTGATACCAGTACCAATGTTGTGCGTACGCAAAGTCCACCGAGCGCACAAAATTGATTTCGCTGACCTTCCATCCATGGTCGGCATCAAAAAAAGCCTCGCTCTTGGGGATCACCGCCTGGTCATGCCCGGCTGCGCCACCGACCGTCAGTGCTCCCCATCGGTGCTGGCGTCCGGTGATGGCCCCAGAGAACTTCCCGGCGCGGACTCCTGCTCGCTCGTAGAAACTTCCCGCGAAGCTGGTGGCCCAGTGCGGCGTCCACTGCGAAAGCAGACTCACCCATCCGTCGTGATTGGCACTCGTAAAATTAAAGAGGTCGTTGTCCTGGCCGAAGCGCATTTCGTGTTTTGGCTCGCCGCGGGCGGAAATCAGTCCGGCCCGCGCTTCCATACTGGTGGGGTCCAGATTCAGGGCCTTCTGAAATTCCATTTGAGCTTCGTGTCTTTCGCCCATGGCGCGCAGGGCCCGCGCTCGGGCTGCGCGCAGGTCCGCGCGTTTCGGATCAATCTCCACGGCGCGGTCCAACGCTCGCAAGGCATCCTCTGCCCTCCCTTCGCGCAAATACACGCTCGCTAACCCCATCCAGTCGTCCGCATCCGTCCGTGAGACTTTTAGGATTTCCAAATATTCCTTCTCGGCTTCCGGAAGTTGCCCCGACCAAGTCATGACGCGCGCGCGCCACGCCCGTAGATCCATGTCTTGCGGGGCGCGAGCGATTTCTTGATTTACGATCCGCAAAGCGGACTTCCAATCCTGCGCTTCGGCGCATTTGCGCACTTCTGCTTGCCAATCAGGTGGGTGGTCTTGTCCGAAGGTCGGGCAAACCGATAGCAGTGCGGCGATAACCACTCCCAAGAGCCCACACCATCTCGAGGCAGTGTGCTCGCGGCTTGCGGAGATGCACGGATTCACGTGCACAGGTTTTGGGCAGACATGCACACAGAGATGCAGTGCACGACTACGGCCATAGCGGCTCTCAACAAAATGCAATGTTACATCCTAAGTATAATTGAATCTATAACTTGCGGGAGCTTCATTGGGCGGAAGTGATTCCCTAAGCTCCTTGGGCACCCCGCGCCACGGAGTTAGTTTCATTTTGACACATGGCGGAGGCTCAATTGGCACACCAGATGAGGTATTCTGCGGTTAGGATTTTTTAGGATTTTGGGGAAATTCTAGGGTGCATCCGCTCCTCATTGCCGTTCCTGGCGCGCTTACGACTGTGGGGGTTATCGCCTATGGGGCGTTGCATCCTCGGGCGCAACTGTTTGGACAGACAATTTGCCGCACCGCTTCACCGCGTAAGCTGGCCATCACCTTTGACGATGGGCCGAATCCTGCGATCACCCCCAAGCTGCTCGATCTTCTCGAGCGGCACAACGCCAAGGCGACATTTTTCCTGATTGGGCGATACGTGCGCGAATGTCCTGAGTTGGTTCGAGAAACCATCGCGCGTGGACACCTTGTTGGCAATCACACCGAAACGCATCCGAATCTTTTCCGGCTCACTCGCAGGGAAATCCGTATTGAACTGCGCCTGTGCCACGACGCGATTTCTAGTGTCCTGGACTCGCCGCCAAAGTGGTTTCGCCCGCCTTTTGGAATGCGAAATCCTTGGGTTATTCCGGCGGCCCGCGAACTCGGCTACCGCACGGTCATGTGGACGCTGCTTCCCGGGGATTGGAAGGAGGAACCGGCGGAATGGCTGATTCCGCGTCTGCAGCCTATCGCCGACCATGCGCAGCGAAGCCTGGGAGATGGCTCCAAACGCGCCGCCGCGGGTACGGGCGACGTCCTCTGTCTCCACGACGGCGCGCATCGCCAAATGAATGGCGACCGCTTCCGCACGCTCGCGGCACTCGAACATTGGTTGCCGCGCTGGCGTGACCTCGGCCTCGAATTTGTTACAATTAAAGAAGCGGTGAACACGCCCGCTCCCTAATCATGGACGAACGCGCGTTTTACTCGGAAAAAGAAGAGACCCGAAAAGTAAAGCTGGTTTGCCCGAGCTGCCGCGGTGAATTCGAAGCCCCCGTGCGCTGGAAGGTCTGCCGGAAGAAGAAAGAATTGCCGCGCGGAGTCGGCGAGGAAGACAAGCGGAAGTTTCAGAAGGCCAGTTCCTACATGGTGCGGCTGGATGATCTGGTGGCCTGCTACAAGTGCCGCAAGCGTTTCGAATTGACCGGCCAGTCGACGGTTCTCATCAACGACAATCTCGGCGACCCCAACGCCGATCCAGAAAACTTCGGCAACCGCTGAAATGTTTTAGACATGAAAAGCCTACTGGTGGGAGGCTCTTCCCTCGTCACGCTCTTGTCTAGCTGCTCGGAATCTCTCCATCCACGGGCTTAGTGAGCATTATCGCTGTCCCCGCGGGAATGAAGGCCTGCGAAGCCGTAGGCGGAGCGATTAGGCCGCAGTGAAGGGAGCGGACAGCGGGCGGCGTGATGAGCAGTGGTCTCTCTCCTTGACAATCTAGGAGACTGTGATTATATTCCTAGTCCATCTAGGAGAGATTGCTTCTGTGGACAAACCACTCGACCTTCTGCAGAGCAGGCTCGACCGGCTGATGCGCACGGCCGTTTCACTCGGGTCCTTGAGCGCTTACGGTATGCTGCTCGGCATTCAACAGATTTCAAAAAATCGTCTGGAGATTCAGCAGGGCCCTGTGTATCCCGCCTTGTATCGCCTTGACCACCGGGGCCGGATCACTAGCGAATGGGACGAGTCGGAAAACAATCGAACAGCAAAGTATTACCGTCTCACAGCGGCAGGCATGCGTAGACTGCAAACGGAAGTCGAAAAGTGGAACCCCATTGCGGATGTCATCGCGGGAATCCCGGGTACCACACCTGAGGAAGTATGACTCTGTGGAGCCGCCTTCGATCCTGGGTGCAGGCCATGCTGCGGCGCTCTCGGATGGAAAGTGAGATGGATGCGGAACTGCGATTTCACATCGAGGAATTTGCGGAGGATTTAGTGCGCGGCGGCCTTTCTCGGCAAGAGGCGATGCGGCGGGCGCGGATGGAGTTTGGGGGAATCGAGCGAGCCAAAGAGGAGTGCCGGAACGAACGCCGTGTGAGCCTTGTCGACTCACTGATGCAGGACATGCGTTTCAGTGTTCGGCAGATTCGGAGAAACTCCGGTTTCACCCTTGCAGTGGCGATCACTCTGGCGCTGGGCATGGGAGCGAATACAGCGGTCTTCAGCGTTCTGCATACTGTTCTTCTTCGTCCCCTCCCCTACCGCGATCCAAACCGACTCGTCACTGTGTGGCAAGAAAATGTGCAACGGCAGCAACTGGACAAGGCGACTGTCGCTGACTTCAACGATTGGAAAACACGGAATCGCGTGTTCGATGACTTGGCCTTTTCCTGGGATGCCGCCTATACCTTGACTGGCCCCGGGGATTCTCAATCGGTCATGGGCTATCAATTCTCGGCGAATTTCTTTTCCCTTTTAGGCGCGCGCCCTCTGCTGGGCCGCACGTTTCTACCTGAAGAAGGAACCCAGGGTCGAGATCACGTGGTTGTCCTTAGCTACCAGTTCTGGCGAAACCGGTTTGCATCTGACGAAGACGTAATCGGGCGCACGATTCAGCTCGATGGTGACCACTATATAGTGATTGGCGTAATGCCATCCGATTTCGGGCATCCGTCCGCCGGCACAGATATTTGGACTCCTCTTCCATTTCCCGTCGAACTTCTTGAGAACCGCCGACTGCACGTCTTTCAAGTCATTGCGAAACTCAGATCAGGTGTGCGCCTTGCCCAGGCTCAGCAGGAACTCGAATCTCTAGCGCAAGAAAACGCACGCCGGTATCCACAAACAAACCAGCACTGGGGTATCCAGCTCAAACCGATTCGCGACACCTATACGGGAAACGTGCGACCGGCACTGTGGGTCCTCCAAGCGGCCGTGCTGTTCATGTTGATCATTGCCTGCGCCAATGTTGGAAATATGTTGCTCGCGCGCGCGGGCACGCAAGAACGCGAAGTGGCAGTTCGGCTGGCATTGGGCGCGAGCAGGGGTCGGCTTTTCAGGCAGTTTCTGATACAAGGCCTAACTCTAGCCGTTATGGGGACCGGAGCGGGCGTCCTGCTGGCATGGTGGGGCGTGCAAGTGCTGCCACTGATGTTCAAGGCACAGCTTGCGAATTTGCCGCTGCCCGCACGCGCCAGTGGTTGGATGAACTGGCCGGTTCTTCTCCTCACTGTCGCAATCACCGCGATGACCAGTCTGATCTTTGGCGCGATACCCGCTTTCCACAACCCAAGTCGGTCATCGGAGACTCTGAACATCAGTAGCCGAGCGACCATTGAGCGTAAGAGTGCTCTCCGCATTCGGCGTGTCCTGATCGTCGGCCAAATGGCTTTATCTTTGCTGCTGTTGGTTGGTTCGGGCTTGTTGATTCGCACCTTCCTGCGCTTGCAAGCTCGGTCTTTGGGTTTTGAAACCGATCATCTTCTAACCTGTGTGTTCTCTCTTCCTCCCAATCGATATCCAAATGTGAGCAAGACCGGCTCGTTCCTTGAACAAGTGTTAGCCCGTATCCGAGTACTGCCTGGCGTGGAATCAGCGGGCGGCATCAATACGCTGCCATTGTCAGGAATGGATGCGCGGCGGCCGATTACCGTGCCGGGCGTGCTCGATGATTCAGGGCAGCAAAATGTTGCCCAATTCCGCGTGGTGACGCCAGATTATTTCCGAGCCATGCGGATACCATTGCGCGAAGGAAGATTCTTCGACGAGCGCGAACGAGTAGGTTCTCCGCCGGTGGCGATTGTCAACCAGAAGCTGGCTGGTCTCTTGTGGCCGCATTTAAACCCTATTGGTCAGCATATTCTCGTACCAGACGCCGCCATTCCGTTGCTAACGGAAATCATCGGTGTAGTCGGCGACGTCCGTCATGCGGGGCTGGCCTCAGAGCCTCCCATCGAAATCTATCGACCAGCGTATCAGACGTACTGGCCATTTTTTGGTCTAGTCATCCGCACATCCCTCGATCCTGAACGACTAGCCGGCGCGATTCGTCAGGCCGTGCAGTCTGTAGACAAAGATCAGCCCATCAGTTCTCTTCGCTCCATGGATGCTTTGGCGACCGATTCAATTGCTCTGCGTCGGTCTAGTATGTTGCTCCTGATGCTGTTGGCCGGCGTGGCGGTCCTGCTGGCCTCTCTCGGGATCTATAGTCTGATCTCCTACACGGTTATCCTACGAACTCACGAAATCGGTGTACGTATCGCGCTCGGAGCTCGTCACCGAGACATTTTGAAAAGTGTGGTGGGGCAAACCGCGTTCCTGGCTTTGATTGGAATGGCGATCGGCCTTATCGCGGCCCTAAACCTGACACAATTCTTGTCCAGCCTCCTTTTTGGTGTAACCGCCACTGACTTGAAGACCCTTTTGCTGGCGATGACCGTGATGATGGCCGTTACCGCGGGCGCTGCGTATATGCCGGCGCGCCGGGCAACTCGCGTCGATCCTATGATCGCTTTGCGCTATGAATGAGGAACCATGAATCTTTGGGCTCGCCTGCGCTCCTGGTTACGCGCGACGCTGAAGCACTCAGGGATGGCGAGCGAAATGGATGCGGAACTGCGCTTTCACGTGGAGGCGTATGCTGAGGATTTGGTGCGCGGCGGAGTGCCGCACCAGGAAGCGATGAGGCAGGCGCGGATTGAGTTTGGCGGCATCGAGCGCGCCAAAGAGGAATGCCGCGACGCCCGGGGCGTTAACTTCATCGAAAACTTCACCCAGGATTTGCGCTTCGGCCTTCGCACGCTGCGGAAGAGCCCGGGCTTCACCGCGGTTGCGATTCTCACGCTGGCGCTGGGGATTGGTGCGACGACAGCTATCTTCAGTTTGCTGAATGCGGTCGTTTTGCGCCTGCTGCCCGTGCCCAATCCGCAGCAACTCGTTCAATTCACATACACGTTTCCTCCAAACGGTCCCGAGAACTGGAACAGTTGGTTCGGCTATCCACATCTTGAACGGTTCCGCAGGCAGGCCGGCATGCTTTCCGGGATTTTTGGCGGAACTGGATTGAACCGAGTGAGTGTCGGCTGGCACGGAAGCCCTGGATTGGCTCAGTGCGACGCGTACACCGACAATTTCTTCGCCGTTCTGGGCGTCGCTCCACAGCAGGGTCGCCTGTTTGCCCCAGGAGACGATCGCGAGGGCGCGGATGTTGTTGTTCTGAGCGATCGGTACTGGCGGAGCCGCTTTGCCGCCGACCCATCGATCATCGGTCAAACCATCCTCATCGACCAGCTTCCGTTCACCGTCATCGGGATCACGCCACCGAAATTCTCCATTTACGTTGGCGGCGCGCGTGACCTTTGGGTGCCCTTGCATGCGCTTGACCGGTTCACGCCCGATCCGAATCGCTGGCGGGCTTCCTTCACGAGCTGGTTGCTTATTGCTGGCCGCCTTGGCCCCGGCGTTTCGCTGGCGCAGGCTGAAGCAGAACTCGATATCATCCATCGCCGCTTATATGCCGAGCAACTCGCGGTTTCGGAGTACCGCGACAGCCAGTCGTGGCAACGGCTAGTTCGGGAGAGCCACCTCGTTCTGCATCCGGCCGCGACCGGCATGGTTAGCGGCCTTCGACACGCCTACGAGCTTCCGCTAAAGCTGCTCATGGGTGTAGCGGGTATGGTGCTGCTGATTACCTGCGTCAATGTCGCCAACCTGGTGCTGGCTCGCGCCTCCCACCGCCGCCCGGAGATCGCCCTGCGCATGGCGTTGGGCTCGGGAAGAGCGCGCCTTATTCGGCAACTGTTAACCGAAAGCCTTCTAGTTGCCACCGCGGGAGGGGCCCTGGGATTGGTAATTGCGTGGTGGGGCGGAGCCCTGCTGGTCCGCATGATCTCGACCGGCGACTCGCCCGTGCCGCTCGATGTGCGACCCGACTGGCCCGTCTTCGGCTTCACTGCGGCCGTGTCGCTTGCTGGCGGAATTCTGTTCGGTTTGGTGCCCGCCATCCGTGGCACACGGGTCGATCCGGGCCCAGCCCTGCAGCGGGGCGCACGCGGGACCACCGGATCCTCGCGTTTCCTGGACCGCGTGCTGGTTGCGGTTCAGGTGACACTATCGCTGGTGCTGATTACCGGGGCCGGAATCTTCACACGCACGCTCGAAAATCTCCGTCACGTTGACGTCGGTTACCAACGCGACAATATTCTCATGTTCTCCGTCGACGCGAAGCTGGCGGGTTATCCCAAGGAAAGGGCGAGCGCTCTTTATGGCGCGATCCTCGAGAAGGCCGCCATCTTGCCGGGTATCCAGTCCGCCAGCGTGTCGACCGTGCGTCCGGTGGATGATCAATATTACCTGGTTGATAGAATCCGCCAAGTAGACGGCCGCGCGTTGCCCGACGGTGAAACGATCAAGGTGGCCTGGAATGCCATGAGCCCGGGATATTTCTCCACCGTCGGTACACCCATCCTGATGGGCCGCGATTTCGACTTGCGCGATCGCGGGGCGACGTCGGGCGTGGTAATCGTGAATGAATCGCTGGCCCGCCAGGTCCTGCCGGGCCAGAATCCGATTGGCCATCGGCTCGACGGCGCTGAGATCATTGGAGTGGCCAAGGACTCGCTTTATGGCGGCGCGCGCGAGCAGCCACGGCCAGTTTTGTACCGGGCGCTGTTTCAGGGCAAAGGAGGGACGGACCCAAGCCAATGGGTCGGTGCCGGAGCCCTTTCCTTCGAACTCCGCTACCGATCGAGAGCGGGCCTCGTCGACGAGGTACGCCAGGCCGTCGCATCCGTGGACGGCCACGTGCCAATTTTCCACGTCAAGACTCTGCGTGCCCAAACTGAGGACTCCTTCCTGCGCGAGCGCCTGCTCGCTACAATTTCCAGTTTCTTCGGCGGGCTGGCGCTGCTGCTTGCTTCCCTGGGCTTGTATGGTCTGATGGCCTATGCTGTCGCTCGCCGCACAGCCGAAATCGGACTCCGGATGGCATTGGGCGCCCGCCGGCGGGAAATTATTTGGCTGATCGTGCGCGAAACGCTGTGGCTGGTATTGGCCGGTGCTGTAGCGGGGATCCCACTGGCCGTCTGGCCCTCGCGGTACGCAAAGGCTCTTCTGTTCGGAATCGCCGGCGCCGACCCAGTGGTCTTCGCAACTTCGGTTGCCGCGCTGACCGGTGTCGCCGTGCTCGCCAGCTTTTTGCCGGTGCGCCGCGCTTCGCGGATCGATCCGATGGTGGCGCTGAGATACGATGGCTGAGGTTATTCCGGGAATCCTGCGGACCAGACGCGAGGCAGTATGAGGCTGTGGAACCACCTTCGTTCTTGGCTACGCGCAATTATCGGACGCTCGCATATGGAGAGCGAGATGGATGCGGAGCTGCGCTTCCACGTCGAGACATACACGGAGGATTTGGCCCGCGGGGGAGTGCCTCGCCAAGAGGCGATGCGCAGAGCGCGAATCGAGTTCGGCGGCATCGAGCGAGCCAAAGAAGAGTGCCGCGAAGCGCGTGGTGTGAACATTCTCGAAAGCCTCATCCAAGATGTGCGCTATGGGCTGCGCACGCTGCGGAAAAATTCGGGCTTTACTGTCGTAGCGGTTCTCACACTCGCGCTTGGCATGGGGGCGAACGCGGCGATCTTCGGGCTTGTGGACTCCGCGTTCTTGCGCGGCCTACCTTTCCGCGAACCGGACCGCCTGGTCCACATCTGGACGGTCGAGCCCGACCACGACTGGCACACGCCCACTCCATCGCAGTATCTGGCAGTGCGGAAAGAGAGTGAATCATTCGAGCAAGTCGCCGCGGCCGGATGGGCCGACTATTTTTACGATGCCGATGGGTCCGTCTCGCAAAACCTTCCGGGATTCCTGGTAACTTCGAACTGGCTATCCACGCTCGGCGTTCAGCCATTGCTGGGCCGCGACTTTCTCGAGGAAGAACAGATCGCCGGCCAAGACGCGGTGGTGATGCTTTCCTACGACTGCTGGCACACACGATTTCATGCCGACCCGCACATTGCAGGAAAGCAAATTGTTCTGAATCGTCGTCCTGCGACCGTGATTGGCGTACTGCCGCAATCCTTGGGACCTTATTACCAAAAGCTTGAGATCTTTGCTCCTTTGGTTCTGGACTCTTACGCAAGCCAAGAAAATGTCAGAGCGGGAAAAATGAGAGTCGAAATCATCGCGCGCTTGAAACTCGGAGTGACGCTGGGGCAAGCGCGTTCGGAAGCCGAAGTCATCGCTAGCCAATTCAAAAATCCGGGTTCTCCTGCCGATAAGGCTGATCGCTTCGTGGTGGAAGATTTTGAGCAAATGCGCCAACACGCCGGGCCGACAGTGCAAAATGCCCGGCGCGGTTTGTGGATGACGGCGGTGGCGGCGGGAGTTGTGCTTCTGATCGCGTGCGCCAACGTCGCGAGCTTGCTTCTGGCTCGCGGTGTGAAGCGCCACAGAGAAGTCGCCGTGCGCGCGGCTCTGGGCTGCTCGCGCAGACGAATGATTCGGCAGCTTCTGACCGAAAGCGCGCTGCTGTTCTTTTGCGGCGGGGGCGTCGCCATAGTCGTGACGCGATGGTGCGAGGAGATCATCACCAAAGTGGCGTCCGGCATGCTTCCTGGCGCGTATTTGCAAGTGGATACGCGCGTTTTCCTGGTCAGTCTGGGAGTTTCACTTGTGAGCGCCCTGGTCTTTGGAATGATTCCCGCGTTCGAGGCCACCGGCGCGAATCCAATTGAAAGTTTGAAAGATGCAGCTCCCCACGCGGCGGGCGGCTCGCACACGCGCCGGATGCGAGAAGTCTTGATCGGAGCCCAGGTTGCGCTGGGCATGGTGCTGCTCGTGGGCTTCGGCTTGCTGCTACGCAGTTTTCTGTACGTGGAATCCTCACCGATAGGATACGACCCGCGCAACGTTTTGACCGCCACGCTCCGGTTGCCCGCTACACGTCACACCGCCCCGTCGGAGCGAGCCCGCTTGATGCACGAAGCAGCGGAGCGAGTGGGCTCCATGCCAGGTGTGATATCAGCTGGTATCACCGACTCGCTCCCAATGGATGGGGCGGACAGCGCGCAACTCAACATTTGGACAGCTTCCTCCAAGCCGGCGGCCATGAATGAGACAGTCTATTTTGTCTCGGTAAGTCCCGAATATTTCTCAACTTTGAAAATACCAATGCTTGCCGGACGTGCTCTCCATGAAACAGACAATCGAGAGGCCAGTCCAGTTGCCCTCGTCAATCAAACTTTCGCGAAGCAGTATTTTCCAGGAGCGAATCCCATTGGCTCTCGCATTGCATTTGTGGATGCTCCCGCGGCATGGAAAGAGATCGTGGGTGTAGTTTCCGATTTCAGGCAGCGCAACCCAGAGGAAGATTTGAGGCCGCTTGCCTATTTCCCGGTTGCGCAAACGTTACCGGGACGATGGAGCATGGCCATCCGGGTTCGGGCAGCGAGCGACATGGGCAAAGTTGCAGCAGCCTTCGGCAAGCGGCTTGGCTCCCTGGATCCCCAGCTTTACTGGGCTATGGGTAGCATGCCGCAGCAGATCCGCGATTCCGAGTCCCTCACTCTGCGCCGCCCCATCATCACGCTTTTGGCTTCGTTCGGCGGATTGGCCATGATGTTAGTGGTCGTCGGCGTTTTTGGGGTGACCTCGTATTCCGTCGCCGAGCGCACGCGAGAGATCGGCATTCGTGTCGCGCTCGGAGCGGCCCGCCAAGAAATCGCAGGCTTAGTCTTTCGTGAATCTCTGAGGATCGCGTTCGCCGGCTTGGCCGTGGGTACGTTCTGCGCATTTGCAATCACGCGTTTTTTCCCAACGGAAGGCATCGGCTGGAGCGGATCGGGAATCTTTCTCTACGGCGTCTCCCGAACGGATAGTCTTACGTATTTAGCTGCGGCCGCGCTGCTGACGAGTGTCGTGCTTGCCGCGTCGTGGGCACCGGCGCGGAGGGCGATGCGTGTCGATCCCATGGTCGCTCTGCGTTATGACTGAGAAGGTCGCAGGCAACCACAATGAATGATCACTGTTGCTGTCGATCTCCCGAGTTCGGTAGTGCGCCTTTCTCCGGCACGCATTTCTTCGGAGTGGCCAGCTTTGCTAACGACTGTTCGTACGCAGCAAGTTCATCTTCGAGAGTTCCGCATCGGCCAACGGGATGTCCTGGCGCAAACGCAGAAGGTTCGCTTTAGCTTCGAGCAGGTGTGCTTGTCCTTCGCTCGGGGAACGGATTGAACCAACCCACAGGCTGCGTCTCCCGAGGCTAAATGGATCGGGTTACGTCGCATTCGGATTTTCGCCCCTAAAGCTACGAACTGCTTAGAACTGAGTAGTACTCAGATTTCCGGATACATCTCAAAGAAAGCTTCGATGGACTGGCGAAAGGTGTTCTCGATCTCTTCCTTGCTGCCTTCGATTAAGTGCATGGTCACGCGTGCCGTGCGGCCATTCTTCAACACCACCGTCGCATCCTTGACTTCGCCGAGCTCTTCCCCGGGTAGCAACCTCATCCCATAAATCAACGCCAGCTTCGCCATGCGATTCTCCTCACTCTGTTTCCAGCGTAGTCTTCGCACTTCCACAGGTCAAACCTCCACGCCGTCCCGCCACCTGACCTCCCGTCGAGCACTGTCGAGATAGACATTCGCGCTGCATCATTTCCCCTGAACGAAGCCTTTTACTACCATCGCGGGCTTTTTCCTTGCGACAGATGCGTGTGCCGAATCGCTGCCGGACGAAAGCGGTTCTCTCCCGACCGCGCTTCCGACCCCCCGCCTCAATTGCTTCCAGCCGCTAAGCTCCGTCCTCGTCCCTCGGCAACCGCGCGCACGGCGCCGGCTCCCAAGCCCAGTGGTGCAGTCGACTCCGGAAAAAATCCAGGAAGCCGTTAAAAAACTTGGCGTCAACAAACACCGCTTCGTCCACTGCGAACTTGCCAATGGAAGAGTGCGCACAGAAATCCGCGGCAATGGCTATATGCCAAAGGATGGAATGCTCATCTCTCAATGGATTCGGTTCACCGACCTCCAAAGCTGCGCTCCGGCCCGTGCCAGCAGCGCGAACTGGCACTGAATTGCGCGACTGCAAACCACGGCTCCGTCTCTTGCCTGCTGACGACTTGCGGCTGGAGCTCGCAGTATACTCAGGCATCCAAGATCGTCTCTTGATGCATCGCATCAAGCGTTGCGGAGGGATGCCGTGAAAGAAGAGCTGCGTCGAGGGATTCGCCAATACTTCTGTTTGATTGCCTCGTTGCTGTCAGCAGGCGCATCCTGCAGAGCGCAGCAACCCGAAGGGCCGCAGACCGCTGCCCCGTCCCCGGTCGCGCCCAAGCCTGCTCCGGCACAGCAAATAGGCCCCAGCGAAAGAATCACCGTTCCTGCGGGAACTCGCGTCGGCGTCGTGCTCCAGAACGGTATCTCCACGCACAGCGCCAAGCCGGGAGACTCGGTCTACCTTCAAACGTCTTTTCCGATCACCCAGAGCAATCGCGTTGTGATCCCGGTCGGTTCCTATCTTCGCGGTGAGTTGCTGGAATCGAAGCGGCCCGGGCGCATCAAGGGCCGCGGTGAATTCCGGCTGCGTCTGGACACGCTGATCCTGCCGAACGGTTACACCGTCAGTTTGAACGCCGCCCCGCGTAGCGCCGATTCCGGCGGTAAGGAAACGACGGATCCCGAGGGCAAAGTCACCGGCCCTGGTGGTAAGGGGAAGGACGCCGGTACGGTCGCACAGACCACGACGGCCGGAGCGGGGATCGGGGCGATTGCCCACGGAGTCAAGGGACTCGGTATCGGCGCAGGGATTGGCGCGGCGGCGGGATTAGCCGCTGTGCTCTTGACTCGCGGACCAGAAGCAGAGCTCCCACGCGGCTCCACGCTGGACATTGTTCTCGAACACGATCTTTCTCTCGACGGCAGCCAGATTCAATTCAGCAATCTCGGGCAATTTCAGCCTGTCATTCAAGCCCCGGTGCGGCCGCAACAGCCTGAGCCTTAGTTCAGGAGGGACTTGGCGCCGGTGGCTGACACCGGTGACTGTCGCTGACAACCACATCCAGCGCAGGAACGCCGTTCGGCCACCATGTAGCACCTGCTGAATGCCCGTACTTTGAGCCATAACTGCTGGTATCAAAAACCCTTAGACAAAAAGGGCCGGAGTCCTCGCCGCCCATCCCCCGATCCATCTGGTCTGGAGATGGTCATGCATTTCAGTTCCAGGGGCCAGGCCAGACCCCTCGAGGTGATTTTCATGTTCTCCCGGCTCTCAACGCGTCTCTCTACCTTCACCCTGCTCGTTTCTTCCGCTGCGCCGATGAACCTTCTCGCACAAGAGCCCTCTGCGAGCCCCTGGTCAGCAGCAGCGCCCGCAACGCAAGCAGACTCCACCAAATTGCCGTTCCCACGGGCACGCGAGTCCCGCTATTGCTTCGCAACGGCCTCAACACGCGCACGGCCAAGGCTGGCGATTCCGTTTATTTCGAGACGGCGTACTCCATCGCACAGAACAACCGTACGGTCATTCCGATGGGTGCTTTTGCGCGGGGGAGAATCCTGGATTTCAAGCGGCCGGGTCTCATCAGGGGCCGCGGCGAATTTCGCATCGTTCTCGAGCAGATGACTTTTCCGAATGGCTACACCGTCAGCCTCGCGGCCACGCCGGCCAGCGCGGACCGGGAAGGCGTCGATGCCGAGGGCAAGATCATAGGGCCGTCGGGCTCCGGGCGCGACAAAATGCTCGTTCTCGCTACGACAGCAGGTGGCGCCTACATCGGGACACTGGCAGGTACGGTAGCCATCCGCGCTCCGGTTAAGGGTGCCTTGATTGGTGGGGGCGTCGGAGCGGCCGCCAGTTTGATAGCCATCCTACTCACACGCGGTCCGGAAGCGGAACTGCCGCGCGGCACCATGCTGGATGTCGTCTTCGATCACGAGCTTATCCTGGACGTCGATCATTTGCCGGCGCATGATCCAGGGAGACTCTCTCAACCACTGTGGCCGGTCCATTCTCAACAGGAGACCCATGCGCGCGAACGCCCCAGAAGTCCCGCTTGGCTTCCGTTTCTGCAATTTTAGGGAGCTGACAAGAGTTCTGCTCTAAGACCGCGCTCGGTCTCGAGCAGGCATCGTATTTGTCGCATCGGTCTTTTCGGTCTGAAATCGCAACGGGCTGAAGCGGTCCCAATCCACGCTCACGCGTTGTTCGATGATCCATTCGCGGACCAGGCGCGCGGTCACGGGCGTCAGCAGGATTCCGCTGCGGAAGTGTCCGGTGGCTATCAGCAGGCCGTCGATGTCGGTGGGGCCGAGAATGGGAAGGTGATCGGGAGAGTCGGGCCGCAGGCCTGCCCACATTTCTTCGATGCGCGCGTCCGCGAGGCCCGGCGCAAGCTCGATGGCTGCTGAAAAAATTTTCTCCATGCCACCCGCAGTGGTTCGCTTGTCGAAACCGGCGTACTCGACGGTGGCGCCGGCGACAATTCGCCCGTCGTTCCTCGGCACGAGATAGACCTTCTCGGACCAGAGCACGCGTTCCATCTTCAAATCGTCCGCGCGCAGCGCGGCCATCTGGCCCTTCGCCGGCCGCGCCGGCGCGTACGTCGCAATGCCTTCGATGGTGGCTGAAAAGCAGCCGGCCGCGATGATCGTCCATTGGGCTGCCACTCTCTCATTTTGCAGGAGCAACCCCGCGCAGCGATTCTTCTCGCGCCACATCGCTTTCGCACCGTTGCCGGAAAAGACCTCCGCTCCACTGCGTTGCGCTGCTTCGAAAATGGCAGCCGTCAGCGCGCGGTTGTCAACCGATGCTTCATCCGGCCTGAACACGGCGGCTGCGACTTCTTCATTCAGCGCCGGTTCAAACTGGCGGGCATCCTCGGCCCCAAGCGGCTCGGCCCTCAATCCCAGGCCGTGATGCAGCGCGATAATCGTGCTGAGCTCCGCTTTCGCATCGCGCGAGAACAACGCCTCGAGCGTCCCCTTCGGTCGAAAGCCGGTCGTCTTTCCGGAAATCTCCTCGACCTGCGCAACGAATTCTGGATAGAGTGCGAGGCTGGCCTTCCCCAGCGGCACCATGGCCACCATCCCGGGATTCTCCGGTGCCGGGGAAAGGATTCCGGCACTGGCCCAGGACGCTTCCTGGCCCGGGTGTTGCCGGTCGAAGACCGCTACGCGCAGACCGGCACGCGCAAGCTCCAGTGCGATCGCCCCCCCAATCACTCCACCGCCCGCGATGGCCACATCGAACTTCTTCATAAATTCATCTTAGCGCATCTGCTGGCGTGCTTCCTTGATGGCCGCAAGTTTCTGTGGGCTGATTGCCTACCCCGTCAAAAAAACACTTGAGGAGAATAAGAAACTAAAGTGAACCGGTGAGTTCTTCAGAGAGGACCTGCGCTTTCTTGGCCAGACCGCGAGCGCGGCTCCAATCCGTGATCTGCGCGGCTTCTCGCGCGTCCTTGATGAAGCCTCTGATCTTGGACACCAAGTCCGCTTGTGCTGCATTCAGATTTTTGCCGCGCGCGGACTCCAGATTCTTTTCCGCGATGCCCAGACTCTGGTTGGTCTGCTGCTGGGCAACCGCGGATTCTTGTGGCGTAAGCTCGGGGGCAATCATCGGAGCTTCCAGCTTTTCGGCATCGGTCCCCACGACTGCCGAGGGCGACGTGCTGGCGTGTGGCCGCGGAGGTGCGGTCCGCACGGTGATCAGATGACCGGGAAAAGGTGGCAGTTCGGGCCGTAGCTCCGGGAGCGCGTCATCCGGAACACTGGTTGTGTCCGCAGTCTGTGGTTCGATTACAGGCTTCACCTGTACCGCAGCAGCCCAGGGAATAGTCGGACGTTTCCTTATGCTGCATCCAGCAAATACGCATGCAGCACAACAGAGAAAAAACACCACCGAATAGAGGGAGCTGTGCGGCGACACTGTTAGGGACCGGGCTGGGGTTTCCGTCATGTTCAGGCCGCGAGTGGCAATTCGATGCGGAACGTCGTGCCCCGGCCGACCTCCGAAGTAAAGTCTATCGAACCGTTATGAAGCTG
>MNIJ01000160.1 GCA_001919715.1 Acidobacteria bacterium 13_1_20CM_58_21
AGCCAACCATTTCGACATCGCCCATGAGCGTGAGGTGCTCCAGGTTGCGCGCTTTCACGAGAGCAATGGCGCGGCGCAGGGCATCGTGCTTGAAACGCACATCGGCGTCAGTGAAAAGCAACCAGTCGCCGGTTGATGCTGCATACGCTTTCTGGAGCGCGTGAGGTTTGCCAAGCCAGCCAGCGGGCAGTCGCGTGATGTGGACCACGCGAAGCCGGGGATGCGCGGCGGCGAACCGCTCGAGGATACGGCCGGTCGAGTCCTGTGAGCGGTCGTCGACGGCGATGACCTCCAGGTCCGGGTAATCGATTTCCATCAGAGTGGCAAGTGCGGCTGGCAGTTTTTCTTCTTCGTCACGCGCGGCGAAGAGAATCGAGATGCGCGGACAATCAGCGTCGGAGGCCGGCGCGAAATCCTTGATCCACGGGAGGCGAACGGCGCCATAGGCAACGCGGATACCATGGGTGAGCCAGAAGGACGCAATCAAGCCAAAAAGCACAAGTCCGAAAATGTGCATGGAAATTGGTGCCAGCGTTGTCCTCAGGTTATGCTAACACGAGATGGAAAAGACCCTCGCCATCATCGGGGCGGGACGCGTGGGGCGCACGCTGGGCCGCCGGTTGCGTGAACTGGGGTGGCAGATTGGCGCGGTCGTTACCCGTAGCGAAGCGAGCGCGCGTCGAGCCGTTCGATTCATGGGGGCAGGCAAGGCTTGTGCCGGAATGACGCGGCAGATCCTGGCATCGCGAGTGATCCTGGTCGCCACACCCGATGAGGAAATCGCAGTTGTTGCCCAGGAACTGGCTCGGATCGGCGAAGAAGAACTGCGCGGGCGAGTTATCCTGCACACCAGCGGGGCGATGGATTCTGGCGTGCTTGACGCCGTGCAAGAGCGGGGCGGGACGGTCGGGTCCTTGCATCCCCTGCAGTCGTTCAGCGGCGTCGCAGTAGCTTCACTGGAAGGCAAGGTTTTTACGATTGAAGGGGAACCACGGGCAGTGCGAGTCGCGCGGCGGATTGCGCGAGCTCTCGGCGGATCGCCCGTGCGCATCGCGGGAAGCAAGAAACTCTTGTATCACGCAGCGGCCGTGATGGCCGCCAGTCATGTGCTCACGGTGGAGGAAGCGGCCACGCAGTTGCTCGTTTCGCTTGGGATGAGGCGGAGCGAAGCCGTGCGGGCGCTGTTGCCCCTGACGCGCCAGGTTCTGGAGAATTTCGAGAGGTTGGGGCCCCGAGCCGCGTGGACGGGGCCGCTCTCTCGTGGAGATTATAGGGTGGTGCAAGCGCATGTGGATGCACTTCTAGAATCACCCAAAGAATTTGCGCATGCCTATGAAGCGCTGGGTCGTCTGGCGGCGCGCGTGCTCGCACAAGATACCGCGGGTATGTTGGCCGAATTAGGAAAGAATTCTCTGGAAGAGAAACTAAGAGCAAAGGCGATAGGGGGCAACACGTGAAACGACTGCAGATTGCGATGGAAAGCACCACGCTGGCGAACGGGTTGAAAGTGGTGATTGCACCTGATTCGACCGCACCGGTCGTAACCGTCGGGGTGTATTACAAAATTGGCTTCCGCCTGGAGCCCCAGGGGCGCAGCGGGTTCGCGCACTTGTTCGAACACATGATGTTTCAAGGTTCCGCGAACGTTCCAAAGATGCAGCACATCAAGCTGATCAATTCAAGCGGCGGCGTGCTTAACGGGTCGACGAGCTATGACGTGACAAATTATTACCAAGCTGTCCCTTCGAATGCCCTGGAGCGCGTCCTGTGGCTTGAAGCTGACCGCATGCGCGCCTTGAAAGTCGATGACGAAAATCTCAAGAACCAGCGCGACGTCGTGAAGGAAGAAGTTCGCGTCAACGTGATGAACCAACCCTATGGCGGATTTCCCTGGTTGGATATGCCGCCGGTGGCGTTTCGCAATTGGGCGAACGCACACAATTTTTACGGCGATTTTGCTGATTTGGATGCAGCCGATTTGACCGACGTGCAGGCTTTCTTTAACACCTACTACCTCCCCAACAATGCCGTGCTGCTGGTGCTCGGCGACGTGAAGGCGGCGGAAGGCATCGTTCTGGCAGAAAAATATTTTGACGGCATACCGGCTGGCGCGGCGCCGCAGTTTGCCGATCCGACCGAACCGGAGCAGACCGAAGAGCGGCACGGGTTCGTGGAGGAAAAATTCGGCACACTGCCCGCGATGGCCGTCGGATACCTGATGCCGAAGCGGCGGACTGCCGACTGGTGCGCGATGGCGTTGCTGGATCAGGCGCTGCACGGCGGGCGTGCCGGACGCCTGTACCGCGACCTGGTATTGGAGAAACAGATCGCCGTGGAGGCCGACGGCGGTATCGACGACGTTTTTGGATACAACGGGCCAACACAAATGACCACCCGCATCCTGCACAAGCCGGAATTTACAAACGAAACGGCGCTTGCGGCCTTTGATCTGGTGATCGGCGAAGTGCTGGAAAACGGCATCAGTGCAGACGAGTTGGAGCAGCTGAAAGTGAAATGGCGCTCGGACTATTACGCCACGCTGGAAGGTGGCCGGGGCGGCTACATGCCAAAGTATGGGCTGATGCACTTGCTGGCGTGCTTCACGCTCTTCGACAATGAACCGCAGCTCGTGAACACCATCCTGGATGGCTTCCTCAATGTGACCCGCGAGGAGATTCAGGCGGTGGGGAGAAAATATTTGAGAAAAGAAAAGCGCGCCATTGTTCTTCGCAACCCGGTGAAGGCTGGTTCACCCTCGGGAGCGCACGCAAAGGAGGCGGCATAATGGCTAGTCGCACGGTGGAAATGGCGACGGGCGCGCCGGAACTGGCGGCCGAGCGCGCGGTGACCTGGCCGAAGCGCACAAAGGCGCGGCTTTCGAACGGGCTCGAGGTGATTCTCGCGGAATCACACTCCATTCCCAAGTTTCATGGTGAGTTATTTTTCCGCTCCGGTAACGCGGCAGTTGCGGATCGCACTCCTGGATTAGCGGAAATGACCGCAACCTTGGTTCGCACGGGAACGGCAAAGCGCGTAAGCCGCCAGATTGAAGAGGAGTTACGGAGGCTCGGCGCGGACTTGTCTTCCAACGCTGGCGCCGATACCAGCGCCCTTTCCTTCGCCGGACTTTCGGAATTTGCGACGCCGCTTCTGGGGATGGTGAGCGAGTTGGCGCGCGCGGCCGCATTTCCGGATGCCGAATTCGAGCGCGAACGCCGGCAAAAACTGGAAGAAGTGAAACTCGAGCGCACGCAGCCAGCATTCCTGGCGAGCGAGCGGCTCCGAAGAGTTTTATTTGGCGCGCATCCCTATGGGCAGGTCTCGCCAAGCGAAGCGCAAGTGGCCGCCTACAAGCGCGAAGATCTGCAGGCCGTGTACCGCGAATCGTATACGCCCGAAAACGCTCTTCTCTTGCTCGTCGGAGATTTTGACTCCCCGGAGATGTTGAAGACCGGTGAAAGAATATTCGGGGGCTGGAGAGGCAAGAAGCCAACAGCAAAAACTTTCGCGGCACCCCCGAATCCGCGCGGGCGACGCGTGTACCTGGTGCACGTGCCAGGGGCAGTTCAGACGCAACTCCTGCTGGGTTGCCACGCCATTACGCGTCAGCATCCGGACTGGGTGAGGCTGGGGCTTACGAACAGCTTGTACGGTGGAGCATTTAATTCCCGATTAGTAATGAATATCCGCGAAGATAAGGGCTATACCTATAGCCCTCGGAGCGGTGTAAGTGCGTTGCGGGAGCATGGTTATTTTTCGGTTTCGGCGGCCGTGCGAAATGATGTTGTGGCGGCATCGCTGACCGAGATTTTATATGAAATGGACAAGTTGCGATCCGTACCGGTGTCAACGGCGGAACTGGCCGACGCCCAAAATTACATGAGCGGTGTTTTCTCGATGGGGCTGGCGACCCAGGATGGATTGCTGTCGCAACTCTCCACGGTGGCGCTGAACGAATTGCCGGACGACTACATCGAAACCTATCGCCAGAAAGTCCGCGCTCTCAGGCCGGAAGATTTGCTCGCGACCGCGCGCAAGTATCTAAACTCTGCCAACATGCAAATCGTCGTCGTCGGCGATCGCGCCGAGATTGAGGAGCAAGCGACCCTCTTCGGCGAGCCCGAATTCTATGACGCGCTGGGCGCGCGCGTTTGACCTCGCAATCCACTTGTCTCTGTCCTGCAGATGTTGAAGTCGATACTCTTGGGCCGAGCGTCATAGGGTCTGGTGAGTGACGCGAGGCTGGTCGATGTGCAGGGGAACCTGGTCGGCGATGCGGATGCCGTAGCCTTCGAGGGCGACGACTTTTTTCGGATGATTAGTGAGGACCCGGATGTCCTTAAGGCCGAGGTCAATCAGGATTTGCGCGCCGATGCCGCTTTCGTGTTGGACCATGCGCTGGCGGGCAGGTTCACGATCAAGTTGGCCGCGCTTGTGGAAATGAATCTGAGGCAGCGCGCCGGGTTCTTCGGCGGTTTCGGCACTGAAGCCACGCCCCGTGTGATGCAAGTAGAGAAAAACGCCACGGTCTTCCTTGGTGATGGCTGCCAGCGAGCGTGAGACAAGCTCCGCGCAGTCGCAAGCGGTGGAGCCGAAAACGTCTCCGGTGAGGCAGTGTGAATGGACACGCACCAGCGTCGGCTTCGCGCCTTCCAGTTCGCCGCGCACAAGTGCGACGTGCTGATCGTGGTCCATGTCACTGGCGTACGCGATCATACGAAAGCTGCCGAAACGCGTGGGCAGGACCGCTTCCGCTACGCGCCGCACGTAGCGCTCGTGCTGCATGCGGTAGCGAATAAGGTCCGCCACTGTGAGCATCTTCAGGTTGTGTTCCTTGCAGTATTCGACCAGCTGCGGCACGCGGGACATGGTGCCGTCGTCACCCATGATTTCGCAGATGACGCCAGCGGGGGTCAGCCCGGCAATGCGCGCGAGATCGACACAAGCTTCGGTTTGACCGGCGCGGACCAGCACGCCGCCTTTGCGCGCGCGCAACGGGAAAATGTGTCCCGGGCGTGCGAGATCCTGAGGCTTCGTTTTTGGATCAATGGCCGTGAGGATGGTGATGGCGCGGTCCGAAGCGCTGATACCGGTGGTGACGCCTACGCGCGCGTCGATGGCTTCCGTGAATGCGGTGCCGTGCACGGAAGTGTTGATAGGCGACATGAGCGGAAGGTGGAGTTCGTCGCAGCGCTCTTCGGTAAGGGGCATGCAGATCAAGCCGCGGCCGTGCTTGGCCATGAAATTGATGGCCTCGGGCGTGATTTTTTCGGCGGCCATGGCGAGGTCACCTTCGTTTTCGCGGTCCTCGTCGTCGATGAGGACGACCATGCAGCCTTGGCGAATCTCTTCGACGGCTTCTTCGACGGTAGCGAACATTCTACAAGTGTCTCCCTTGGAATCAAGGATAGTGGCAAGGAGGTAAGGATGTAAAGAAGCACGGACAGGGGATAGCGGTAGGAAATAGAGGATAGGCCATCGGAAATGCGTGATCGAGGTTCGCAATGGCAGGGGCCCCTTCTCCCGGTGTTCTCATAAAATTATGATTCGATGGGGGTTGGGCGTTGGGTCGGAGAAAATCAGGAATACAGACAGGGCCCTGGACGACGGTGGGGATCACTCTGCATGCCCGCATTTTTGCAGTGGCCGCTTGCTTCGACGCCCTGAGCTCCGACCGACCTTACAGGCCGGGGATGTCCCTGAAACGGGTAATGCAGATATTGCAGGAAGGTGCGGGGGTACAGTTCGACCCTCGCGTGCTGGAAGTTTTTCCGAACGATTATGGAGCCAGAGATCGAGCGACAGGAATGCGAAAAAGTGCCGGAGCAGTAGTAGAAGACAGTTGAATCAGAGACGAAGCAACTGTCTTAAAGAAGGGAAGGAAGTTCGGGAAGGAAGCCGGACACTCTACACGATATCCTATACCGTCGATGATGCGTCGAACGAAGTTTCGTTCGATTACGACTCGAATAAGGGCACGATCATCCGCGTCAAGAACCAGGAAAAGGTCGCTAGGAGAAAGGACCAGGACAGCTAGTCCCCGGGCTATCTCTGAGGTTCAGCCATGCCGCAGATGAATCGCTGCCACCTCGGATGGCGCACAACGATGCTGCCCAGATTCGGATGATCATAGCGTCTTGCAAGGCCAGGGGCGCCTCTTCCGGCGCTCTCTCGAGAGAACTAACGCATCCAAATCTCAAGGATGCGGAAGAGAGCTGCGCCGAAAAGTGCCGCACCGGGAATGGTGAGGATCCAGGCGAGGACGATGCGCCGCGTCACCCCCCAGCGCACCGCAGAAAGCCGGCGCGATGCCCCGACACCGACAATGGCGCCCGTGATGGTGTGCGTGGTGCTGACGGGGATGCCAAAATGCGCCGTCCCGATCAGTGTCAACGAACCCGCCGTCTCCGCGGCAAATCCACCGAATGGCGTGAGCTTAGTAATGCGCTGACCCATGGTCTTGATGATGCGCCAGCCGCCAGCCATGGTGCCGCCAGCCATGGCCAGATGGCAGCAGATAATGACCCAGTAGGGTACCTCGAAGGTCTTTATCAAACCACCGGCGACCAGTGCCGCGGTGATAATGCCCATGCCCTTTTGGGCGTCGTTGGTGCCGTGACCCAGGCTGTAGCCGGCCGCCGAGAGAAGTTGCAGGCGGCGAAACCAACGGTCGACCTTGAGCGGGCGCTGGCGATGGACAATCCAACTGGTCAGAATGGTGACGGTCATCCCGGCGAAGAGGCCGATGACCGGCGCGAGGAAGATGAAAAGAACTGGCTTGATCCAGCCCCCGAAGATGATGGCTTTGAAGCCGGCGTGTGCGATGGCCGCGCCTCCGTATCCGGCGATCAATGCGTGAGAAGAACTGGTGGGGAGGCCCAAGATGAGAGTAATGAGATTCCAGACGATGGCGCCGAGCAGTCCGGCGAGGATTACTTTCTCATCGATCATCTCTATACGGACAAGACCCTTCGTAATCGTCTTGGCGACGGCCGTGCCAAACCAGAAAGCGGCAATGAAATTAAAGAAGGCTGCCCAGAGGACGGCGCGGAAGGGCGTGAGGACGCGCGTGGAGACGACCGTGGCAATGGAATTGGCCGCGTCGTGCCAGCCGTTCGAGAATTCGAACGTGAGAGTAAGACCTATGACGATCAGGAGCAGGGTAAAGCTGTTCACAGGTCAAGCGCTCTTCAGGATGACGCCTTCGATGACGTTGGCGACGTCTTCGCACTTGTCCACGGCGGTCTCTATGACCTCAAAAATCTCTTTCCACTTGATGATCTGGACAGGATCTTGCTCTTCATCGAAGAGCTGCGCGATGAGCGTGCGGCACAAGCGGTCGCTATCGTTTTCGTAGCGATTGATTTCGATGCAATGCTGCAGGGCTTTTTGCGGCGTTTCCAGCGCGCGAACGGCTACCTCGACCTCAGCCGTGGTCGAGACCAGGACCTGGACGAGATCAAGGGTCCCGCTGCGAACGCTATCGACGCGATAGAGTACAAAACGGCTGGCCGCGGCGTCGATCAGGTCGATCACATCGTCCAAACGGCTGCAGAGCTCATAAATGTCTTCGCGGTCGAAGGGCGTGATGAAAGTCTGATTCAGCTTGGTGAACAGGGCGTGCGTGATTTCGTCGCCTTCGTGCTCGATGGCCTTTACGATCTGCACTTGTTCGGGCACGCCGGTGTAGTGCGAAAGCATTTTATGCAGGGCATCAGCCCCCACATGTATATTCGCCGCTTGCTTTGCAAAGAGGTCAAAGAAACCCTCTTCACGTGGCAAGAACCGCTGCAAGAGTCCTGGCATGATGTCTGACTCTCCCTTGAAGAGTCTGCTGAGAAGCCTACGCACGATACCAGAGGGCGGAAGGGGGGGCAAGCAAGGGGAATCTTTGCCCATAATGCTGCACAAAGCGCCGCTCCAGCTCCCTAGCATGGTGCACCGTTTGCGCCGGGATCGGGACTGTAACAGAAGGCACGAAGCATCCGGCCGACATCAAAAGAACGGATTTTCGAAGAGTTCTGATGTGGGGAACTCCAGTGTTGTTGCTATGGTGGCCGCCAGTAAAGCTCAATAAATTTTCGTTCCAAGCCTGAAAAATACTTTGCTCGGCGATAAAAAGGGCGGCCCTTGAAGGGCCGCCCTTTTGGGACTGAGGGTACGGGCGAGCTGGTGAACTTAGTACATGCCGCCCATGCCGCCGGCGCCGGGGGCCCCGGCAGCGGCAGCCTTCTTGTCATCTTCCTTGATGTCGGCGATGAGGGCCTCGGTGGTGAGCATCAAGCCCGCGATGGACGCCGCGTTTTGCAGCGCGAGGCGGGTGACCTTGGCCGGGTCGATGATGCCCATCTTGATCATGTCGCCGTACTCGCCGGTCTCGGCGTTGAAGCCGAAGTTTTCTTCCTTGGAGTCACGGATCTTGCCGATCACAACGGCGCCTTCATGGCCGGCGTTGAGAGCGATCTGGCGGGAGGGCTCTTCGAGAGCGCGCCGTACGATGCCTGCACCAACGGCTTCGTCATCGTGGAGCTTGAGCTTTTCGACGACCGCGATGCAACGGAGCAGCGCCGAGCCTCCGCCGGGGACAATGCCTTCCTCGACAGCTGCGCGAGTGGCATGCATAGCGTCTTCGACACGCGCCTTCTTTTCCTTCAGTTCGGTTTCGGTGGCTGCGCCGACCTTGATGACGGCGACGCCCCCGACCAGCTTGGCAAGGCGCTCCTGGAGCTTTTCCTTGTCGTAATCGCTGGTGGTGTTTTCGACCTGCGAGCGGATCTGCTTCACACGGCCTTCGATGTCCGCGGACTTGCCGGCGCCTTCGATGATCGTGGAGTTATCCTTGTCAATGGTGATCTTCTTGGCGCGACCGAGATCCTCAAGCTTTACGTTCTCGAGCTTGATGCCGAGGTCTTCGGTGATGGCCTTGCCGCCGGTGAGGGTGGCAATGTCTTCGAGCATGGCCTTGCGGCGGTCGCCAAAGCCAGGGGCCTTGACGGCAGCGCACTGCAGTGTGCCGCGGAGCTTGTTCACCACTAGGGTGGCCAGCGCTTCGCCTTCGACGTCTTCAGCGATGATCAAGAGGGGCTTGCCCATCTTGGCGGTCTGCTCGAGCAGCGGGAGCAGGTCCTTCATCGAGCTGATTTTCTTTTCGTGGATGAGGATGCGGACGTCCTCGAGGACGCACTCCATGCGCTCCGGGTCGGTGATGAAGTAGGGGGAGAGGTAGCCGCGGTCGAATTGCATGCCTTCGACTACTTCGAGGGTGGTCTCCATCGTCTTGGATTCCTCAACGGTGATGACCCCATCCTTGCCAACCTTCTTCATGGCTTCGGCGATGATGCCGCCGATTTGCTTGTCGTTGTTGGCGGAAATGGTGCCAACCTGGGCGATCATGTCGCCCTTGACGTCCTTGTGGAGCTTCTCGATTTCTTGGACGGCCACTTCGACGGCGCGCTCGATGCCGCGCTTGAGAGCGGTCGGGCTGGCGCCGGCAGCGACAGTCTTGACGCCCTCACGGAAGATGGCCTGTGCCAGCACGGTTGCGGTGGTCGTGCCGTCACCGGCAACGTCGGAAGTCTTCGAAGCGACTTCGCGGACCATCTGCGCGCCCATGTTCTCGAGGGGATCGCGGAGTTCGATTTCTTTTGCCACGGTCACGCCGTCCTTGGTGATGATCGGCGCGCCGAACTTCTTTTCGATCACCGCGTTGCGACCCTTGGGGCCAAGGGTGATCTTTACTGCGTCGGCGAGGGCATTCACGCCACGCAAAATCGCTTGGCGGGAATTCTCACCTGTTACAATCTGCTTCGCCATACTGTTCATTCCTCCTGATATTCTGTTTGCGAAATTCTGATGAGAACTGCACCGGTCGAAAGACCGGCCACTACAGCCGGCCTAAGGCCCGGCTTTACAACGCAAGGATCAAGCTACCTCCTGGCCGCTTTCGCCGCGCCGCTCAGCTTCGCCAGAATTTCTTCTTCGCGAAGGATGAGATATTCCTCGTCCTCGATCTTGATTTCCGTACCGCTGTACTTGCCGAAGAGGACGCGATCGCCGGGCTTGACGTCCAGCGGGATCAGTTCGCCCTTCTCGCGCTTGCCAGCTCCGACGGCGATGATTTCGCCCTCCATGGGCTTTTCTTTTGCGGAGTCAGGGATGATGATGCCACCCTTGACGCTTTCTTTTTCCTCAATGCGCTTCACGATGACACGGTCGTGGAGCGGGGTTAGATTCACTGCCATCTTGAAAAACCTCCATAGGTGATCTTGTGTGTAGCTGCAAGGAAAAGGGGAATTAGCACTCCTCGTAGCCGACTGCTAATGTAGCAGAAACTCCTGCCATGTCAAGCATTTCCCGGACAGACCAGCTGATCTCTTGTGGATTTCTGATCTGTTTAAGTCACGTATTTAGAATAGGTTATCTGGTGCAAGAAAAATATGGCACTTGGTGATTGTACTGCTGATAGGCCGGGCGTAGAATCCGACACCTCGGAGTCTCATGGGATCACTGCTCTACATCCAACTGATCGGCTACACGGCGGGGACGCTGTTGCAGCTTTTCTGGATGGTGGTCATTCTCGGCTATCGCCGCCAGCGCAATTTTGAGCGCGTTTTCTTCTTCCTGTGCCTGGCGTTGTTTCTTTTCTATGGCGGGTCGCTCCTAGCGCTCAATGCGCAAATCCACTATTCGACACCGCCCCTTGCGGTGCAAGCCTTTGCCGCTACGCTGTTGTTCACAGGTCTATGCTTGATGCCTGCGCTTCTGGTTCATCTGCATTTTGAATACGCCGGTACGCGCGGCCTGCTGAAGAGCCGGAACACCAAGCGAATCCTCGTGAGCGCGGCATACGCTCCGATCTTGTTCCTTGGGCTCCGCGTGTACCCATTGCCGGCGAACTATTCCGGTTTCGACTTGCTCGCGCCCGGTAGAGTATTGGGCCTCACGTATGGAGTGTGGCTGGGAGTGTCGTTGCTTGCTTGTTTTTGGTGGCAATGGCGCTTCACGGCGGATGCGCCCGACGATCCCCAGCGCACATTTCATAAACAACTCGCAAAATTCTTCCTGCTCATTGCTCTGCTGATCCTATGCCTGCACGTTTTCCAAGACAGCTTCGGCGCGGCGCTGACCGGCGAACTCAGCACCTCACTTGCCGTTGCCGCGATCATCCCTTTCGCGGCGATGCTGTGGATGGTGCAGAAATTCAATTTTTTGAACATTGGGCGGCAAAAGAACTTGGTCTATGCGGTATCGGTAACATTTCTTGCATTGCTGTATTTGAGCTTGGTCCGCAGAGTGGGTGCCTGGCTGGAGCCGGTGCTGCCGCCAGAAGCGACGGCGGCGATTCTCTTATTCCTATTGGTCGTTTTCGTCGAGCCATTACAGCGCGTATTGGGGCGAACACTGCGGGAAACGGCGCAGCGTGAGGTGGACCGCGTACAGCGGCTAACGGCGGAGATCCATCAAGAAGCTCGTCAGGGGAACTTGGCGGTCTTGGTAAAGTTTATTGAGCGGCGCGCGAGACAGGAATTTGAGTTGGCGGCCGTAACTCTCTGCCTAATCGACTCCAGCAAGGCGCAGTTGCGGCCGCGTGTGGACATGGAGGTGGCCTCGCCCCCGCCAACATGGACTCAGGAACAGCTCTTTCTCTTGCAACAGGGACAACAACTCGTTGCCACGCTGAGAGCGGAGCCGCATGGAGCGACGATTTCAGGCGACACGCGGGCCGCGCTGGAATTTTTGTGTGAGCAGTTACCCGGAGCGCTTGATTTGTGCCGGCTGATCGAAGAAAAGCTGCAGCTCGAGAGGGAATTGGCGGAGCGCGAACGACTGGCGGTGTTGGGGCAAATGGCGGCGAGCATTTCGCACAACCTGAAGAATCCGCTGGGATCCATGAAGACCATCCTGCAGGTGCAGCTGGAGAATCAGGAACTTCCCGATTCGATGCGCACCGAAACGAAGATGGTGCTGGACGAGATTGGGCGGTTGTCGGGGAAGCTCAATCAGTTGCTGCAATTCAGCCGGCCAGCGGTGCGAGGAAGGAGCGCGATTGGCAGTTGCGATGCCCGAGTAGTTGTGGAAGAGGTGGCGGGCGTCTTGTGGCATGAGGCGGAACGGCGAGGCGTGCACCTGCAAATAAAAGTTCCCCGCGGGAGCGCCGCAGTCGCGGCGGGTGCGGAAGCGGTAAACGACATTGTATCGAACCTAGTGGTGAATGCTCTGGAAGCCACGCCGCGCGGGGGACACGTCATCGTGACTGCTGCTTCGCACGATGGGTCATGTACCCTCGCGGTGGAAGACGATGGGCCGGGAATACCGTCAGCACTGCGAGAAAAGGTCCTCCAGCCTTTCTTCACGACAAAGTCGCAGGGAACAGGATTGGGTCTGGCGATTGTGGCTCGACGGGTGGCCGAGTTCGGCGGCCAGGTGGATTGGGATAGCCCCGTGCGGGAGGGGCGCGGCACGCGGTTCCACGTGACACTGCCGATGGAAGACGCAAAGAAATACCCTTCGCTTCGCTCGGGGCAAGACGAGATAAGGAAATGAGAATGATGAAGACCATCTTGATCGTAGATGACGAGCCGGCAGCGAGATACGGGCTGCGGAGAGCGCTGGAGGCCAAGTATCACATCGCCGAAGAAGGTTCGGCCGAAGCGGCACGAGAGGCGCTTCCCCGCGAGCAACCGGATTTGGTGTTGTTGGATGTAGTGTTACCTGGCCAGGACGGGCTTTCGTTTCTGCGCTGGATGCGCGAACAGGGAAGCGAAGTGCCGGTGCTGATGGTCTCGGCGCTGGACACGGCGAAAACGGCGGTAGAGGCATTGCAGCTTGGCGCAGCGGACTATCTGGTGAAAGGATTTGAGTTGGAAGAGTTGCGTCAGCGCGTTGCCAATTTGCTGAAGTTCTCGACCCTCGAAAAGGAAAACGAAGCGTTGCGGCGGCGCATGGCTACGGAAGGTCAGTTTGGGCAGATGATTGGCAGGTCAACCGAGATGCGCCGAGCATTTGAAATAGCGGACCGCGTGGCGGGGACGGATTCTACCGTGCTGATTTTGGGAG
>MNIJ01000190.1 GCA_001919715.1 Acidobacteria bacterium 13_1_20CM_58_21
TCACCGGCTGGTACAGGAAGACGATGATTACCAGTGCAAGACCGATGGCGATCAACAGGTCGCGCGTCCAGACGCGGATTTCGTTGCGCAAGGAAAGCAGTGCCGGCCGCCCACCGGCCGCACCTGAATCCCATCGTTCAGTTCTCACACTCGCCGTCACTTGGTCAGCGGTCACAACAGAGGACACCGCCTGCACCCGGGTCTCCGGTGAAGTCGGGGTCGTGGGCTGTTTCTCGTCCGGTTTTTCCATTTTTAGCTGTCTTGTATTTATAGCATGGCCATCGCGGCCGGCGCCAGATACGTTTTATCCCCGTTGTCGGCGGAGCGTGAAGGCTGCCGTACTCCTACCCTCAGTGAGATTCGCCGACCTCCCATGTTCGTTGCTCGCCAAAGTCGGTTATTTGTTCCTCCGGACCAAGGCCGGCAGTTGACTATTCGCGGTCGAGGGCGTAATTCAGCGACGCCAAAGCGGCAATGACGGCGGTCTCCGTGCGCAGGATCAGTCGCCCGAGCGAAGCTTCCAGAAAGCCACAGCTCCGAGCCGCCTCGAATTCCGCATCGGTCCAGCCACCCTCCCGACCGATGGCCATAATTACCGTTGTTGTCCGCTGGCCTTCCAGGATCCTTTGGAGAGGTGTAGCGATCGCTCGCTCCGAAAGCATGACGCGCAAGCCGTTTTTGCTTGCACCGAAGATGCTTTCTGCCTTTGCCAATTCACCCAGCGCTGGCACGCGGACGCGCCGGCACTGCTGCGATGCTTCCAACAAGATCTTTTTCCATCGCTCCGCTCGCCTTGCCGCCGCGGTGAGCAAGGCTTTCTCGCCTCGCTCCGCAGCGAGCGGCACGATGGTGCTCACCCCCAGCTCCGTAGCCTTCTCGATCGCCCATTCGAACGCGTCAAACTTCACTACGGACAGCAGCAAGGTGACCTCAACGCGAGGCTGAACGACAAGTAATTCCTCGACCAGGGCGAACTGCACGCGATCGCGGCCGACACTTTCGATCCTGCCGACCCACACTTGTTCACCGTCGCTCAGCTCATAGAGCTGGCCGGTTTGGGCGCGCAACACCCGACCCAGGTGATACGCCGCTTGGCCTTCCATGACGGCACTCTGACCCGTAAACTGTTCAACGAAAAATCGTCTTCGCACGCCGAGATTCTATCCCGAGGAGCAGGGTTACTACCCAAAGATGTCCTTCACCTTATCGAAGATCGATGAGTTGCGGTCCGCAGGCTTATTTTCTATCTTCAGCGTAGCGCCGAGCTGCTCAATCAATCTGCGCTGGTCGCGCGTGAGCTTTGTTGGCGTCAGCACACACACGTGGTAGTACAAATCGCCCTTGCCGCCGCCGCGCGGATCGGCCAGTCCCTTACCCTTGATGCGAAACACGGCGCCGCTCTGCGTGCCTTCGGGAATCTTAAGCTTCTCTTCTCCGTTCAATCCCGGCACTTGCAATTCCGCACCGAGAGTGGCCTGCGCGATGCTCAAGGGGATGGTGCAGTACAAGTCCGCGCCGCGGCGTTCGAAGAAGGGGTGCTCCTTGACTTCGAGCACGACGTACAAATCGCCCGCTGGCCCGCCGTTCGGCCCGGGCTCACCTTCGCCGGCCACCCGCAGCCGCGTTCCAGTATCCACACCCGGGGGAATGCGCAGCTCAATGGTCTTTTCACGCTCGAGGCGACCCTGGCCGCGGCACTCCTGGCAGCGCTCCTTCACCGTCTGTCCTGCGCCCTGGCACGCTGGGCACGTGCGCGTGACGGTAAAGAATCCCTGCTGATAGGCCAACTGACCGCGTCCGGCACAGGTTTGGCAGGCCTGAACGCCGGTGCCCTTTTTCGCGCCGGTGCCGTTGCAGGCCTCGCAGTATTCCTGCCGCGGCAACTTGATCTTGGTGGTTACGCCCGCGGACGCGTCTTCGAACGTGAGCGACATGTCATAGCGCAAGTCGGCCCCGCGCCGTGCGCGGCTGCGTCCGCGTCGTCCACCGCTTCCAAACAAATCCTCGAAGCCAAAGAAGTCTCCGAAAATGTCGTGGAAATCCTGGAATACGGTGTTGTCAAATCCCTGACTGGCGCCTGCACTGGAGAGACCCGCGTGCCCATAGGTGTCGTAAATCTGCCTCTTGTTGGCATCACTAAGCACACTATAGGCTTCGGTGCATTCGCGGAAGTTTACTTCCGCCTCGGTTTTGTTCTCTGGATTGCGGTCGGGATGCCATTGCAGCGCCGCCTTGCGGTATGCGGACTTGATTTCCTCGACCGGCGCCGTTCGTGCCACTCCCAAAACCTCGTAGTAATCTCGTTGATTCCCTTTGGCCATGGAAACCCTCGATCTCCTTTAGTTCACCGCTTCTTTCGATGCGGGAGTCGGATGCACCGCTACACGCACCATTGCCGGACGCAGCACTCGTCCATGAAACACATATCCCGGCTGAAACACCTGCAGAATGGTTCCGTCTTGGTGGTCTGTTGTTTCAGCGCGATCCACGGCCTGGTGTAGATGCGGATCGAATGACTTTCCAACAGGGTCGATTCGCTCTGTCCCTAGCTTCGTCACGCTCTCCAAAAGCTGCTTGTAGATGAGCTCAAATCCTTTACGGTAATTGTCGTATTCGGCTTCCCGGTGCGCCGCAAGGGCGTGTTCAAACCCGTCGAGCACCGGAATGAGCCCCTCGATCACCCGCGCCGTGGCACGCTTCGAATCTTCAAAACGCTCCTTCTCAATTCGCTTGCGGTAATTGTCAAAGTCGGCTTGCCGCCGAAGCAACGTCTGGCGCAATTCTTCCAGGTCTGCGCCCAGCTTGGCAATTTCCGCGTCGGATTTGGCGGTATCCGCGGCGACGGCTTGGGCATCCGCGGACTGTTCGACGTTCGCGGCGTCATCGTCCTTGTTGACATTAAGATTGATTTTCACTTCCTTTTCGCTCACCTTCTCACTTCTCCTGTGCCAGTAGTTTTTCACGTCTTGCTCAGCGCTTCGCTGAAGAGCTGCGCCACGTATGCGACGGCGGTCACGGCCCGCTCGTAATGCATGCGTGTCGGCCCCAGCACGCCAAGCGAACCTTGCACCAAATCGTTCCTCGTGTACGCGGCGCCGATCAGCGCCAGGTTTTCGCCCGCCTCGGAGATTCCCTTCACACCGATTTGCACGTGAACCGGTTCAGGCGTCTCAATGCAAGCATTCAGCACCGTAACGAGCCGATGCTTCTCTTCAATGGCTGCCAGCAGATCACGCAACTGCGCTTGGTCTACAAACTCCGTGGCTCCGATAATCTGCGCGGTGCCTTGTACGTGCACGTGCAGAGCGGACTCATCTCCGAGCACCGCCGGGTCACACAGCGTCAGAGCACTCTGAGCCATGCCTTCGTAGCGCTCTCGCTCCGTTGCCAGCTTCTGCAAAAGGTCGCTGCGAATCGCTTCCAGCGTCCAGCCGGAATAGTGCCGGTTCAAAAACTCCGCTGTCGCGTCCAGCTCGCCCTGGGTGAACAACCTGCTTGGCCGCAGGATCTTGTCACGCGTATTCTCGCCCGGCGAGATCAGCACCACCACCACGCGACCATCCGGCAGGAGCCACATTCGCGTGTGTTCCAAAACAGTTTTGCCCAACGGTGGCGACACAATTATACCCAGGCCGTTGGAAACCTCCGCCAGCACGTGTCCGGCGCGTTCGGTGATTTCCGTTGCACTGGTGGCGCCACCCATCTCCCGCTGAATCCATTCCCGGTCCGTCGTGCTGATCGTGGCCTGCGACGCAATCTCTTGCGCAAAAACCCGGTACGCCGCGGCAGTTGGCACGCGCCCCGCTGAAGTATGAGGCTGATACAGAAACCCGCCCTCCTCCAGGTCGGCCATAACATTACGAATCGTTGCAGTGCTCAGTACCTCTTCAAAGCCTTTGGAAATCGCGCGCGAGGACACCGGTTCGCCCGTCTCGATGTACGCGCGCACAATGTCCGCCAGTATCTGGCGATTACGCCGCTCTTGGAGCGCCGAATTCCTCATATCAGCACTCTACACCTGGTGCTAACAAGCGCTACCTATATTGTAGAAAGCGTGTCAAGCGCGGTCAACGTATGTCTCCCTCGACGGCGACATAGTCGCAGTTGTCGTGCCCGCCAACCCAGCGTCACCAAATTCCGTGCCGGCGGACCGAACTAATTGTTGTCGATTTGGGCGCGCTGTAGCTTGTCGGAATAGTCGATATACACGGTCTTCCACTCGGTGAAAAAATCGATCGCGGCGATGGCGGCTTCGCGGTGGCCGTTGCCGGTCTGCTTCGTACCGCCGAAGGGCAGGTGGGTCTCCGCGCCAATGGTCGGCGCGTTCACGTAGACAATTCCGGTGTAGAGATCGCGAGTGGCCTGGAAGGCGCGGTTCACGTTGCGCGTATAGATGGAGGCGGACAAACCATACGGCACACCATTCGCTACGTCGATGGCCTCCTCCAGGGTGTCGATGGGGATTACAGACACCACCGGGCCAAAGATCTCCTCCTGCGCCACGCGCATTTTCGGCGAACAATCGCCAAACACAGTCGGCGCGTGGAACCAGCCCTGCGCGTGCAGGCCACCGTCCAGGCGATCTCCCCCGGTCAGTAATTTCGCTCCTTCATTCTTCCCGATCTCCACGTAGCTCATTACCGTTTGCAATTGTTGCTCGTTGATGCAAGGCCCCATATCCGTGTCCACATCCAGCCCGTTACCAATCTTCAGCGACTTGACGCGCGCGACAAAGCGCTCCACAAATCCCTTGTACACGCTTTTATGCACAGCTACGCGGCTGGCCGCTGTGCAGCGTTGCCCCGTGGTGCCAAAACCACCCCAGACCGCGCCGTCTACCGCCAAATCGAGATTGGCGTCATCCATCACCATGATGATGTTTTTGCCGCCCATCTCCAAACTGTAGTGCTTGAACTGGGGCGCGCAAGCCTCGGCGATCATTCGTCCCACTGCGGTAGATCCCGTAAAGCTGATCACCGGCACATCCTTGTGCTGTGACAACGGCGCTCCCGCCCCAGGCCCATCACCGCTCACTAGATTCACTACGCCACGCGGCACGCCAGCTTCCGTCAGGACCTGCACCAGGTGATATGCAGAGAGCGGCGTATCCTCCGCAGGTTTTAGCACCACCGTATTTCCGCTGATCAGCGCCGGCATCATCTTCCAGGAAGGAATGGCCATGGGAAAATTCCAGGGTGTGATCATGCCGCACACCCCGATGGACTGGCGCACGCTCATGGCGAACTTGTTCGGCAATTCCGAAGGCGTCGTCTGACCGAACAGCCGCCGCCCCTCGCCGGCCATGTAATAGGTCATGTCGATGGCTTCCTGCACGTCGCCACGGGTCTCTGCCAGGACCTTGCCCATCTCGCGCGTCATGTCTTTCGAGAATTCCTCCTTGCGCTGAAGCAGCAGTTCAGCGGCACGGAACAAGATCTCTGCACGCTTCGGCGCCGGCACCAGCCGCCACGCCTTGTACGCCTCTGTCGCCGCGGCCACGGCGACGTCCACGTCCTCGTGCGTAGAAGACACGAACATTCCGATCAATTCACCGGTTTTCGCCGGGTTGCGGTTCTCGTACGCTCTTCCGCTGCGCGATTCCACCCATTCGCCATTAATGAAATTCTTAAACAGCCGGGGCGCGACTGCCGTAGCCATACTTCCTCCTCGATCCCGAAGCTTGCCACTTTGCACTTCGTCGGGTCCAATGCGGGTTCGAACGCGAAACACAGCCAGGTGGAGTCTAAATTCTACAGTCGCCTAGCGAATACGGTCAAACGCAGTTCCCTTGAGCTGTATTTCCGCAAATATCTATGAGGAATCCCTCGCCTCATCCTGGAGTTGTCAACTTGATGCTGGCTGATCCTTCTATTTCTACCCACGACACGCTCGGGGAGCCCAGACCTCTTCGCAAACCACGAACACGTCTCGATGGGTCCCGAATTGCCCGCACTATTTGAACTGTCTAAGGGTCGCTCACCCCGCTCGCTGGGCTTGCGCTCGCCACTGGGTCAAAGGAATCGTTTGTTTTCAGCGAGCGTGGCGGAGCAAATTCTCTCAGTTCTTGGTCTGGTCCATCACCACCGACCCGCCCTTCATCACCCACTTCACGTTCTTCATAACAACATCGATATCAGCCAGAGGATCCCCTTGGACGGCGACCAGATCCGCGAAATATCCCGGAGCAACTGCTCCCAGCTCTTTTTCTTTCCCCAACAGCTCCGCCGCATTAGTCGTCGCGGTGCGCAACGCCTGCTCCGGCGTCATTCCTGCTTTCACGAACCAGCCCAGCTCGCGAGTGTTCTGCCCAAACATCGAGTAGATGGCATCCGAACCCATCGCAAACTTCACGCCGGCTTTGAACGCCTTTTGCGCCGTTTCCAGATTCCTTGGAATGAACGCTTGCAGTTTCTCCTTGTATCCCACCGCGTACCCGATCTTGTCCCCGTTTTCGATGTAATAGCGGTTGTGGTCGATCGTTGGCACATAGAACGTTTCACGCTTTACCATTTCCTGAATCGTGGCATCGTCCATGTCCGTCGCATGCTCTAACGAATCCGTCCCGGCGCGTACTGCGTCCCGCGCTCCGTCCGGCCCGTACGAGTGGATGGCGATCTTTTTTCCAGACTGGTGGGCCATTTTCACCGCCGCCTTCATCTCTTCGTAGGTATACGTCTCGAATCCCGTCACGTCATCGTCCGTTCCGGTCGATCCGTACACTTTGACCACGTCGGCGCCCGCAGCGATCTGCTGCCGTACCGCCTTCAACACTTCCGGCACGCCATCGGCGATCCCGCCCGCCGGCGGATTTATCCCCGATTTGTACGGAGTGTTGGTGACGTACAGCCCGTACCCGCACACAAACATGCGCGGACCGATCATTTCTCCGCGGTTGATCAAATCGCGCATGGCAATGTCCATGTATTGATCGGCGCCGAGATCGCGCACCGTTGTCACGCCTGCCCCCAGCGTGCGCATCGCTCCTTTGCGCGCGACAAACACCTCGACTGCGGGCGCGTTGCTGGTCAACTGCTTCAGCATAGGCTCGCCGGGAGTCTCGTCGGTGTACATAGTCATGTGCGTATGCACATCGATCAGCCCGGGCAAGCCCGTGTATTTCGACAGATCGATCACCTCCGCGCCCACAGGGATCGTCGAGGCATCGGTCGTCACACCGCGAATCCGGTCACGCTCCACGATCACCGTGGCATTCGTCCAAAGCTTCCCCTTGGCATCCCAGAGCCTGCCGAACCGCACGGCCTTGACAGGTGTGGCGCTCGGTTTCTCCTGCGCGAAAATTCCTTCCACACACAAGGCTAGGAGAACGGCCGCTAGGAAGACCCTCATTGGTTTCATGGCACGCTCACCTCCTCGGTCCCCGCCGATACGCCGAGCAACGTCCGTCTTCTAAATCAGTTGTTGACAGAATGCAATGGCGGACTACTGCTGGCGGCGGGCCGTCTGAGAGGATGGCGCTTTCTGCCGTGAAGAAGAGCTCATCGGCGGCATGGGTGGGGCAACACCCGCGGTTTGAGAGCCCAAGCCCAATTGTTGTAGTGTTTTCGCATCGAGCTTCCCGGTGGGATTCAGCCCATGCGCTTCCTGGAATTTTCTCGTCGCTTCGATCGTCGACGCGTCCCACTTCCCGTTCGGTTTTCCGGTGAACGAACCGTCCTTAGCGAGCGCCTGCTGGATTTCGGAAATCCGGTCAGGAGTGGGGGTTTTTTGCCCCCGCTCCCGCCGCTTTGATTGTTTTGACGATTTCGACCGGTGCAGCGTGCTGGTCGAGTTGGAAGAAGTAGATTTCTTTTGCGCCGAAGCGACACACACACCCAACCCTGCTGCCACGAGCAGCGTCAGGGTTAGCTGGGTCACTCTTCGCACTCGCATATGCGTGTCTGTATTGCCTGTGGCTTCCTATTGCTGGCTGTCGGCCGGAACTTTGCCCGACAAATAGAGTGTCAGGATCCGGTCGCTGTCCTGCCGGCGAAGAACCTTAAATACAACGTCCTCGCCATGCTTCAGTTTTGACACGGCCTTACGGTAATCGGAGACAGAGTTCACGGCTTCACCGTTGATCAGAGAGATCACGTCTAAGCGGCCGAATCCCAAATCATCGGCAAACGAAGCCGGATCGACTTCGGTTACGAGCACGCCCTTCTGCCCTTCCATTCCGACGCGATGCCCGCGGTCCGGCGTCAATTCTTCCACGTGCAGACCGAATTCCGGAGGCGCGGTTTCGCCAGGCTGCTCGCCCAGGCGCCCCGCCGAATTCGGGAACACCCGCGTGCGGTCTCCAACCTCTGCAGTTGTTTCTTTCTGCGCGCGGTCGCGAATATAAGTCAGTTTCACCTTGCTGCCGATCGGCGCTTGCGCAATCGGGTTCACCAGGTCATTCCCTGTCTTGACCACCTGACCGTTCACGCTGGTGATCACGTCACCGCCCTTCAAACCGGCCTTCTCCGCCGGACTGCCCGGCTCGACGCCTTCAATCACTACGCCATAGGGCGCGCCCAGCGATTTCAGCGTGATCGTGTTCGTGCTCAGTTCTTCCTGGAAGCTGACGCCGATCGACCCGCGTGTCACGCGGCCTTGCTTGATAATCTGGTCGTAAACGTTGATCGCCGTGGTCGAGGGCAGGGCGAAGCCGACGCCTTCATAGCCGCGGCTGCCCGTGATGATCGCAGTATTTATCCCGATCACTTCGCCGGCCAGGTCTACCAGTGGCCCGCCAGAATTCCCCGGGTTGATCGCCGCGTCGGTCTGCAGAAACCTCTGGAACTGATGCCCGATCCCGCCGCGGT
>MNIJ01000119.1 GCA_001919715.1 Acidobacteria bacterium 13_1_20CM_58_21
TCAGCGCGAAAATCGAATTCATCATCGCCGGGTAGATGGCGGCAAGGCCCTCAGTCCGCTCGATATGATTCAGCATCCAGGATTTCGCTTCGCGCAAGGCACGCTGGCGCAGCGGCTTCCACGGCAATTTTTCGTAGAGCTTCAACCCGCGATCCAGAGCCAGGAAAACGTTTTTCCAGGAGAGCAGCTGCTTGCTCCAGTCGAACGCCGCGGTCTTTCGCGTGGGATCCTTGAACAACTCATCCACGCGGGAGCGCTCCGGCAAGCGCCAGTCGGGCCGCAGCGTGGACAGGATCGCCATCGGAATCACGATGCCGCGAGTCCAGGAGGACATTTCATAGATGTTGAAATAAAACCATTGCGGCAGGAGCATCAGCTCCGGCGGAATCGAGGGAACAACCTCCCATCCGACAGCGCCAACCAGCGCCAAATAGAACCGCACATAGGAATTCGTGTGCTCCAGGCCGCCGAGACGATGGATCGTCTCGCGCGCTTGCACCAGGTGGCGTGCTTCCGTGGAATCGCCAGCCAGTTTCAAAGCGAAATACGCTTTGCACGTCGCATTCAGCTCGGAAGGCCCGCCCGGATAGATGGACCAGCCGCCATCGGCGAGCTGCCGGCGGCGCACGTAATTTGCCAGCTTGGCAATGCGCTCGGGATCAGCCTTGCCCAGAACGTGCAGGTAATAGATGTAGTCGGATTCGAGCGTGGTGTCTGCTTCGAGCTCGCCCTGCCAGTATCCTTCCTCTGCCTGAATGGAAAGGAGGTGATTCGCGCCGCGCTCAATCGTTTTTTCCAGGCGCGCAGCCCACTCCTGCTCCTGCCAAGGCAAGGGCGCGGGCGCGACGGAGACTCCTTCACCCATTCTGGCGAATGAGGCCATCAGTGCTCCCCCCAGAGCGGAACTTCATGCTGGTACTGCCAGCAGGCCTATACAGGCAACATTAAAATCAACTTAACTGCCGTATCGCGTTTCATTTCCCCACAAAACGCGGCAGTTCGCATCGAGTAACACGAGTACTATTAAATTATCGCCGCCTTCCCCGTGACGGTCAACGGCTAAGATGCACTAAACGCGACACTGCGTTGTCAAATAGAAACGCTTGCAGGCCCTTCCAGCATTCTCTGAACGAGCACCTGCAAAGGCTCAGGCAGTGGTTCCCCCTCCTGCTGCGAAACGGAGGGCTTTTCCTTGAGAAGGCGCGCTGGCAGCCTGGTCCAGGATGGGCCTTCAGCGGAGAATTCGTCAGAAGTCCCGCGCAGCACCAGCGCATCGGCGCGATCGAGAGCAGCGCGGGCGGAATCCTTAAAATCATCCTTCGCGGGATCAATTACGGAGAGATAGAGGCTCGGCTTCAGGAACTGCAACAGCGAATTGCTCTCCACAATGACGGGCGGCTGCTCCTCGCCGCCGGCTTCCACCGCCTGTTGAAGCCCGGTCCTCAAAAGCGGCAGGCCCTCGGCAAGGAATCCCTGTTTGGTCCGCAACCAGAACGATTTCCGTGCTCCGGCGGCCAGAAAACGGGCGCTGTCCGTTCCCGTGTCCGCTTGCGTTTCCCAATTGATAGCGCAGACATGCTCATCTGGCGCGCAATCGCAATCTTCTCCATTCTGCGCGCAAACGCCGTGGCCATATTGTGTGATTTTGCCAGCGATCCAATTAGCACGGGGAAACGCAGAAATCACGTCGCAGACCAGTTGCGTCTTGCCAATGCTGCGCGTGTGCCCGCCAACAACGATCAAGCGCCACCGGCTCGGCGATTTTTTGTCATTTCCTGGCAAGCTTTTCCTCTAGCCCCTCGATGCGCGCGGCCAATTGCGGAAGCCGGCCATACCATGCGAACAGCTCTTTGAATTTTTCCAGCGAGCGAGCCGGTGTTCCCCAAACTGTCTGACCACTGCGAACGGTTTTTCCTCCCAGCACCCCGGATTGTCCGCCGATTACCGACCCGTCCTCTAGTTTGCAGCGCTCGCCAAAGCCGGCCTGCCCGCCCACAACCACGCGCTTTCCAACTAGGCACGACCCCGACAAGCCTACCTGGGCGGCAATCACCGTATGCGCCCCGATTTGACAGTTGTGCCCCACGTGCACCAGATTGTCCAGTTTCACGCCTTCCGCGATGCGGGTGTCGTCGAGCGAACCGCGATCGATCGTGGTGTTCGCTCCGATTTCCACGTCATCGCCAATCTCCACGATCCCCACCTGGGGAAACTTCCAGTGCTTCCCCTCACCAAACGCGTAACCGAAACCCTCCGCTCCAATCACGGCGCCTGAGTGAATCTCCACGCGACTCCCCAGCCGTACGCCTCCATACAGCGTGACCCGCGCGTGAATTCGGCAATTCTGACCGATCCAGCAGCCCGCGCCGATCACCGCGTGTGCGCCGATCTGCGTGCCGGTGCCGACGTGTGCATCTTCGCCAATCACGGCATACGGCCCGATACTCACTTCCGGCGCTACGCGCGAGAGCGGCGCGATGATCGCCGTCGGATGAATCCCCGAAGCAATCGGGGTGCGCCCGAGCAGCACCTCGGCTGCTCGCGCGAACGCCACCTTGGGTTGCGCGCTGCGCAATACCGTTTTGCCCGGCAGCGCTATTCCTTCAGCCGCAATGGCAATGATCGAAGCCGAAGCCGCGGCCCGTTGCGCATGCTTCGCGGATTGCACATAGATCAAATCGCGCGTTCCCGCGCGCTCCGGCGCGGCAACTCCGCCAATTTCGACCTCGGCGTCGCCTTCCAGCCTTGCGCTAATGGCTACAGCCAGTTCCCGTGCAGTTTGTCTCATTGTCAACCTCAGTGGAAATCGTACAACGATGGCTCGCCCCTCGGCCTGGTGTTCCACCGCCCGTGCACCCAGATCCATTGCTCCGGATACTTGCGGACAATTTCTTCGATCACTGTTGTAAATCTCTGCGTATTCTCCAAGACGTCCCGCTCCGCGTCGCCCGTGCGAATCAACTCCACCGGCGGCTCGAAACGCAACCGGTATTTTTGGCTGCGGTCATCCCAAATGGCATATCCCGGCACGACCGCCGCGCCCGTATGCAACGCCACGCGTGCAATCCCCGTGGTGGTTCCGGCCTTCTTTCCAAAGAAATCCACAAACATCGCTTCCTCCGGCATGGTGTTCTGATCCGCCAAAATCCCGACGGTTCCGGCTTCTTTCAATATCTTCAGCATCACGCGCGCCGATTCGTTCTTGAAAATCGGTCGATTCCCCGACAAACACCGGTAACCGTTTACCAGTGCATCGATCCTCTGGTTGTCGATTCGCCGCGCCATGTAGTGCAGCGGAAATCCGTAGAGCGCGTGTGCAAAAGAAGAAAGCTCCCACGCGCCGATGTGCCCCGTCAGATAGAGCACTCCTTTGCCGCGCCGCTGCCCTTCCAGGAAGTTTTCATGTCCGTCCAGCATGACAATCTGCTCGATATTCTCTTTTGAATATTTCGGAAACCGGGCGAGCTCCGCCGCCATCCAACCCAAATTCCGCAGCATCCCACGTACGACAGTCTTGCGCTGCGCGTCGCTCCACTCCGGAAAGGCAATGCGCAAATTCACTTCCGCGGTTTTCCGCAATTCGGGTAGCAGCGCATAGAAAAGGTGCACGACTCCTGCGGCAAGACTCCGTGCCAGGGAACGCGGCAACGCACCCAGCCCTTTCAGAATGACCCACACCGCTGCGTATTCGATCCATTCTTTCATCACTTATCCAAGTTTGCGCTTTTTCTCGCCGAGCGACAGTATGCAAGAGGTCTGTCGCTGGAAGATAGTGCTTCGATGTTAGACTCACTTTTCCGTGACCGAAACAACCGCTTCCATCGCCGAGAACCCGCGCGCCAGCTCCGCCCGAAGAGTCGGTTGGGCCATGCTCATCGCGGCGACGCTCTACGTCTGCTACTTCAGCCATCTCGGCGCAATCGGCTTCCTCGGACCTGACGAGCCGCGCTACGCTTGGATCGCGCGCGATATGGCTGAGACCGGCGACTGGGTCACGCCGCGCCTCTACGGAAAGCCCTGGTTCGAAAAGCCGGTTCTCTACTACTGGGGCGCCGCGCTTTGCTTCAAGCTCTTCGGCGTGAGCGAAGCCTCGGCGCGTTTGCCCAGCGCAATCTCTGCGCTACTTTCCACCCTGGGGCTAGCGTGGCTGGCGTTTCGTCTGTACGGCGCGGAAACCGCTCGCTGGCTGCTTCTTCTGCTTCCGACCACCGTCGGAATGATCGGCTTCTCGCACGCCGCCGCCACCGATATGCCTTTCAGCGGCATGCTCACGATGGCCATGGTTTGCGCCGCCGTCGTACTGGACCTCGCGCGAAACGAGAATTCTCCCGTCATTCCACAAACGCCGTGGGTCGCCCTTGTTCTTTTCGGTCTTTCCCTTGGGCTGGCCGTCCTTGCGAAAGGCCCGGTGGCCGTCATTCTCTCCGGCGGTGCCATATTTTCCTGGCAGCTCTCGTGTCCTTCTGCCTCACCGCTCTTCCTTGGTACATTCTCTGCGCCCGCCGCAATCCCGATTTCTTCGGTATCTTCATCATCGACCACAATTTCAAGCGCTACCTCACCCCCGAATTCCAGCACCTCCAGCCTTTTTGGTATTACCTTCCTGTCATTCTGATCGCGATTTTTCCTTGGAGCGTGCTTCTTGTTGGTGTGGTTAGCGATGCGGTTTACAGTTTCCCCGAGAGCCGGTGTACAGAATCAAAATCGTTTTTTTTCGCTTTCTGGGTTCTTCTCCCACTGTTATTCTTCAGCTTCTCGCGATCCAAACTCCCCGGTTATGCTCTCCCGACGTTGCCAGCGTTGGCTGCTCTCGTCGCCCGAAATCTCACGTTAGGAATTCAGCGATCATTGGCTGCTGCCCGCTGGGCCGCCATATTCGTGGCCATGTTGCTTATGGTTCCTGCTGGGGTGCAGTGGTATGTCCAGCTGCTAGGTCCCGCCGACAGTGGACCTCTTTTGCAGCACACGTCACTGCTGTGGGTCTCCCTCTCGGCACTCGCGGGATTTTTCGCGCTAATTCTGGCCTTGTCGAACCGTCCACAAATTGCTTTCTTGACTGTGCTGGTAGCCGTGCTCTTCTCTATCACCGCCATCCACCGCGCTCTCAAACAACCCGACGTCCAAGGTCTTTCAGTTCGCTCCAGCGTTCAAGCTGCAAGGAACCATTGGGCAGATTTTGCACCCAGTCGAACCTCAAGCTGGAGGCTGAGTCGCGGTGATCAGTACGGTCTGAATTTCTATATGCGCCGGGAGGTACCTACGTGGTCTGCAAATCGTCGGGAGCCAGGCTGGGTGTTTGGGCATCAGAGCATGGGCGGGGACAGTTGGACCCAGGGAATGGAGTGCATATTCGTCACGGAATCGAATAGGCTTTCTCAACCAGTGGTTTGCAAGGACCCGGGTGTCCACTAGCGAACAGCTTTCCCGGTTGCGGGCAACCTAACCAGAAAGAACGACACGACGCGGTTTTCGTAGCTGCGCTTGTCTTCGTCGTTCAAGCTGACAAAGTTTCCATGTGCGATGATGGCCTGCTCGCGCGGCTCCGCCGCCTTCAGAAACATCTGCCGGGTACTCTCGGCGAGCTCCGGATCGTCCAGAGCCTGAATGTACAGCGTCGGGACGCCGAGCAACGTAATCAACTTTCTGGAAAGCGGCGGGTCATCGCGGTGCGCGTAGTTCAAGTACCCAAAGCTGAACTCCGCCGCGCGGACCATGAACGGAAAACCGCTCAGGCCGTTGCGCTCCACCCCCACTTTGACCATCTGTTGCGGCTGGTCATACACCGAGTCCAGCACCAGGGCGCGAATCCGCTTGTCGCTTTCGGCTTCGCGCATCGCCGCGTAGGCGCCGAGATTATAGCCCCAAAGCCCGAACCGGGTGGGGTCCAAATCAGGGCGCGCGGCCAGGAGATCGACCGCCACGCGCACCTCTTCCGCTTCGCGATAGCCGAGCGTGCTGATTCCCGCGTTCGCCCCATGCGCCGCAAAATCAAAGATGAAGACGTTGTACTGGTGGTCCTGCAGGGCCGACTCCAGCGTCAGCAGCTCGCCGCGGCTGGACTCGTAGCCATGGCAAAGAATAATCGTCGGCGCGCCTCGAAACCCGGGAAAGAACCACCCCTCCCGCTTTCCGATTCCCCCCGGCACGTCGAAATCCAGCACCTCCGGACGCCCGGGAAAACTCGCCATGTTGATTTCAGAGCTGGTCCGTTGCGGCTTCACGATCCTATAGACCAGAAATCCCGCTATGGCCATCGTTGCCAGCACGGCGAAAAAAGCCAAGGCCAATAGAGCCATCAGCAACTTGGTGTACCAGCGGGTCGGATAGCGGAGTTCGTACAGGATCTGCATTCGGCGTCTGCGCAACTGGGCTGGCGGCAGAAGCCGCCACTGCTATACTGCACAATATGAACGCAATAGTTGGCATCCTAGCACACCTCCTTCGGCCCACAGCCTCCCGTCCCCTGACCTTGTGTCGGATTTGTATCATCCGCGCACGCCAGTGGCCACTCGCCCGCATCGAATCGGCTATGATAGTGGTCACGCGCCTGGGGCCGCGTCGCTTTCCGCCCGTCCATGAACATCGTCGATTTGCGACAGACCACGGTCCGTCAGATTGAGCCGCTGCTCGAGGAAGAAGCGCGGCATTGGCGCGACGAATTGCATTGGGACTACCGCGGCGCCCTCGAACTCATCAAGCGGTTCCTTGACGCACACGCCCTTGCCGGCTGCGTAGCGTTCGAAGACGGGTCGGCAGCGGGATATTCCTTCTACGTCCTCGAAGATCAAAAAGGACTGATCGGGGGGCTCTACGTCTCGTCCAAATTTCCGCAGCATTCCATCGGCCGGCGGCTCCTCGAGGAGATGCTGCTCTCGATGCGCGCCATCCCGCATCTCATGCGCATCGAAGCCCAGCTGATGCCCTTCAGCGGCCCCGTGGACACACCACTACTCGACCAGGGATTCCGCCTTTACACACGGCAGTTCATGCTGCTGGATCTTCAGAAGGTGCACGAAGCGAAATCCGACACCTGGAGCGGCATGCGCCTGACGCGCTGGAACGACCGCTATTTCGAGCCATGCGCAAAGTTGATCTATCTGGCTTACGCGAATCACGTTGATGGCGAGATTAACGACCAGTACTGCAGCCGCGGCGGCGCGCTGAAATTTCTAAAAAACATCATCCTGCTTCCCGGGTGCGGGCAATTCGTGCCGGGTGCATCATTCATTCTTCACGAGCCCGGTAGCGATGACCTGGTCGCCGCCGTTCTGACCAGCGAAGTGTCACCCGGTGTCGGTCACACCACACAAATCTGCGTCCTGCCCGGTTACCAGGGCCACGGCCTCGGCCGCATGCTCATGCAAACTTCCGCCGAAGCGCTGCGCTCGATGAAATTCGCGGAATTAACGCTAACCGTAACATCGGACAACCGCACCGCCGTCACGCTCTACGAGAAACTCGGCTTTCACACCATCAAGTCCTTCACTGCCGGTGTCTGGCCGCATTAGTGCAGTCTTTCTTCCTAAAACAGGAAGCCTCACAGGAAGGAACAGAGCTAATCGGCTGACGATCACCTAGCAAGCAGATCACGCCTGGGGAAGCCGTCTCAACGGCCCCGCGCTTTGAACACAAAATCCATGTTCTTGGCTTCTCCGGCAGCAACAGTGATGACTTGTTTTATGGCCCCTAGTTTTTCGTGCCAGGCTTCCACGGTGTATTCACCCGGCGGCAAATTGCGCAGATCGAAGTGTCCGTCCGTGCCGGTGATTGCGAAGAATGGATGCTTGAACACTGCGATGTAGCTGCGCATCCATGGATGCACGTTGCATTTGACGGGAATTGCGATCTCCTCGCGCGCGAAAGATTCTTCAAACGTCGTGCCCGCGGGCTGAGCCTTATTCCATTCGCGGTTGTTGGTCGGAACAGGATGGATATTGTGTGTTGTGCTGTCATCGTTCACCATGCGCAGCTTCTGTTGCGCTTGAATCCCCACTACGTGCGGCAGATACATACATCCTTTTTGGTCAACCACTACCGGCTGAGCCGGTACTTCAAAGGTGCGGTTGCCAAGTCCATCCGAAACAAAAACAATCACGTTACCAAGCGTGCCGCCGCTTCCCGTCACCAATTCTTCATTGACAGCGGGCCCGGGATGCGCCTTGGCACAACTCGGATCCGAGGACATACTGATTCGGCTGGGCTGAGGCAGTTGACCCTCGATCGTGACCCGTCCGGCCACCGAACCAATCGCCTGGGTGTCGGGTTTGGCCAAACCCAGACTGGGTGCTACCAAATTCCCAAGGTTCGGGAGCAGTCCAAAAAAACCGAGCATCAAACTGAAATACAAACCCTTGAGTCGCATGAAACTTCCCTCCTGCGGACACACTTCTAGTAATGTCTTAAACACCGCGAACGATGCTTGCCACGTAGAAAAATGAACTGTCATCCCCCGTGCTGCTCTCCCGCCGCGCCAGCTACAACTGACATTTGGCTCGGATTGAAATCCCTTCAGCGGTCAATCCCGCTCGGTGGCCCGGTCTGAATCCGACGCCCAGCGTCTCGAGGTGCTACGATTCGACCGCCATGATGTTTCTTTCAACAAATTTCCAGTCCTCTTATTGCTGCTGAAGGTAGTAGCCTTGCTGGTAGCCGTTTGAATATGCCTTGCGATAGAACTTGACGTACACTTCGGGACTGGCATTGGCTTCCAAATAGCCCTGGCCCGCGGTGCGATAATTCGCAGTCTTCTCGACCTGAAACGGCTGGGCCTTAACGCGGTCAGCAGCGCCATCCAAGGTCCCGTCGCAGTAGCCCGCCAATTCTGCTGCCGTGGGCTCGGCCAATTTTCCCGACTGCGCTTCGGAGTACTCGCGGTAACCCTGTTGGTATCCAGCGATGAACACCGCCCGGTCGGCGTTGTTACCCCAACGGCCAGTGCTGAGGCGAGGCGCCCTCCCGTCCTGTACATCGAGTTTCGCCTGATACAGTCCATCGCGAAACGGCGCGTCGATGGCTTGCTGCCCCTTACCTGCTACGTCCCGTGGACGATAAGCCGAGACTCCCACCAAGGCCACGATGGCAAGCCCCAAACTTACGTCCATGATAAAAAGAGAATGTCTTTTCACAATTTCACCTCATCGTCAGTGCTTCTCTGGGAGAGCGAGGAGCTTGCACACACAAATAGCTCTCGGCTCCCGTGCACACCTTGAGCCGCCTCGTCTAACGCGTGGCCCTAAAGCAGAGACAACAAGGGCGCACTACTGCTTTTGGGCGCAACCGGGAAACGATTGAACGGAACACTTTCCGTACCGGGGAGGACCGCGGTAGGGCGCCGAGTGTGTGATCGCGAGCGTCCGATTCACAATCACACCTATTCGACTTGTCCATTTAACCCGTACTGCCCTCGCAAATCATTGATTAATCGCAAATTACGTGTAAACTGCTTGTAAACTCTGTAAAATGATTGTTTACGTCCAACCTTGCCAAACGAGGGCTATCCAGCTCGGCGAGAAGGTCAGTTCACACGCCTGCGCTCGAAAAGAGCAGAATCGAGGGACCTGCGGAGGACGATGTTCCCTCCTTCGTTAGCACTTCTGGCCCGTTTTGTACGATCCAAATCTGCGATTAGAGCCATTTGCTGCACCCGGGTTTCATCCCTCAGCGCAGACTTCTTGTCCGGGCCCTCCGATCCTCGACGAGAGCCCGCCGCGGCCGGCGACGAAGGAACGATCGGTCAAATCCCGCCCGTCTCCGTAAATTTGAAGGTCGCGTCCGGGAGCGCGTCTCCTGCCGGCTTCAGCCCATACGATGCAAATTGTCTCCCGATTTAGTCAGCGGCCATGTCGCCGCCGCGCTGCCCTCTGCCCCGCCCCTCCAACTCATCGCTGGAAAGATATTTCACATGCGCGCGAATCTTTTCCTTGTCGACCTGGGGCAATGGCGCCTCGGCCACAGCCGCCTTCTTCGTCTGCGCCGACGCGATTCTCTCTCGCGAGGACGCATACGAATCCAAACGAGGCGCACGAGAAAATCACCGCACATTTCTTCATGAAACTCCTCAATGACCGAAGGGATTATTTCTTGACGCGATCCTTGAGCAGATTCTTCAGCTCGCTCATGAATTCCTGCACATCCTTGAAGTCCATGTACACCGAGGCAAACCGAACATACGCCACTTTATCTAGCTTCCTCAACCCGCGCATAATCATTTCGCCAATTTCCGTAGTGGTTAGCTCGCGTTCGGTGGCCTCGTGCACAACCCCTTCGACTTCATCCACGATCGCTTCCAGCCTGGGAGTAGCCACTGGACGCTTTTCGCACGCTTTCAAAAGCCCCTGCAAAATCTTTTGCCGCTCGAAGCGCTCGCGACGCCCGTCCTTCTTGATGACCATGTAGGGAATTTCGTCGATGCGTTCGTAGGTTGTGAATCGGCGGCCGCACTTCAAGCACTCGCGCCGCCGGCGAATGGTGTCGCCGCCGCGGCCTTCCCGCGAATCAATCACCTTGTCGTCAACGTTTGCGCAAAAAGGACACTTCACTGGGCTGATTCTCCTTGCCGGGCTGCACTTTCGCCCGCTTTTTCGTGCTCGGCCATCGCGCGCAATTTCCCGAGCGAAAACCCTTCATGGATGAGCAAGGGAACACCTGCCAGGCTGCACGCCGCGAACGTAATCAGCCAGAGCACAATCGCCGCCGCCGTTGCAGGCTCCTTTTCTATCCCGTATAACGTGGTGTAAACAGAAATGGAAGCCAACTGGGATCCACCCCCGGCAAGTGGTAACTGAAAAACCGAGCCAGCTAATGTGAATGCCATTACGACCATCGCCTCGCGGAGGCTAATCGTCCCCAGTTTCCCGCCAAAGCTGTTCGAAACCCAAAGATACACGAGCAGGACCAGAAACCAGTGCAATGTTGAATACAGCACCGCTAGCGTCAGCTCTCCCCAACTCCGAATGGCCTGCGCGCCACGGGCAAACCCAAGCAGAATCCCCGCGAGCTTGCTTCGCCAGCCGTGCGCTTTCAGCCGGTCTTGGAGGCGTCGTTCGAGTAGGGCCGTCCCGCGCAAACGCAGATAGACAAGAAATACGGTTGCTCCGGCGACTCCCACGAAAAGCAGCGATCCCGTCGTTTTCGCCGCCAGCGAGTGTAATTTACTTAGCAATAGGGCAATCGCCGCAATCACTGCCGCACTCACCAAATCAAAAATTCTTTCGAGCGCGTAAATCCCGGACATGTCCGCGATCGGTAGCTTCTCTTTCCTCGCCAGAAGTAGCGGTCTAACCGGCTCACCGGCGCGACCGAGCAAGAAAACTGCGCAGAATCCCGCCAGCGTCATCTTGTAGATGGTCCAAAAATGCGAACTCCCAAGGTTGCCCTGGAACAGCTGCCAGCGCAGTGACCTCAAGGCGTAACAAACGTATATAGCTACCACCGACAGAATCAACAAATAGGGATTCGCGCCGCGGACAGCTTCAAACAGCCTTGTCCCGCTGAAACTCGCACCGTGAATCATTCCGCTTGACCGATAGATGGCATACGCCAGCGCCAGCGCCACGGCCACGACGACCAGAAGCTTCCTCGACGATGATTGCATCTGTTGGCCAGCCTAGCGGGACCACCCACCGCCGTCAAGTTGTGTTGGCCGGTCTGCTTTCAATGCGCCTTCAATTTCTTGGCCGTCCGGTCGGCGGACTCCTCGCCGGTGCGCAGGGCGCCTTCGCTCGAGAGGCCGTCGAGATAGTCGCCGCACAAGTCAAACGGGAAATCCCAAGCCGCGAGGCTGTTGCGCAGGGCGGTCATTTTGCGCAATCTCCCGGGGCGAAACTGGGCGATGCCGATATTCCATCGTACGAGATGCACAAAGAGCACCTTGCCGCGGCACTCCGGGAAGGTCCGCTCCACAATTTCGCTTGCTTGTTGCTTGACGGATTCATCGTTGGCGTCCAGACGACGGAACTCTGGCGTGTTCCACAGGAAGACGCCCGCCATGCCCGCGCCTTCGGGACAGCGATTGGGAGCGCGCAGGTGCTCCATTTCGATTTCCGCGCCCGGTACAACATCCGGTGTGAAGGCGTACCCTGCATAAGGAACACTTGGCGGATTCGAGAGCGCTACTGCCGCGTTGGCAATCCTCGAATACTGCGTTCGGGACAGCAGCTCCTGAAGTTCTCGAGGCAGTTGTGGGCAGAGCCCCGGCACGAGCTGTCCGGGAATTGCGAAAATGACCGCGCGCGCCCGAAGAGTCTGTTGCTTGCCTTGAACTTCAGCTTCAACCTGAACACCTCTTGAGAGCTGCTCGACATGCAGGACCCGACCTTCAGTCACGACACGCACCTGGGAAGCCATCGCTTCCGGAATGCGATCGACACCATCCGCAAGAGTCCATTGCCCACGCACGAGTAGATTCCAGATCACTTGCATGAGGATCACGCGCGAAGAGGTTTCGACCGACCCGCCAACGGGACCATTCAAGCCAGGCCGGAAGATGCGCTCGAATACTTCTTCCCCGCCAATCCGGTGGAAATACGTCCGCGCGTCTTCGCCGTCGAGCGAACCGCTGAGAGTGCTGCGGCCATGGACAAGGGCGCGATGATGGCGCAACAGATCGAATCCGAATCGCAGGCAAGCGACGCGAGCGCGCAAGGATATTCCGCGGTCCAAGAGCAGGTCCTCGAACCGCCCGCGGCGATAACCGCGGCAACCCATGGCATCTTGAATGCCCACACTGAAACTTCCTTTGCTCACCAGCGGCGACAAACCCAAACGGCCCACCAGCGAGCGCATGCGCACAAATCCATTTCCAAGCAGCGTAACGCCGCGATCGATCACAAAGCCATTGACCCGATCGGTGGTCATCCGGCCACCCACGCGCCGCTCCGCCTCCAGCACCAGCGGCTCCACTCCTCGGTCCTTCAGACGGAGGGCCGCCGCAACTCCTGCGATCCCTCCTCCAATCACGATTACGTCGGCGTCTCCGCTCTGGGTCCCCATGTGGATTCTCCTTAGCGGCGCCGCGCCGCGAAGAGATCGACGGCCTGAGTGCTGCGCGCGTACTTCACGTCATCAAAACGGTCGCGCAAGAATTTGTCCCAATCCTGGCGCTTGGTCACGTGATGGATCACCGGGCCGAAGATCGCGTAGTTGTGGGCGTCCCACCCGTGTTCGAACAGAAGTACCCTTCCTCCGGGCTTCAAGATGCGGTTCGCCTCGCTGAACAGTTTTTCTCGCGCGCCGCCCGTGGGAATCTCGTGCGTCCCGAACCCAAAACAGACCGCATCGCAAGAGGCATCCGGCAGTGGCAACGTGAAGTGGTCCGCCTTGGAGGCCACAATTCGCGGGTTGCTCGTGGGAGGCACTTCCAGCTCGCGCACATCCTGTACAGCTTCTTCGGGCGACTCGCCTTCCACGTTCCAGCAATCCACGGTTTGAATGGTGGCTTCCGGTAACACGTCGGAGAGCAGGAAAGCGTGGCGGTAGGTTCCGATGTGCAGGTCCGCGACGGTCACTTGGCCCTCTACACCGCCCAATTCCACCAAGCGGCGCACGTAGCGCACTCCCGGATGACCGTACATGCGATACAAACCGACGAGTGAGTAGGCCAGAAGCAGCAATCCGATTTCTGCGAGTGCCACGGCCATCCAAAATGCCAGCGGCAGACGAAAAAAGACTCCTATTACACCAAGCGGAATTCCGACCGCGAGAAAATATTTTGTAATTCTCGAGTAGTCGCGGCGGCTGACATAGACGGCGCGTCCCCAATACCACCATGGCGTCGGCCGCTTCGCGGCGATCGATGCGGGATACCAGTGTGGGACCGCTTTGTGTGACTTGGTCATCGCTCCTCCTCGATTCCGGAATTCAAGGCCGCATACCTCTCACTCGTTCGAAGCTCTTAAGTCTCTCCAGTCCAACCGGCCTCACGCAGCATTCCTAGAATCTTTGTCTGCCAGGGCTGAACGAAGGGCCGCACCAGCGCCGAACTTGTCAACACTATGAACTGTGTCAGTAGATCCAATATTCCGTCTGCCAGCCTGTGCGTTCTCTGCTGCCCTTCTGTTTCGTCGTAGATGAAGACGAGGATCATGCCCAGATGCGCCAGCCAGAGCACCCACGGAAGCAGTTGCCGCAGTGCTTCGCTCAGGTCGGTGCCCGCTATCGCTTCCTGGAAAATCGCAACGCTCTGGCTCCGCTGCGCTTGCGTGCCTTTCCCAAATACCGAAAGCGGATGGTCCGGATCGCCGGTGTAGCGGAACAAGGCGCCCAGAAACTTCCGGTCATCCTTCAAGATTTCCAATTTCGAATGCATTGCCACGCCCAAGCGCTCGCGGAGTCCGGCTTTTCCGCCCAGCTCTAGGCGAACTTTCTCCGCGTGCAGGACTTGCACCTGGTCGTAGTAAGCGGCCACGATCGCTTCCTTACTCGGGAAGTAGTAGTAGGCAGCTCCGGTCGCCACCTTGGCGGACCGCGCGATGTCCCGCATGGTGGTGACTTCAAAACCGCCTCGCCGGAAGAGTTCCAGCGCGGTCTCGAAGATGGCCGCCTTGGTCTTCTCGCCGGCACCCTTTTTTGCTGTGCCGATGACGTCGGCTCCGACATTGAACATGTTCAAATAATAATGTAAAGGCACCTCCAAGTCAAGACAAAAGTGAACATGTTCAATATTTCTATAATGTTTGTATTCTGTGACTTACAAACACTCCGGTAGTTGACGTTCGGTCCAGCGTCGGCGTCGATCCCTAGAATTGAACTTTCGCGGGCTGGAATAGCAGGAGATTTCAGAACGTCGTACCTCGATTTGAAGCCAGAGTCGGCCGACCTCGTTGATTCCCTTGTCTGTTCCGAACTTGCTGAGTAAGATGCCGCTTATAACGGTGGGGAGTCAGGGGCTGATCCCGAGGGGAACATTTCGGAAGCATTTTACGTTCCATAGTTGGCAGGCCGAGATGGACTGCCAGACGGCTTAGGAGAGAGAAGCCGACTCGCAGACACGCCTTGCACCGCAGCAGGTTATGAGGCTGATGATACGTTGGAGCAGGACGCCCAACTGGTCCAGCAATGCCTCCAGGGCGACGGGTCGGCCTGGGAGGAACTTGTGCGTCGCCATACCAGGCGCATTTTCAACGTCTGTTACCGGTTCACCGGAAACCGCACACAATCCGAGGACTTGTCGCAGGATGTTTTCCTCCGGGTGTATCGCACTCTGGGCAGTTATCGTTCGGCCCACGGTGGTTTTGCAACTTGGATGACCAGCGTGACGCGCAATCTATTGATTGACCATTACCGCAGAACGAAGCGCGATCGCCTTACGGACTCGCTGGACGACAAGATGCCCGTGGTGGAGAACAAAGAGTCCGCTGGACGGCGCCCGGATGAGCAGGCGCTGCTCGGCGAATTGAGCGGCCAGGTGCAATCGGCGCTCAAGCGGCTTTCGCCGGAACTCCGTGAGGCCGTGATCCTGCGCGACCTGCAGCAATTGGAATACAGCGAGATTCAGCAAGTTTTGGCGGTACCGGAAGGAACGGTAAAATCGAGAATCAATCGCGGACGCATCGAACTAGCGCGCATACTGCAACAGATGGGAGTGCGCCCGTCATGATCAGAACTGGAGTTTCGGAGCGAGCGCGGAGCATGCTATGAACTGGACCTGCGAACAGACGGAAGCGCGGCTGAGCGATTACCTCGACGGACTTCTTCAACCTGCCGAGCAAGCCGCTTTTGACTTCCATGTGAATGGGTGCGAGCGCTGTACTCCGCTGGTCGCCGGTGTTTCGCAGGTTCTCGGCACTCTGCAGACCCTGGCGCAGGTTGAGCCGCCGCCGCAACTTTTCGATGCAATCCTGACAGCCACGCTCGGCCCCAGGAGCTGGCGCCGCGCGAAGCGCTGGCTGCGCGGCCTGCAATCGCCGCGTTTTGTATACAGCGCGGTCTCCGTCGCCGCGACTTTCGTGGTCATTCTTACGGCTACCGGTTTCTCGTTTCGCAAGCCCAAGCTTGCCGATCTTTCTCCCGCCACGATTTATCACAACGCTGACCGCCGGGCGCATCGCGTCTACGCCCACAGCGCCAAGTTCGTCAGCAACCTGCGCGTCGTTTATGAAATTCAAACGCGCTTGAATGAAAACGAACAGAATCCCGCTACCAGAGAGCAAACCGTTCCGAAGAATTCTCCCGACAAACAACCCGGGCGCACCGACAACACGAATCCGTCCGCGCCCAAGCAGCAGAATCGTGCCGACGAAATCGGCAGGAATCTGCGGGTTCTGGCTTCGCAATTCCCCATACTGAGCGGCTCGATTGGTGAGAGGAGAATGCCATGAAGTGTGCCGTTCATTCCGACGCGGAGGCCGTCGGGTACTGCCGCAACTGCGGCAAGGCCATGTGCTCGGCGTGCGTGCGTGCGGTGCGCGACGTGCTCTACTGCGAAGAGTGCCTGGCGACGATCGTGGGCATACCCGCCCCGACACCGCCCATGGCAGCTCCGGTTGCGGATTCGCAATACCAGTTGCCCGCTTCGGGTTTGCCTCTGGCGTCGCCGAACTACGCCAGATCAAACCCTGCGTTGGCTTTCTTCCTGGGATTCTTGCCGGGGATGGGCGCGTTCTATAACGAGCAATACGGCAAGGGCATGATTCATCTGGCCATCTTCCTAGTGCTTTTCATCACCGGAATCGATAGTTCCATGAGTGACGGCGCCACAGCTGCTTTGTGGATTTGTGTCGCCGGGCTATGGGTCTACATGCCCGTCGATGCGTACCGCACGGCAAAGGCGCGGCAGGCCGGTGAAACCTTGGCCGATCCTCTCGATGCTTTTACCAAAGAACGCCCGATTGGGCCGATTCTTCTGATTGGAGCCGGCGTACTGCTGCTTCTGCATAATTTCGATTGGTTTCCCTGGTACCGGATTTCACAGTTTTTCTGGCCGGCTGTTTTGATCGGCGCGGGAGTTTTGATGATGCGCAAAAGGCTAGACCGCCGTTCGTAGGAGGCATTTCTCCATGAGTGACCGTATCCGCTGCGGCTGCCGCCGCTGTATGATTCGCGGGCTAATGGGTCCCGCTGTCATCATTACCGTCGGGGTGCTTTTTCTCCTTGACCAGATGCGCAGCGGTCATTTTTCGTTCGGCAACACTTATCCGGTCATCCTCATCGTCATCGGCGTAATCAGCCTTGCCGCTGCGGCTGCGCCAGCCGATGGACACATTTCCGGGTCGGTTCCTCCAGTAGTTCCCGGTGCGCCGGGCTCCGCGCCAACTGGTCCCCAAAATCAATTCCCCGGTCAGGGACAAGGGCAATAAGAGTCTATGGCGAATCTTCGTCGACGCGGCAGCTCACTTTTTCCCGGCCTTCTACTGCTCTTCGTTGGAATGCTGCTGCTCCTTCACAACTACCGGGGCCTCGGCATCGTCAATGTGCTCGGACATTGGTGGCCGCTTATCCTGATTTTTTGGGGCGCCATCAAAATGTATGAACGGATGGCTGCCAGCCGCTCCGGCGATCCAGGCGCGGCGAAGATTACTGCGGGCGAGGTTTTTCTTGTTCTGGGGCTGCTCGGCCTTCTTGGCATAGTGGTTGCCGTGGAGTACGGCAGGGAAAATCTCCCCGGCCACATTCGTGAATGGGGAAACAATTTTGACTTTGACCTGGAGGTCGCGCCCAAATCCGTTCCCGCGGATGCCCGCATCACAATACGCAACGGCCGCGGCAACATTAACGTGCGTCCGTCGGACGAGGCGCAAATTCGAGTCTCCGGGAAGAAAAATGCCAAGGCCTGGAACGAGAACGATGCCCAACATGTTGCCGATGGCGTGGGGGTCGAAATCGCGCGGAATGGCGACGGCTACGAAATCCACCCTACTGGGGTGAGCACGGGCGATTCGCGCATCAGCCTGGATCTTGAAGTGGCGGTACCAAAGAAGGCCTCGCTGACGATCCGCAACGAAAGGGGCGACATCGTCGTCGCCGACATGGCCAAGCCTGTAAACGTGACGAACGGCGTTGGTGACATAGAGATTCGCGGCACGGCGGGGGACGTCAGTATCGATACGCGAAAAAGCGACATCAAAGTTTCCGACACCAACGGCAACATCAAGATCTCCGGCCACGGCGGGGATGTAGCTGTATCAGGTGCCACGGGCGGGCTTATCATCGACGGCGAATTTTACGGAGCCATCCGGGCCGACAAAGTCGCAAAGGGCGTGCGCTTCATTTCACAGCGCACTGATCTCACACTCTCGCAACTGGCCGGCCACATGGAGGCCGGCCCGGGCAACCTGGCAATCTTTGACGCTCCCGGCAACCTCAGCGTGCGCACGCAGGACGACATCACCTTGGAGAACGCTGGCGGCAAGGTCAAAGTCGACAATCGCAGAGGGAACGTTGAAGTTCGTTTCTCCACGCCGCCGAAAGCCGACATCGAAATCAATAATTCTTCTGCGGGGATTACGCTGAGCCTGCCGGAGTCCTCGAGCTTCGAGATTGTCGCGGATTGCCATTCTGGAGATATTGACAGCGAGTTTCAGGCGGATTCATTGAAGCTGACTTCCGGCACGGGGTCGGGCGATTCACACCTGGAAGGAAAGTATGGAAGCGGACGCGGGCCGAAGATTATCTTGAAAACCAGCTACGGCTCCATCGCCATCCGCAAGACCAGCTGAGAGCTACACGGAAACAAGCGTTCAGGGGACCGGCTATTTCACTGCCGGAATTATTCCCTCAGGGATGGCTCCGCCCGCGCCGTTTCGATGGTGTACATCGCGCACTCTTTAGCGCACCCACTCTCTGGCATTGACCGCGGATAATCCAAGCACTGCCGCGCGGTTTCGAAGTTCAATAAAAATAAGCGAGAAAAAATAGCTAAATTCCGCATCGGGTCTTTACCAGGGCTCAGCAAGCCGGTGCAGTTCGTGGAAGAAAGTTGGAAACGATACGCCTACGCAATCCGCGTCGCGAATGGCCGTGTTTCCCTCGGCCGCCAGGCCGGCTACGGCAAACGCCATGGCAATACGGTGATCTCCGTGCGGCTCAATCTCTACTCCGCGCAATTTTCCAGCGCGACGGCCTTGCACTTTCAATCCGTCTGGGCGCTCCTCCACGGACGCGCCCATTCGGCGTAAATTCTCCGCGAGCGCGGCGATCCGGTCGCTCTCTTTCACTCGCAGCTCGGCAGCATCGCGAATTTCAATCCCCTCTTCCGTATGCGGGCCCAGTGCGGCGAGCATCGGCAACTCGTCGATCACCAGTGGAATCTGTTCACCCGCGATCACCCCGCCTTTCAGTGATGCTCCCTTGACGGCCAGGTCACCGACGATTTCGCCATGGGCGCTCTTGAGCCCGAGGAATTGAATCGAGGCACCCATCGCAGCAAATAAGTCAAGAATCGCTGTCCTTGTCGGATTCAATCCCACGTTGTGAATCAGCACGTTCGAATCGGGGAAGAGTGATGCCGCGGCTATAAAAAACACCGCCGATGACAAATCACCAGGCACATTGAGCGATTTAGCGACCAGCATGCCGCTGCCATTTGCGTCGCCGAGTCCGTGAATTCGGATCGTCCGCCCGTCCTTCACGATGGCGGCGCCAAATTCTTCCAGAGCTAGCTCGGTGTGATCCCGAGTTCGTGCCGGTTCCGTTACACACGTCACGCCATCGGCAAACAGTCCTGCAAGCAAAACCGCGGATTTTACCTGGGCGCTGGCTATGGGCATCTGGTAATCGATGGCTTTGAGTTTGGTTCCTCGAATCTCCAGCGGGGCAAAATTATCGTCTCGCGCATGAATGTCGGCGCCCATTTCCCGCAACGGCCCGATGACTCGCATCATGGGCCGCTTCTGCAAAGAATCGTCTCCCGTGAGTTTGGAGGAGAATTTCTGCCCGGCCAAAATTCCGGACAGCAACCTCATGGTTGTGCCGGAATTTCCGGCGTCCAGCGCACGCCAACTGCTCTTCAAGCCGCGCAGCCCGCGGCCGGTCACTCGAACCGTATCCTCGTCGGTTTTGACTTCGGCGCCTAGCGCGCTTATGCATGCCAGTGTGCTGTGACAATCCGCGGCTGCGGAAAAATGCCGCAGTTCGCTGGTGCCCTCGGCCAGCG
>MNIJ01000014.1 GCA_001919715.1 Acidobacteria bacterium 13_1_20CM_58_21
TATTTTCCGCGTCTGCCGATCCTGGTTTTGTTGGATGGGCTGTATGCCAACGGCCCGGTCGTAGAACTGTGCCGGCACTACCATTGGCAATTCATGATCGTGCTGCAGGACGACTCGCTGCCGTCGGTGTGGGAAGAGGTCCGCGGGCTCGGACAACTGCAGCGCCACCATCATTGGGAGCAGCACTGGGGTGATCGCAAGCAACGTTTCCGCTGGGTGAATGACATCGAGTATCGCTACGGAGAGAGAGAACGGAGGAGGCAAATTCTGCATGTGGGGATCTGCGAAGAAACCTGGGAAGAACTGGCCCCGGATTCGACCAAGCCGGTGCAGAAAGCCTCGCGTCATGCTTGGATCTCCAGCGAACCGCTGAGCCGGGAGAACGTGCATGAGCGATGCAACCTGGGGGCACGGCATCGTTGGGGAATCGAAAGCAACTTTTTGGTGGAGAAGTGTCAAGGCTATCAGTACGAGCATTGCTTTTCGCAGGACTGGAAGGCCATGAAGGGTTACCACTTCCTGATGCGACTGGGACATCTGCTGAACACCTTGGCGCAAAACACGGCACATCTGGCTCGCCTCGTGCGTAGTCGGGGGCGACGTGGTCTGATTCAGTTTCTGAGAGAGACGTGCACGGGGCCTTGGCTGGACGCTACAAGAATTCAACTTCTCCTCGCCTCTCCCTGCCAGCTTCGTCTGGAATGAACAAACCCTGAACAATGACAATTCCAAGCCTCGCAGGATCGACACGGCAGGGTGTCGCTCTTCGCTAACGGATGGCTCAACAATCGACAAGGAAGAAGCAAGACGAAACAGGAAGGAACGCCAGGATGGCCTAAGTCGCCGCGTTCTATCTACGCTTTGCCCCTGCTGGACCGCCCTGGCGACCGTGCGTCCGGGGCATGCGACAGAACTGCACAACAGGGCCACCGTTTGACACCCTCACGTTCCGCCGATAGTATCAATCTGCACCCGGCGGAGAGCCGTTTCAGGCAGCAGTCCCACCCGCACGGCGGCATCCCATGAAACTCGCTTATTTCGATTGTTTTTCCGGCATTAGCGGTGACATGACCCTCGGCGCGCTAGTCGATGCTGGCTGTGACGTGGAACAGCTTCGCACTGAACTGGGCGGCCTGCGGGTCCCTGGCTGGGGACTTACGGCCGAAAAAGTTTGGAAGAACGGCATGGCCGCAACCTACGTTAAGGTGAAGACAGAAGATCAGTCGAAGCATCGTTCGCTCAGCGCGATTCTTGAAATCTTGCAGAAATCCCAGCTCGCGCCTGGTGTGCGCGACCGTGCCGCTGCGATCTTCACAAAACTTGGCGAAGCCGAGGCCCGCGTCCACGACGTGCCTCTCGAGAAAATTCATTTTCACGAAGTGGGAGCCGTTGATGCCATCGTGGACATTGTTGGCGCGTGCATCGGATTTCACGCTCTGGGCATCGAAGAGTTCGCTTGCTCCGCTTTGAACGTCGGCGGCGGAACGGCAAAAATGGCGCACGGAATTTTGCCCGTCCCCGCGCCCGCCACTGCGAATTTGCTGCAAGGCAAGCCCACCTATTCCAACGGCGTACAAAAGGAACTCGTCACCCCCACTGGCGCGGCCATTGTTGCCACGTTATGCGAATGGTTCGGTCCGCAGCCGTCGATGAGCGTCACCGACATCGGCTACGGAGCGGGCACTGCTGATCTCGAAGGCCAGCCCAACGTTGTCCGCCTCATGATCGGGGAGGCCGCGGGAAAATCGGTGGCCGGCTTCGACGAAGAAATTGCGGTGATTGAAGCGAATCTCGATGACATGAATCCTCAAATCTACGGCTACTTCCTGGAAAAGGCTTTGGCCGCAAGCGCGCTCGACGTTTACACCACACCGGTGCAAATGAAAAAGAATCGTCCCGGCACGCTGCTCACGGTTTTGTGCAAGCCGCAGGATACCAATACGCTCATTTCGCTGATCTTTGCCGAAACCACGACATTCGGCGCGCGCACCTACCGGGCGCAACGTCGCACGCTGCCGCGCGAATTCCTGAATGTCACAACAGCCTTCGGCGACGTGCGTATCAAGATTTCTCGCGTGAACGGCCGCATCCTGCACGTCGCGCCCGAATACGACGACTGCCGCAAGCTGGCCGTCGAAAAAAACGTGCCACTGCAGCGCGTGATCAGCGAAGCCCTCCGCGCCTATGAGGCGCATTCGTGATGATGCTTGGGCTCGTTAGGGGTGCGATACATCGTAGCCTCTTCGATTTGATTTCGGTTTGCCGCGAGGCAGTCGGCCGCGGTCGGCGTCGCCTGCGCCCCAGCTTAGAAAGGTGTCGCGAAGGCCATGGGGTCGTAGCGGCGCCGCCAGCTTTCCTTACCTAGAGCTGAGAACTGAAGACTGAATACACAAAAAATGACCGGAAAACCAAAATATTATCTGACCACGCCGATCTATTACACGAACGGCTTACCGCACATCGGCCACACGTATTCGACCGTCGTGTGTGACACCATCCGCCGCTACAAACGCATGCAGGGCTACGACGTGGTCTTGACCACCGGTACCGACGAACACGGCGTCAACGTCGAGCGCTCCGCCAAGAAGGCTGGTGTTCCCGAATCGGAGTTTGTCGCAAAGATGGCCGCCGAGTGGCGCGCCCTTTGGGACGAACTCGGTGTTCAAGGCGACGAATTTATCCGCACCACTGACTTAAAGCACGCACATACCGTGCAGTGGCTTTTCAAGCAATGCCGCGAAAACGGGTTCGTCTACCCCGGACACTACACCGGGCAATACTGCATCTACGATAATGCCTATGTGGACGTAAAGCCTGGCGAGAACTGTCCCGATTGCGGCCGTCCAACGGAAACCGTTACGGAAGCAAATTATTTCTTCAAACTCTCTGCATTTCAAAAACCGCTTCTCGACTGGTATGCTAAGCATCCGGCCTTCATTCAACCGGAAGCCCGCCGGAATGAAGTTCTCAGCTTTGTCGAAGGCGGCCTCCGGGATCTCAGCATCACACGCACCACGATACGCTGGGGCATTCCCGTCCCTGGCGAAGAACCGCATGTCTTTTACGTCTGGTTCGACGCGCTCACCGCCTACCTCAGTGCGGTCGGCGGGCCGCAGTATGAGAAAACTGGTTTCTGGCCCGCGGATGTTCATCTCGTTGGCAAGGAAATTATTCGATTTCACGCCGTCTACTGGCCGGCATTTTTGATGGCCGCCGGCCTCCCATTGCCCAAACAAATCTGGGCACATGGCTGGCTGCTCATGGACAGCACCAAGATGAGCAAGTCGCTCGGCAACGTTGTTCGTCCGCGGCCGATCGTGCATGTTCTCGGCATGGATGCTCTTCGCTACTATCTTCTGCGCGAAACCGTCTTCGGCCAAGACGGCAATTTCAGTTACGAGTCCCTCGTCCAGCGCTACAACAGCGACCTCGCCAACGGCCTCGGAAACCTCGCCAGCCGCACGCTCACGATGATTGAAAAGTATTTCGACGGCAAGATTCCTGATCCGCTATTTACGGACAGACTTTCAGACAGCGAAGATCAAGCTGGGCAGGGTATCCGGCAAATCGCTGAGCTCATGACTGTAAGTAGTCCCAACGCGGGGCTGGCAGTCTGGGGCATGGAAAACTTTCACTTTTCACGGGCTTTGGAATCAATCTGGACCTTGATCTCGGCAGTCGACGCCTACTTGACCACCAACAAGCCCTGGGCTCTGGCTGAGGATGACACCAGGCGCGGTCGTCTATCCAGGGTTTTGTACAATGCCGCCGAAGCTTTGCGATTTGTAGCAGTTCTAGCTCACCCCGTTCTTCCGGAGTCGACAACCAAACTTTGGAAACAGCTGGGCCAGCCAACCACTTTGGGTGATTGGCCGATAGGCGAACTCCGCTGGGGACAGCTTACGCCGGGTACGCCACTCGGCAAGTCTCAAGCGCTTTTCCCGCGCATCGAAAAAGCAGAAGCAATCGAGAGGATGGAATCCATGGAAAACGAAGCACAAAAGCAGCCGTCGCCCGTTTCCGCGCCCACGCCCGCGAGCGCGTTGGCCGCCGGCAGCACCACTGCCGCATCGCAAGGCGCGGCGGAGAAAATCGGCATCGAGGATTTCGCCAAGATCGAGATGCGTGTCGGGCAGATCAAAACCGCCGAACGCATCGTTGGCGCGGATAAATTGCTCAAGCTCACCGTTGATATCGGCACCGAGATTCGCCAGATTTGCGCCGGGATCGCGCAATACTACGAACCGGAAAAACTGATCGGCCGCAAAGTCGCCGTCGTGGTCAACCTCGCGCCGCGCAAGCTTCGCGGCGTCGAATCTAACGGCATGATCATCGCCGCCTCCGTCGGCCCCGAAGGCCGCCCTGTCCTGGCAGGTTTCCCCGACGAAGACGTCGAAATCGGCGCCCGGCTCAAGTAGGTTTTGGCACAGCCCCTCCTGGGCCACAAAAATCATATTGTTCTCCATGGAACTGATCGACTCACACGCGCACATCGACTTCCCGCAATTCGCCGAGGACCGCGAAACCGTGCTCGATCGCGCGCGTTTGGCTGGCGTCTCGACGCTGCTCGCCATTGGCACCGGCCCCGGCCCGCAGAAACTGGATTCCGCATTACCATTTGCCGAGCAGCATGATTGGATTTACGCCACTGTCGGCATACATCCCCACGAAGCGAAGGAGGTAATGCAGCAACATTTGGATGACCTGGCCCGACTGGCCAAGCATCCGAAAGTCATCGCCTGGGGCGAGATCGGTCTCGACTACTACCACGATCATTCTCCGCGCGAAGTCCAGCACCGCGTATTCCGCGACCAGATGGATCTTGCGCAGCGTGCAAAACTGCCGATCGTCATTCATTGCCGCGACGCATGGCCCGATTGCCTGAAGCTCTTGGAAGAAGTCTGGCGACCAACTGGCCTCGGCGGGATTCTGCACTGCTTCACCAGCACGCTCGAGGATGCGCGGCGCGGAGTCGAGATGGGTTTCCTGGTTTCTTTTGCGGGCAATTCAACCTATCCGAAAACGCAGAACCTTCGCGACGTAGCGAAGGAATTGCCGCTGGAGAAGATTTTGATTGAGACGGACGCTCCTTATCTTGCGCCGCAATCCCGACGTGGCAAACGCAACGAGCCCGCCTACGTTGCCGAGGTAGCGCACATGCTCGCGAGTGTGAGAAACTTGTCGCCGGATGAAGTTGCCGCCGCCACTTCCGAGAATTTTCGCCGCTTCTTCGGTCTTGTTCGGCCAGCAACTCTTGCGACCCGAGGCCTGAAGGACCAGGGTTAGATCAGGAGATTTGTCATCGCGGTTCTCACGGCTAAAGAGATTTTTGATCTCGTCCGCGACGACCTCATTTTGGTCGAGGAAGAGCTCGCGCGACAGAGTGATGCCGCCTTTCCACCCGTCTCAGAAATCGTCGCGTATCTGCTGGGCGGGGGAGGGAAGCGCATGCGTCCCGCGCTCCTGCTTCTTTCCGCGAGCTATGCGGGCCGTAGGGACCACAGCGCCATTCGCCTAGCCGCCGTCGTCGAGCTTCTACACAGCGCGACGTTGATCCACGACGACGTCATCGACAGCGCCGACACACGCCGCGGCCGCCCGTCCGCCAATTCCAGATGGGGCAATCATCGCAGCGTGCTGACCGGCGACTGGTTGTACATGCAATCCTTTCAGATGGCTATGGAAGAGCACAATTTTCGCATTCTCGACATTCTGATCGACCTGACTCGGAAAATGGTCGAAGGCGAACTGATCCAACTCGCGAAAATCGGCCGCATCGACGTGACAGAAGACGACGCGCTGCGGCTCGCTACTTACAAGACTGCCTGTCTCTTCAGTGGTTGCGCGCGGCTCGGCGCGGTCCTGGGCGGTCTCGAGGGTAAAGAAGAGCAGGCCCTCGCCGACTATGGTCGATACGCGGGCCTAGCGTTTCAACTTGTCGATGACTTGCTCGATTTTACGGCGTCAGCGGAGCAACTCGGCAAACCTGTTCTCAGCGACTTGAAAGAGGGTAAAGTCACGTTGCCCCTGATTTACGCGATGGAAAACGGCCACCGCGACGCGCGCGAGCTTGTCGCCCGCGTGCTGGAAGAAAAAGAATTTAATTCCGTGCGGCCGGAAACAATCGTTTCGTTGGTTCATGAATCCGGCGCGCTCGGCCGTGCCCGCAATCTGGCGCAAGACTTCGCGCATCGCGCCAAGGCGTGTCTCAACGGCCATCTGGACTCCGAGTATGCCCGGGCTCTCGCCACGCTCCCCGACTTCATCCTGGAGCGCGAGAATTAGTTCGTAAGGGTTTCCGGCTAGCGGCGCAGACGCCAGAATCGATTGCTTCTTGCCACATGCTTCCATTTAAGTTGGTATATCACGAACGCTACGACCTGAACCTCGGTACGCATGTCTTTCCATCGCAGAAATTCCGTCTCATCCATGAAATGCTTCTCCGCGAAGGCGTTGCCACGCAGAAAGATTTCTTGCGTCCAAATCCTGCGACAGACGAAGACATGCTGCGTGTTCACACGCCAGACTGGCTGCGCAAACTGAAGACCGGCACGCTTACCGCCAGCGAAGTGATGCTGCTGGAAGTGCCGTATTCGGTGGAACTGGTCGAAGCGGTGTGGCTTGCCGCTGGTGGAACCATCCTCGCCGCGCAGTCAGCGCTACGCGACGGCTTCGGTGCGAATTTGAGCGGGGGATTTCATCATGCGCATCCCGGGCATGGTGAAGGATTCTGCGCGATACATGACGTGGCCGTGGGGATTCGCAAACTGCAGGCGGATGGCGCGGTGAAAAAGGCCATGGTTGTGGATACCGATGTGCACCACGGTAACGGCACCGCCGCCATCTTTCAAAACGATCCTACGGTATTCACGGTTTCCATTCATCAGGAGAACAACTATCCGGCGCACAAGCCGCCATCAAGTATCGATCTCAACATGGCCGACCGGGCCGATAACGATGAGTATTTGGGCGTGCTGATTCCGGCGGTGCGGCAGGCGCTGGACGATTTTCGGCCGGATATTATTTTTTACGTTGGCGGCGCCGACCCCTACTGCGAAGATCAGCTTGGAGGACTGGCGTTGACGAAAGAAGGTTTGAAACAACGCGATCGGCAGGTTTTCGAGGAAACGCGCCGGCGCAGGATTCCCGTGGTGACCACACTTGCCGGCGGGTATGCGCGACGGGTGGAAGACACCGTTCGAATCCACGTCAACACCATCTTGGCCGCTCAGGAAGTGGCCGAGAAACATCCGCAAAGTTCATCGATGCGCGGCTAGAGCTCTGCGCGCTAAGGGGCGGGGTTTCCAGCAGGCGGTGACGCGCGGGGCAGAACCAGCGCGCGGCGGACGGCCGCTTCGAGGTTGGCTTCAAAGGTATCAGGTTCGAAACCATCCGAGCGATAGGCAATTTTCCCGGCGCGATCGATCACCATCACCGTCGGGAAAGAGTTGACGGTGAAGAACCGGTCGAGACCATCTGCGAATACGACCACCGTGCGAGGCTTGTCCGCCGCCAGATAGGGAGCCACCAGAGACTCGTCTTCGTCACAGTTGGCGGCCAGAAAAAACACATCCGGATTCGGCTGGAAGTCCGCAGCGACACGAGCGAAGGAAGGTTCAAGCACATGGCAAGGGCCGCACCAGGTGGCCCAGAAATTAACGACCAAGACTTTCCCCCTCGTGTCTTTCAGCGGGAAAGCCGTCCCTTGGGGCGCTCTCCTGAGCGTGAAATCGACGATTTCGTGGGCGTCCGCATTTTTCCTCGGCTTGGCCGCGATGGAGGCCTGCGAGGCGTCATCGTAAGTGCGGAGCAAATAATCGCCCAGACCATCGTCGGAGCCGTGGGCAAGTCGCCAGACATTGCCCAGTTTTTGCCGGATCTCGCGGCGGCTGGCGTTTCCGTTCGTTGCGTCGGCCAGCGCGAAAGCGCGCGCGTATTGCTGGATCGCGCCGTTCGAATCCTTTTTCAATTCGGCGATTTCACCGAGCTGCTCCGCGGCCGTGGCGCTGGGCAGGACCGCGTAACTCGCCGCCAAATCTTTTTGAGCCGCAACGGTGTCCTTCAATTTCAGTTCGAGTCTTCCGCGCATCGTCAGCACGGACATGCGATCCCGGTTCTTTTCCGCGGTCCACTCTTCCTGGGAAACCTTCGGCGATTTCGCGGACGAGCTGCGTTCGACAAATTCCAACACGCGGGTGGCATAGTTTGTGGCCCGGCGGAGAGCCGCTTCGTCGCCGTTCTGTTCGAGCAGCTGAATTGTCAAGATGGTCATGGAGATGTCGTCAGGGCTGAGAGCGACGATGCGTTCCGCGTAGCTGGCGGCGCGCGCGTTGTCCTGCAATTGCATGCTGGCTTCGACAAGGGCGCGGTAAATCTGTGGCCGCTGCTGCGAATCCGGATATTCTTTTAGGAACGCCTCCAAATTCCGGACCAGCGCCGCGCGGTCGTTCCCGGCGCTGCTGATGGCTTGCTGCAATTCTGCTCCCGGCGTGGATTGTTTGGCGGGAGCGGTCTGCCCGGAGGCGACGACTTTGGACGATGGCGGCAATGGGTTCTGATTCTTTTCATCTTGCGCTGGGGCCTGACCGCAGAGTGAAGAAGCCGCCGCGCAAAGAAAGAGAATCGAAATCGCGCACCTAGAGAAGGGCTGAGAAGCCATACAGGTGAATTCTAACCCAAGTTCGTCACGCGCTAGTCATTCAGAATTTTTTCGACCTGAAAAGGATAGCAAACCCTGCGCCTGCAATGGCGGCGATTGAAACGGCGATGTAGTGTAGACCTGCCCTCTTGTGGTAGCCAGCATTGACGATCGGAATATCGGTGCGAATCTCGCCGGAGACTGCTTCTGCCGAGAGATGGAGATTCGCAGAGGCTGGGATGCCAAGTTGAACTGCACCTGATACTGTCCTAAGTTCCCAGTAGTTGTCCGCGCCTGGATTTCCCTGCACGAAAACGCGTCCCGAGGCTGCATGTGCCTTGACGTCTTTTGCTGCGCCATGAATCTCGACTTCGCCACTGGCGGTATCCGCTTCGATCCGCCCCCCGGGATTCGATACGCTAATGATGCCCGAAGTGGCGTTCACGCGCACGTCGCCCCGGGCGTTCGACACCGTCACACTTCCGGAAGCGGACGATACGCGGACATCACTGCCAATGTCAGTGGCCGACACTGTCCCGCTGAGGGTGGTAAGTTGAGTGTCGCGCTCTATTTTTTCCACACGGATGACCCCTGAAGCGGCCTGCACTTTCACCGGGCCGCGCACGTCACGAATCGTCTGAGCTCCGGATGCGAGGGTGGAACTGACTTCCGTGTCCCGCGGCACCTGAATGGTGTAAGCGATGCTGATATTGCGCACGCGAGACATTTCTTTTCCGATGCGAATGGTGTCGCCTCTTTGTTCGATCGGGGGATTCGCGAGGGTATCGTCCAGGCGCGTCTGCGGATTTTCAAAGCCGAATCCCGATGCGCGGACTTCGCCGCGCACGTGCACCTTGCCATCGGCGCTGCCGGTGATGTCCACGTCACCGGAGGCATTGGTGAGTTCCAGGCGAATCGGACCGCTCACGTTATAGTGGCGATCGAAGGTGCCGCTAAGCGAAGCCCCGCTGTTGCAGCCGGCCAGGACCACGGCGCCCGAAAAGAGCACAAGCGGTATGCAAAGGTTGCCGTGGCGCGCCATCCATCCTCCGTAACGGTCGAGAGACGTGTGCCGTCCCACTTATAGTTACGCACGAGCAGGGAATTATGTTCCCCGAGCAGTCCGTGCAGTACGCGGGCCGGCGGGAGAAAGGGTCTCGTTCAGAGAGCCCTGGCGATATCCCTCAAGGTCCAGGGCGACGTAAGTAAAGCCTGCTGCTTTTAGCCGGTCCGCTATGGCGACCGCCATTTCCGGTGCGAGTGCGCGAGGCATTTCTTCGGGCGATATCTCCACGCGCGCCAGCCGATCGTGGAGCCGCACGCGGAATTGGCGAAATCCAAGCCCGCGCAGCGCTGCTTCGCCGCGTTCCACTAGCGCCAGGCGCTCCAACGTCACTTCCGTGCCATAGGGCAAACGAGAGGCGAGGCAAGCGGAGGCTGGCCGGTCCCAGGTGGGTAACCCCGCACGGTGCGAGAGAAGCCGAATCTCGGCCTTGCTGAGGCCGGCATCGAGAAGAGGAGCAAGTACCTGATGCTCTCTCGCGGCGCGATGGCCGGGACGAAAATCGAGCGGGTCATCGGCATTGACGCCATAGGCCACGGCGGCAAAACCACGGGCATGCGCTAATTCGTCCAACGCTGAAAACAGTTCGTCTTTGCAGAAATAACAACGGTCAGCCGCATTCGCGCGGTACGCGGGATTATCCATTTCGTGCGTTTCGATAAATTCGTGGCGCACGCCCAACTTGTTCACAAACTCTTCCACTACGGCGCGATCGTGGGCGGAGTAACTCGGCGAGAGCGCCGTGACACATAGGGCTTGGGCACCTAGCGCCCGGTGAGCTGCCCAGGCCAGGTAAGCGGAATCCGCGCCACCGGAGAGCGCGACGACAAGAGAAGGGACGCTGGCGAAGCGAGCCAGAAGAAGATTCTCTTTTTCTTCCGCGGACACAGTGGAGCCCTCCTGATGGCGAATGTGGATAAGGTCTTTCATTCCAGTGCTGAGTATATCTCAGAGTTCCGCTCACGTCGCAGATTGCGCCGCATCAGAAATTACTTGAAATCCAGAAGCACATCAACCGTGCCGCTTCCCGCATCCGTCTGCAGCCAATGGCCCACGTTCTCATAATGCACCGGTAACTCGCCGAAGACCTGTTCTTGGTGCGTTTGCAGCTTCGCCAACAGTTCCTCGAACTTTGCTTTGTCGAAAATCTCACCGGCAGCGATTGGCCAGGCGGCGTGCAGCTTTCGTTCGGCAGCAGGGGAAATCCCAGTGAGGACCATTTTGCCAAAGTGAAATTGCGGGCCTTCTTGAATGCTCACCGAGTAGGAAACCGTATGCGCCTGATCGTCATACGCCGGAAGCGCATCAAGCTTTGCTTCCAGATAGCCACGATGAGCGTATTCTTCGCGAGCGCGATCCCAGCCTGCTTCGATCTGCATGCCATCGGCGATCTCTCCTTGCTTGATCCCGAGCAGGTCGTCCAAGGTGAATGCCGATACCAGCGTGTTTCCCGTCCAATGGATGTCTTTCCAGCGATAGACCGCGCCCGACGCTATCGGCACATAGACAGGAATCTGCGAGGGCAGCTTCTGATTGGGATCACCCGTGAGCCGAACTTCTGGGGGACCGAGCTTCGCGCGCAGAAACCCCTGCTGCAGATAAATGGGCCTTATTGCTTCGGAGAGAAAGAGATCGATGGTTAACCGCGAATAGGGCTTTCCAAGGATCTCGGATAGATGTTGCTGTACGGCTTTGGAGGCTACCAGGGAAGGGTCGCCGAATTCCAGCTTCGCGATTTGGAGCGCGGCACCTTCGACCATGATTTCCTGTACGTTACCTTCACCGCTCGGATTTGCGATTACCGTGTGCTCGAGCGACACTTGCAGTCCGCGCGTCGAGAGTAAATCCTTCACAGCTTCGCTGGCCTGATCCACCACGGCCCCGGCTTCCGGCAGGGTTCCGTCGAAGAAAGGAAATTTATTGCGGATGGCATTGCCCAGCTCTGAATCCAAAAACCACGGAATGTTGTCGAAGTACACCGGGATCCGCGGGGCTTCCTGCACGTGATAAGTCACCAGGATGGCGGCGTACTTCGTCTGGAAGTTGTAACTCACCTTGGCGAATAGCCCGCTTTGCACGAGTTTGTCGGCGCCGGTTTGCAAATCATTCCGGCCGATCTGCGCGCCGGTGACCAGGCCGGTTATCGCGATGACCTGTGCTTCGTTCAAGAGTTTTTCGCCGTCCGCGTGGACTTCGCGCAATGGCGCGGTGACGGCGTCCGGAGCCTGAGTAGGAAATCCGGCCGGCAGCAAGAAGAGCGAGATAGCGCCGAGACACGGGCGAAAATAACGAAGCATATCCCTATAGTAGCGGAAACGGCCCCGACTACTCCACGGTGACGGATTTCGCCAGGTTGCGCGGCTGGTCGACGTCGCATCCGAGGCGTACGGCGATGTGATACGCGAGCAATTGGAGCGGGATGATTTCCAGCAAGGGCACCAGCAACTCCGGCGCGGGAGGAAGTTCGACGATGTGATCGGAGGCCTCGCGCGCGAGATGATCTCCCTTGGTGACAATAGAGATGACGATGCCGTCGCGCGCCTTGACTTCCTTGATGTTGGAAACGCTCTTCTCGTAGCGCGTCATTGTTTCGGGGTCGGATTCGTCGCGTGTCGCCAAGACCACGACCGGCAGATTCTCGTCGATCAGCGCGTTGGGCCCGTGCTTCATTTCGCCGGCCGGGTAGCCTTCAGCGTGGATGTACGAGATTTCCTTGAGCTTCAGTGCGCCTTCGAGCGCGATCGGGTAGTGGATTCCCCTGCCAAGGTAGAGAAAATCGGTATAGCGAAAGAATTGCCGCGCCAGGTCTTCGTAAAATCCAGATTCATCCATTTGCAGAACTGTCTCGATTTTGTGGGGAATGCGTGTGAATTCCTGCATTAACGTTCTGGCGGCACCTTCGCTTAGCCTGCCGCGAACCTGGCCGAGATGGGAAGCGAGCAGGAGCAGCGCGGTTAATTGCGAAGTGAAAGCCTTGGTGGAGGCCACTCCGATCTCCGGCCCGGCGTGCGTTGGAATCGTGCCATTGGCTTCGCGCGTGATCATGGACCCCATCACATTGCAGATCGCCAGTGAGGGCGAGCCCTTGAGTTTTGCTTCGCGCTGGGCCGCCAGCGTGTCCGCGGTTTCGCCAGATTGGCTGATGCACACGGTCAGCGTTTTCGAATCCAGAATGGGGTCGCGATAG